>JAJZQV010000106.1 GCA_021803025.1 Actinomycetes bacterium | reverse complement strand
GAACAAGATCTCCCGCATGGGTGCCGAGGCGGCTCGCCCGCACCGCGCCACGCATCGCAAGCTGACACGCTGAGGAGGGGCCCATGGGCTGGCTGAGTGATCTGGTGGCTCGCTTCGGCGGCGGCGAGGAGGCTCCGGTGCCCGAACGGGCACTCAACCTGGAGGTCCGCGGCCCGCAGCTCGCCGAGCTGAGGACCGTGCTCGAGGAGCTCGTCGAGGCCATGCACGCCAACACCGACCGCATGGAGAACCCCGGCTGGCGCGGCCGCGCCCGTGACTACTCGTACGCTCTCGGCGGCATCCGGGACCTCCTGAGGACGCCCACCCGCGACGGCCTGTACGACGTGCTCGGGTCGGTCCGGCCCTTGTACCGCGGGCCTGTGCCAGAAGGGTACGAGGAGCTGGCCGGTCTCAACGAGAGGCTGGTCGCCGCCCTCGCGACGTTGCGCGAGCCCGCCCCTGGCGAGTGACCTGCACATCGAGCGGTCGCACAGGGGCGACAGGGTGCACGTACCTGCCACTGGCTGCAGGTGCGGCTCACCGCGAGCGTGCCTAGCCTCGCAGGAGCTCGGCGAGGGTCACGCCGCTCAGCTCGGTGAGGTCGGAGACCTGCTTGCGGCAGCTGAAGCCGTCGGCGAGGACGACGGCGTCCGGGCCCGCTTCGCGCAGCGCCGGCAGCAGCTCGTTCTCCGCGACGGCCAGCGACAGCTCGTAGTGGCCCTGCTCGACGCCGAAGTTACCGGCGAGGCCGCAGCAGCCGCCGAGCGTGACGAGGTCGGCGCCGGTCCGTACCAGGACGGCTGCGTCCGCGCGCCAGCCCAGCACCGAGGCGTGGTGGCAGTGCGGCTGCGCGACGACGTGCATGCCCGACAGGTCGGGCGGGGTCCAGCCCGGCGTCGTGGTGAGCAGCTCAGCGAGCGTGCGGACGCCCTTGGCCACGTCCGGCACCCGCGGGTCGTCGGGGAGGAGGTCGGCGGCGTCCGAGCGCCACACCGCTGTGCAGGAGGGCTCGACGCCGACGACGGGCACTCCTGAGGCCACGATCGGGTGGAGGATGTCGAGGGCGTGCCGGAGCTGGCGGCGTGCCCCGTCGAGCTGGCCGGTCGTGATCCACGTGAGCCCGCAGCAGGCCTGCTGGTCGAGAAAGGTCGGGTCGTAGCCGGCGTCGCGCAGCACGGCGACGAGCGCGTCGAGGCTGTTGGACTCGAAGCCGTTCGTGAACGAGTCGACCCAGATGACGCACGGGGTCCCGCCAGGCACGAGCGACTCCTCGACCCGCTCCTGCGCGGCGCGACGGTTCGGGCGGGAGGCGAAGCGGGGGAGCGGCCGGCGCTGGTCGACGCCCGCGGCCCAGCGCGCCACGTGGACCACTCCCGGCACCTGCAGCACCGCGTTGGCGAGCGTGCCCAGGCCCGGGACCCGGCCGACGAGACGGATCCAGCGCGGCAGCCAGCCGAGCGAGTAGTGGCTGCGGGGGCGTACCCGACCGCGGTAGGCCTCGTCGAGGACGTGCGACTTGTACGCGGCCATGTCCGTACCGGTCGGGCAGTCCCGCGAGCAGCCCTTGCACGCGATGCACGTGTCGAGGACCTCGAAGACCTCGGCCGAGCGCCACCCGTCCACGACGAGCGTGCCGTTGACCATCTCCTGCAGCACCCTCGCGCGGCCGCGGGTCGACTTCGCCTCCTCGTGGGTCGCCTGGTACGTGGGGCACATCACACCGCCGTCGGAGTCGTCCGCGACGCACTTGCCCACGCCTGTGCAGCGGTGGACGTCCGCCGCGAACCGGGGCTGCTCGAGGCTGATCGCCGAGGCACGGCGCTGCCATTCCCGGATGCGCCCGTCGACGGGCTCCGGATCGACGAGGACACCGGGGTTCATGAGGTTGTCGGGGTCGAACAGCGCCTTGACCTCGCCGAACAGCGCGATGGCGTCCTGCGAGTACATCGCGCGGAGCAGCTCGGAGCGAGCCCGGCCGTCACCGTGCTCCCCGGACAGGGACCCGCCGTACGAGGCCACGAGCCGCGCGGCGTCCGTGACGAACTCGCGGTACCGGGCTGGGCCGTCGTCGTCGGTGAGCGGGTAGTCGATGCGGCAGTGGACGCAGCCGTCGCCGAAGTGGCCGTAGGGAAGGCCGTGCAGCCCGTACGAGTCGAGCAGGGCGTCGAAGTCCCGCAGGTACGCGCCGAGCGACAGCGGCGGTACGGCCGCGTCCTCCCACCCCGCGTAGGCCGGCTTCGCGAGGGAGACACCCGCCAGGCCGGCGCCGTCGGCCCGGATCTTCCACAGGGCGGCGGCCGCGGGACCCTCGGGCAGCCAGCCCTCCAGCGCACCGGCTGACGCCACAAGGGCCTCCGCGCGGGTACGTGCCTCCGCGAGGTCGTCGCCCGCGATCTCGACGAACACCCAGCCGTCACCGCGCGGCAGAGGGGGTACGGCCGCGTCGCCGAGGCGCCGTCGGACGACGTCGACGATCCGGCGGTCGAGGCCTTCGACGGCTGTCGGTGCGAAGGGAAGGACGACCGCCGTCGCATCCGCGGCCTCGGCCATCGAGGCGTAGCCGAGGGCGACCGTCAGCCGGTGGAGGGGGTCCCGCACGAGCCGCACCGTCAGCTCCGTGGCGATCCCCAGCGTGCCCTCGCTGCCGGCGAAGAAGCGGGTGACGTCACCGGTGAGCAGGTGCTCGAGGGAGTAGCCCGAGACCTGGCGCCCGAAGCGGCCGAACTCGCGCTCGACGAGCTCGCGGTGGGACTCGGCCAGCCCCAGCAGAGCCTGTCCGGTGGCGGAGCCCGAGGCGGCCGAGAGGCGCATCACCTCACCCGTACCGGTCACGACGCTCGCGTCGAGGAGGTTCGTGGCGCTCGTTCCGTACCCCAGCGCCCGGGGGCCGCACGCGTTGTTGCCGACCATGCCGCCGATCGTGCACCGGGTCGCGGTCGACGGGTCGGGGCCGAACCTGAGCCCGTACGGCCGGGCGGCACGCTGGAGCGTCTCCTGCACGAGCCCCGGCTGGACGACTGCCGTCCGCGCGTCCGGGTCGATCGCGAGGACCGCCTTGAGGTGGGCACCCATGTCCACGACGAGGCCAGCGCCCAGGGCGTTGCCCGCGCAGGACGTGCCGGCGCCTCGTCCCGTGACGGGGACGCCGACCTCGCGGGCGGCGGCGAGAACCGCGAGCAGCTCGGAGGTGTCACGAGGCTTGGCGACCGCAAGAGGGACGATGCGGTAGATCGACGCATCGCTGGAGTACAGCGCGCGGGCGGTCGTGGTCCCGTCCACGCACGCGGCGGCGTCACCCAGATGATGGCGGAGGTCGAGCAGCTGGTCGCCGGCGAGCGCGGTCACAGTCTCACCCTAGGACGACCACGCGGAACGGCTCACTCGATCTCGACGGCGAGGACGGCCTCCATGGCGCGCCCGATGGCCTCGAAGTCCTCAGGGGCCACGGCGTCGACGAAGATCTTCCGCACCGACTCGACGTGGCTGGGGGCGGCCTCGACCAGCTTGGCGAACCCCGCGTCCGTGAGCGTGGCGTAGACGCCTCTCCCGTCGTTGCAGGTCCGCTCTCGAGCGACGAAGCCGTCGGCCTCGAGCCGACTGACGGTGTGCGTGAGACGCGAGCGGGACTGGTGGACGAGGAGCGCAAGGTCGCTCATACGCAGGCGACGCTGCTCGGACTCGGACAGCACGACGAGGATCTCGTACTCGGCGAGGTCGAGGTTGTGGGGACGCAGGTAGTCCGTGAGCACGGCATCGATGCGGGCGACCCCAAGGAGCCAGGAACGCCAGATCCGCTGTTGGTCATCGTCGAGCCAGCGGGTCATGGAAGAACTCTAGCGATCCATTCCTCAACAACTGATCCAGCCCCTTTCCTTCTCTGCGCGTCTGCTTGACAGGAGGTTTGTGGCTACGATCGGCGACAACCACAACGAAGCTAGGGGGCGGACCGTGACGGAACGGGAGACCATCGCGGCGAAGTGCCCGCCCTCGGTGGGAGCGATGCTCCGCCGCCGGGTCCAGCTCACGCCCTCGCGGCCCGCTTTCGTCTACCCCGACGTGCGGAACGTGTGGCAGACGTACACGTGGAGCGAGACAGCCGAGATCTCCGAGGCCGTCGCCGCAGGGCTCCTGCACGCCGGGGTGGAGCTCGAGCAGCGCGTCGCGATCGCGTCGACGACGCGCGTCGAGTGGATCCTCGCCTGCTACGGCATCGCGCTCGCGGGGGCGGCCACGACGACGGTCTACCCGAACACGACCGACGAGGACGTGGCGTTCATCCTGTCCGACTCGGACTCGAGGGTCGCGTTCGTCGAGGACGCCGCCCAGGCCGCCAAGATCACTTCCCACGCAGAGCTCGACCAGCAGGTACGGCTCATCGTCGTGTTCACCGGGACGGGCGAGGGCGACCGGATCGTGCCCTGGTCCGAGTTCCTCGCCCACGGCAAGGAGTACGCGCGCGAGCACCCCGACGCCGTGCGCAAGGCGACCGACGCGACTGGCCCCAAGACGCTCGCGACGCTCATCTACACGTCCGGCACGACCGGCAGGCCCAAGGGCGTCGAGCTCCTCCACGAGGCCTGGACGTACCTGGCTGTCGCCGTCGACGGCATGCACTTCATCGACATGGACGACGTCCAGTTCCTGTGGCTGCCGCTGTCCCACGTCTTCGGCAACTGCCTGCTCTTCATCCAGCTGCAGATCGGGTTCTCCACCGCCGTCGACGGGCGTCTCGACCGCATCGTCACCAACCTCGGCGACGTGAAGCCGACGTTCATGTGCGGTGCGCCTCGCATCTTCGAGAAGGTGCGGTCCGCGGTGCTCACCGGCGAGAGCTCGGTGGGTCTCAAGGGTTCGATCGCCCGCTGGGCGTTCTCCAAGGGACGTTCCGCCATGCCGTACCGCCTCGAGGGCAGGCCGATGCCGACGGTCCTGCGTCTCCAGTACGCGATCGCGGACAGGCTGGTGTTCAGCAAGCTGCGCGCACGTCTGGGCGGACGCATGAAGTTCATGGTCTCCGGCTCGGCGAAGCTCTCCCGCCAGATCCAGTCCTGGTTCTACTCCGCGGGGCTGCTCATCGTGGAGGGATACGGGCTCACGGAGACGAGCGCCGTCGCGTTCGTCAACCACTGGAGCGAGCCGCGGTTCGGCACGGTCGGCCGCGTCACCCCGGGGATGGACCACATGATCGCCGAGGACGGCGAGGTGCTCGTCCGAGGGCCGCTCGTCATGCGGGGCTACCACAACAACCCGGAGGCGACCGCCGAAGCCATCGACGCCGACGGGTGGTTCCACACGGGCGACATCGGCCACCTCGACGAGAACGGCTTCCTGAGGATCACCGACCGCAAGAAGGACCTCATGAAGACCTCGGGAGGCAAGTACGTCGCCCCCCAGAAGGTCGAGAGCACGATCGTCGCCAACGTGCCGCTCGTGTCCCAGGCCATCGCCGTCGGAGACGGCCAGAAGTACATCGGAGCCCTGCTCGTGCTCGAACCGGACGCGCTGCGGAGATGGGCCGAACGCTCCGGCAAGGCGGGCCTCGGCTACGCAGAGATGACGAGGCTGCCCGGGGTGCGGCACTGGATCGACCACCAGATGCACCGGGCCAACAGCAAGCTCGAGCGTTGGGAGACGGTGAAGAAGTTCGCGATCCTCGACCACGAGCTGACCGTCGAGTCGGGCGAGGTCACGGCCAACATGAAGGTGCGGCGCGCCACCGTGGTCCGCGACCACCAGGAGATCGTCGACAGCCTGTTCGAGTCGCCGATGGAAGACAGCTAGGTGGGCTTCACCGTCGACGTCCCCCTGCGCTGGGGGGACATGGACGCGCAGGGCCACGTCAACAACGCCGGTTTCGTCGACTACCTCCAGGAGGCCCGCGTCGACTTCCTGCTCGCCAGTCCCGTCGCACACCTCCTCGGGGGAGGCGTCGTCGTCGTGAGCCACCAGATCGAGTACCGCTCGCCCGTCTCGTACTCCACGCAGCCGGTTCTCGTCGAGGTGAGCGTCGCGGGCGTCAAGGGCGCCGTCTTCGAGCTCGCGTACACGCTGAGTCATGACGGCAACGTCGCGGCCGTCGCCCGGACGACCCTGTGCCCGTACGACTTCGAGCGGCACTGCGTGCGACGCCTCACCCTCGAGGAGCGGGACTACTTCGCGTCCCACGTCGTCCCGACGGAGCCGTTGCGCCCCTCCCGAAGGCTCCCGGTCGACGACCGGGCCATGGAGACGCCGATGCGGGTGCGCTGGTCGGACCTCGACTCGTACGGGCACGTCAACAACGTGAAGTTCTTCGACTACGTGCAGGAGGGCCGCATCGCCTTCTCCGAGCGGGTGAGCGCCGCCATGGCGCGGACTCGGGGGGGCGGCTCGAGCGACTACCTGTGGATGGTCGTGCGCCAGGACGTCGACTACGTGACCCAGCTCGAGTTCCGGATGGAGCCGTACCGGGTCGCGACAGGGGTCGCGGCGATCGGCAGGACCTCGATGTCGTTCTGCTCGGAGGTGCGCGACGCGGAGGGCGTCGTGTACGCGAGGGCCGCGACCACGGTCGTCTGCGCCGACGCTGCGGGTCGCCCCGCGCCGATCCCTGACGCGTGGCGCGAGGTGCTCGCGCCGTACATGCTGGGCTGACCCGGTCCGGCTCTGCCGGGAGCGGTCCTGGGGCTTCACGGCATTCGTCGCGCATGCGGAGACGGTTTCCGGGGTATGGAACCGCTGGCCCCGCTGCGACACTGGGTCGATCCCGCGGAAAGGACGACACATGAGTGGCGAGGGCATCGCTCGGCGAGAACATGGGGGCCTGCGGGCGAAGTTCACGACGGAAGAGCGGTACGTGCCGGCGACGGTGCGCAGGAACCTCTACATCAGCTCGGCAGTCCTCATCGTCGTGGGATCGATCCTCTTCGCCGCACTCACGGTCCAGGTGGTCACCAAGACTGGCATCGTGATCCTGGACCGGTCGGCCGAGGTGTGGTTCGTGACGATGCGAAGGCCCCTCCTCACCACGATCAACGACGTGCTCGCGGTCGCCTTCGGGCCCATCGCGATGCCCATCATCGTCTTCGTCGTGTGCGTGACCTGGATCATCTTCGCCAAGCACGCCTGGCGCCCGCTCCTTCTGGCGGGAGGGATGATCTTCGGGGTCATCCTCATCGAGACCATCACCCGGATCGTCCAGCGGCCCAGGCCGCCCCTCGACCTCATGCTGTTCGGCAAGGACACGACGTACTCGTTCCCGTCCGGGCACGTGTGCGGCACCGCCGACTTCTTCCTCATCACGTCGTACCTCGTGCTCTCACGAGCACCCAAGGCGGGATCCCTGGCGAGAAGGTGACGGGTGAGCTGTCCAAGATCCAGACGGAGAACACCTGACGACCGGAGGATCGCCCTGCTCAGCAGCGAAGACGGGGACAGCAGGATGCGACAGGTCCGCGGCGTAGCGGTACCCGGCGGCGTCGAACCCGGTGAGGTCGGCCGTTGTACGGACGCGGTGGCGGACGAGCCAGGCGGCCACGGGCGAGAGGTGGACGTGCGGGTCATCCGAGCCCCTAGGGTTGCCGCCATGAGCGCCGCAACCGCCCGTGACACCGAGCTCGGCCGGTGACCGCCCAGCACGTAGGCGACCTCGTGGTCGGCGTGCTGTACGCGCTCGCGCTGCTGTCGATGATCTTCGTGCTGGTCACCGACGACAGGGAGCCCAGCATCGTCATGTCCTGGCTGTTCGTCCTCGGGCTGGTGCCCGGGGTGGGCTTCCTGGCGTACGTCCTCCTCGGCCGCAACTTCCGGCGCCAGGCGCGGTCCGGAGGCCGGGAGGTCCAGACGATCAGGGCCGCGATGGCCCGCATCGAGGACGTGCAGCAGGCCGCGGCGCCCGTCCTGGCGGCCCTGCTCGCGGCGCGGCCCGACGGTCCTGCCGCCCGTGTTGCGCGCGTCGCCCAGCGGGAAGGCAACGCCTCCGTCATCGGCGCCGACACCCTCGAGGTCTTCTACTCCGGCAAGGACAAGTTCCCGCGGCTGCTCGCCGACCTCGCCGAGGCGCGGCACACCATCACGCTCATGTACCTGATCTGGGAGCGCGACGAGCTCACGGCGAAGGTCACCGAGACCCTCCTCGACCGGATCGCAGCCGGTGTCGAGGTCGTCATCACGTACGACTGGCTCACGTCGCTGCGCTACCGGAAGTCGGAGCTGCGTCGCCTCGCGCGCGCCGGCGCGCTCGTCCAGCCGTGCTACCGGCGGCTGCTGCGCATCAACTACCGCAACCACATGAAGGTCGCCTCCATCGACGGTCGGGTCGTCTACACCGGCGGCATGAACATGGGGCAGGAGTACGCGGACGGAGGCTCCAGGTTCGCGTCCTGGCGGGACACGCACGTGCGGATGACGGGCCCCGTGGTCGCGCCGCTGCAGGCGCTCGTCGCAGGAGTGTGGATGCTCAACGGGCGCAGCGAGGACCTCACCGAGGACCGCTTCATGCCCGCCAGCCCGGACGCCGCTCCCGGAGCGATCCCCGTACAGGTCGTCCACTCCAGCGTGTGGACCCCGGCGCCGGTGAACAGGGACGTGTTCATCACCGCGCTGGGTGCGGCGACCCAGTCCGTGTGGATCCAGTCGCCCTACTTCGTCCCCGACGAGCCGCTGCTCGCGGCCATGACCACCGCCGCCGCCTCCGGCCTCGACATCCGCTTCATGATGGCCGGCGTATACGACAAGGCGGTGCCGTGGTGGGTGGCGCAGACGTACTTCCGGCCCCTGCTGGAGGCGGGCGCGAGGATCTTCCAGTACGAGGCGGGGTTCCTGCACTCGAAGACCGTCACCCTCGACGAGGACCTGACGATCATCGGCACGTGCAACTGGGACATCCGCAGCCTGATCCTCCACGACGAGGTCTCGACGATCATTCACGACACGGGCGTCACGCAGGCGGCCCGGGAGCAGTACCTGCTGGACCAGGAGAGCTGCCGGGAGATCACCCTGGCGACGATCGATGGCATCAGCCGGCTCGCCACGATCCGCAACCAGGGGCTGCGGCTCACCGCGCGGCTGCTCTAAAAGATCTGGGGACGAGCGTTCCGCAAGGCGCCTCCGTGCGCTACAGCAGCAGCGAGACGGCGGCCACGGCCGTCACCCCGAGGGTGAGGCGCTCGAACCAGAGCTGGCTGACCTTGTGGATGAGGATCCTCCCGATCCACGTGCCCACGAGAACGGCGGGCAGGAGGAGCAGCGTCAGCCACAGGGTGGACACGTGGAACAGCCCCAGTGCAGCCGAGAACGGCACCTTCGTGACGTTGATGATGAGGAAGTACCATGCTCCGGTCCCGATGAAGCGCACCTTGTCGACGCGCGCGGCCAGCAGGTACAGGCTCATCACCGGTCCGGCGGCGTTGGCCGTCATCGTCGTGAAGCCCGCCGCGACGCCCGTACCGATCGTCGCCGCCGGGTGGATCGGTCCGGCCTCGTCTCTGGGCGGCTTGCGACGGGTCCACAGCTGGAGGACGAGCATGACGACGAGGATGACGCCGATGAACTTCTTGAGCCCGATGTCGGGCACGAGCCGTACGAACAGGGCGCCCAGCGCGATGCCGGGCAGCACGGCGGGCAGGAGCTTCTTGAGCAGTCCCCAGTCAGCGTGCTTGTGGTAGGTCCACACCGCGACGACGTCCCCGCAGATGAGCAGCAGCAGGACCGCCGCAGTCGACTCCTTGGCGGGCATCAGCTGCGCGAAGATGCTCACGGAGATCACCGCGACCCCGCCGACCGACGTCTTCGACACGCCGATGATGAGCGCGGCGAGCACAGCGAGGCCCAGGGCGAAGGTGGTCGGGGCGAAGGGGAGAGTCACAAGGACAACCACACCGCAGTGTCGCGCAGAATCCCGGCCGACACGTCGCCCGAGGCGAGGATGAGCCAACTGTTGTCGGGGAGCGGTACAGGCTCGTCGCCGAAGTTCACGATGCACCGGAACCCCGGCTGGCGCGTGAAGCTCAGCACCTCGGGAGAGGTCTCGTCCCAGGTGAGGGTCCCGTCACCGAGGGCGGGGTTGCGGTGCCGCTCCGCGAGCGCCGCCCGGTACAGCTCCAGGTGGCTGCCGGGAACGCCGGTCTGGGCCGCCACGCTGAGGTCCGCCCACGTCGACGGCTGCGGCAGCCAGGGCTGGCCGGTGCCGGGTCCGAAACCGTAGGGCGGCTCGTCGCCGGACCACGGCAGCGGGACGCGGCAGCCGTCCCGGCCGCGGATGGTGTGCCCCGACCGTTCCCAGGTGGGATCCTGCAGGGCTTCGACCGGGAGGTCCTCCACCTCGGGAAGGCCGAGCTCCTCTCCCTGGTAGATGTAGGCGACACCCGGCAGGGCCAGCTCGAGCAGGGCGGCCGCCCGTGCCCGTCGCCGCCCGAGGGTGACGTCGGTGGGGAGCGGCGCGAAGTGCTCGGCGAACTTCAGCGCATCGTCCGGGTGGACGCCGTCGGAAAGGAAGCGCCAGCCGGTCTCGGGCTTGCCGTACCGGGTGACGACTCGTGTCGTGTCGTGGTTGCCGATGACCCAAGTGGGCGGAGCCCCGACCTCGGCGTGGACCCTGAGGATCGTCTCGATCATCGCCCGCTGGGACGGACCCGACCACTCGCACCAGAGGTGGTCGAAGTTGAACGTCGTGTGGAGCCGACCAGGTGCCACGTAGCTCACGAGCCGCTCGGCCGGGTTCATGTGCGCCTCGGAGACGAAGATGCGCGGACCCAGGCGCGTCGGTGCGTACGAGTCCGCGATCGCTCGCCAGCGCCGGTGGATCTTCTCGACGGGGGGCTGGTCCCAGTACGGGTGACCGGCGTACTTCACGGTCGTCCCGTAGCCGGTCTTCGCGTCGACGGGCGTGTCGGGGAACGACTGGTCCTTCGCCATCGAGTCGGCGACGTCGATGCGCAGGCCGTCGATGCCTCGGTCGAACCAGAACCGGATCACCTCGTCGAACATGTCCGCGACAGCCGGGTTCTCCCAGTTCCAGTCCGGCTGCTCGGGGGCGAACATGTGGCAGTACCACTGCTCCGGGCGCCCCTCAGCGTCGATGACCCGTTCCCACGCGGACCCGCCGAACAGCGCCCCCCAGTTGGTGGGCGGCTCGTCCCCGTTCGGGCCGCGGCCGTCGCGGAAGATGAACAGGTCCCGCTCCGGGGAGCCCGGCGGGGCTGCGAGGGCCGCCTGGAACAAGGGGTGGTCGCTCGAGGCGTGGTTCGGGACGAGGTCGATGAAGACGCGGAGCCCGAGGCCGTGGGCCTCGTTGACGAAGAGCGCGGCGTCGGAGAGCGTGCCGTAGCGGGGGTCGATGTCGCAGTAGTCCGCGACGTCGTAGCCGCCGTCCGCGAGGGGAGAGGGGTACCACGGGCTGACCCACACGGCGTCCACGCCAAGTGATGCCAGGTAGCCGAGGGCGTGGGTCATGCCCTGGAGGTCACCCATGCCGTCGCCGTTGCCGTCCCGGAACGAGCGCGGGTAGATCTGGTAGACCACCGAATGCCGCCACCAGCTGAGATCGGCGTGGT
>JAJZQV010000105.1 GCA_021803025.1 Actinomycetes bacterium | reverse complement strand
TGTTCTCATGGCGAATCTGCCGTGAGAACATCCAGTTCGCCTACTTAACATGGTGAACCGACAAACGGGCATGCGGCGTCGAGGGGCGCGGCAGGTACCTCAGCGCTACGTGATGGACGCCGCGTAGATCGAGCGGATCGACTCGTCCAGGGCCGCGTCGAACTCCTCAGGGGTCATGTCGACCCGCAGGCCCTCGGTGAGGGCGCGGGAGAAGCTGGCGATCAGGCCCGGGTTGCGAGCCAGCCGCTCGTTGGCCTCGGCACGGGAGTAGCCGCCGGAGAGCGCCACGACCCGGACGATCTCGGGATGCTCGATGAGCGGGGTGTAGAACCCGTCGACGTCCGGGATCGTCAGCTTGAGCATGATCGGACCGTCGAGGGACTCCGAGAGCAGGTGCCGGCCGATCTCGTCGAGCAGGATGCGCTCGCACTCGCCCTTGTCAGCGGCCTTGATGTCGATCTCGGGCTCGAGGATCGGGACGAGGTCGGCGGAGGCGATCCGTGCGCCGACCTCGAACTGCTGCTGCACGACGGCGGCGATGCCCTCGCGGTCGGCCGACAGGATGAGCGAGCGCATCTTCGTGCCGAAGACGTGGCCCTCCCTCGCCCGTTCCAGCAGCTCGTCGAGAGTGTCGATCGGCTTCATGAGCCGCACTCCCTGAGCCGCGTCCTCCAGTCGAGGATGTCCCGAGTTTCGTGGAACTTGGGTGGCGGCCCGGTGAGCATCAGGCTGCGCTCACGTCTTGAGTGTTGCACGCGGCACCGACGGTCTCGGCAGCGACGTGCGCTTCGAGCGCGGCCCGCAGGGCGGGTAGGTGTAGGTGGCCGTTGACCCGCCGGAACTGTTTGGACGCCTCGAGCATCCCGGCCGCGCACCAGCGCAGCGCCATCTGCCCGTCTCGCCAGCGTGTGACGTTGCGGGAATGGTCACGGCTGATCGAGATCATCGACTCCACGGCGTTAGTGCTGCGCAGGGTCCGCGCGAGCGTGGGAGGCAGGTCGAGGCGGAGCACGATCAGCGTCTCGGCCATCCCCTCACGCAGGCTGCCCGCAGCGCCGGGGTGGGTCTTGTCGAGCTCCTTGGCCAGCGCGACCAGCTGTGCTTCGGCCGCCAGGGCGGAGTCGGCGTGGTAGGCCTTACGCATCCGCTTGGTCACCGGTCCGCGCATGTTCTCGGGCAGATGATCCCGGACGTTGCGGAGCTTGTGCAGCTGACACCTGGCGATCACCGGATGGTCGAAGACCTCCTTGACCCCGGCCGCCAACGCCTTGGCGCCGTCGAGGACCGCTAGGACCGGCCGGGTGGTGTCCAGGCCCCGATCGCGTAGCCCGGTCAGCAGGCTCTTGACCACGGTCGTGTTCTCCGTGGAACCCTCGACCAGTCCCAGCGGATGCTTGGTCCCCTCGATGTCGATGCCGAGCGCGACCACGCACAGATGCTCGGCGAAGTACACCCCGTCGATCATCACCGCGACCAGATCCAGGCCGGAGAGGTCCTTGCCGAGCAGGTCGGCCAGCGCGGTCTCGGTCATCGCCACGAACCTCCGCGAGACCGCCGACTTCGACGTCGACCTCGACGACTCCTGGACGGCCTGACCGACCGGCTCCAGCCCCATCGGGTAACGCCGGGTCGACAGCCCGCCCAGCATCCGCTCCATCGCCATCTTGCCGAGCAGCTCGGTGCCGTTGAACAGCTCGTAGGCCGGCACCGACACCTCACCGGTCCCGTCGGTGGCACGGACTCGTGGCCGCCTGACAGGTACCCGCCGCCCGCCCAGGGTGAGCGATCCGCGCCCGGTGCCGTGTCGGGTCGCGGCCCGGTCCGGGTCGTGCTTGCCACGCGGCCCGCACACCGCGGTCACGTCGGCTTCCATCAACTGGGCCATCACCTGCAGTCCGGCACCCACCGCCAGGGCCAGTAGCCCCTCGCGCATGTCAGCGGCGATCTCAGCCATCGCCACACTCACCCGCTCCGGCACGGCGAGCGCACTCGTGTCGAACTCGTTCATCTGATACTTCTTGACCACGGCGGTCCCTTTCCTCGGGTGTTCTTGGCAGATCACCCGAGACCTACCACTCGGCAGGCCTCAGGCGGGGGACCGCCACCTCAAATTCCACGAGACCCGGGACAACCTCCCTCCAGTCCCTTGTCGACCTTGAGGAACGGGACGACGTGCTTGGTCTCCCAGAGGTAGTCCGCGGCGGGCATCCCCGCGAAGGTCCTCGCGAGCGTCTTCTCGAACAGGATCGCACCGAGGATGTGTGCGCCCGTGAACGAGGGACTGGTGACGATCCGCTCCCTCATGGCGTGCACGAGGTCGAACATCTCGTCTTCGCCGCTGTACGCGTCCGGGCCGATCCCGTACCTCTGCAGTGTCTTCGGGGTGCTACCCCCGCTCTGGTCCAGGGCCGCGATGAACCCGCGCCCGTTCGCCATGTGCTCCATCTGAGAAGCCAACATCGCACAAACCCCCTGTGAGCCGACGCCTTCGCCAGCTCTCCCTTTCACGGTACGCCGCCCCAGCGCCGCCCGCGTCAGCTCAGGAAACCCTCCTCGGTCAGCCAGGCCCGGGTGTCGGCGTCGTCGACCCACAGGTGCGCGTGCCATCCGCGGGCGGACGCCGTCGCGACGTTCTCGGCCTTGTCGTCGACGAACCACAGGGACTCGGCCGGAAGGCCGAGCTCGGACTCGACGCGGGCGTAGATCTCCGGCGAGGGCTTCGCGACGCCGAGGAGCCCGGAGAAGAAGAACCGGTCGACGAGGTGCGACCAGCTGAACCCGGGCGCCGTCTCCGCGAAGCTCCGCGGCGCGTTCGACAGGACGAAGACGGGGTTGGCGCGCTCCTTGAGCTCCGTGAGGATCGCCCGCGCGTCGTCGCGGATCTCCCGCCAGCCGCCCGTGTCGGTGGTCACGAGCTCCGGCAGGAGTGCGTCGAGGTCCTCCACGTTGTGGCCCTCGATGAGCGGGAGGGCGACCTCCCAGTACGCGCGGTCGGGGATGCCCTCGTCGTAGGCATGGCGGTGCGCACCCCAGAAGCCCTTCTCGACGGCGTCGGGCGTGGTGCCGAGGAGTCCGGCCAGCCCCTCGTACAGCCCTGTCGGAGTCGAGAGCACCATGCCGAGGTCGAAGATCGCTGCGCGAGAGGTCACGCGGCGAGACTATCGAGTGGTACGGGCGGGTCGTGTCGTGGAGGGCACCGCCGGCTCTGTCACGAGGCCCCGGCTCCCGCACCAAGGCCGCCCGAGCGGCGACCTACGGCCTTCCTCAGCCGCGGAGCTTGTGCACGCCGAACACGACGGCCCTGGGCACCCCGGCCGCCTGCCCGCCGCCGGTGAGAACCTGGTCGACGAGGTCGGCCGGAGTCGGGTGCCACGGAAGGTCGGCGAGGTAGGCCGCGTGGGCCTCGAGCGACCGCACCGCCCGGTCCCGGCCCTCCTCGCTCACGGGAACGTGGTGGGTGGGGCGGGAGCTCCCCACGACGAACAGCCAGGTTGCGCCCCACGGCTCCAGACCCTCGTCGAGGAGGTCGCGGAAGACCCAGCGGTTGTCCGCGTCGCGCACGGCGTCGATCGTGGCGAGCCCCGCGGCCCGGTGGTCGGCGTGGTCGAAGCCCCAGGGCGTCACGAGCTCCCCGCCCCCGCTCACGACCATGTCGGGACGGACCCGCCGCATCTCCCGGGCGATCGCCCGCCGGAGGTCGAGCGAGTACTCGAGCGTCCCGTCGGGGAAGTCGAGGATCGTCAGTCCCGTGACACCCACGGCGTCGCACGCGGCGCGCTGCTCGCCGGCGCGCAGCGGTCCTGCTTCCTCGGGGGGCCGTTGCATCCCGGCCTCGCCTGACGTGAGAAGCAGGTACGAGACCTCGACGCCCGCCGCCGTCCACGTGGCGACGGCGGCCGACGTCCCGTACTCGGCGTCGTCGGGGTGGGCGACGACGACGAGGACCCGTGCGATCTTCTCGTCGAAGGGGGGCAGGGAGGTCTCGGGCTCAGACATGGCGCAAGGCTAGGACCGGTGGTCGACCTCCGCCAGACCTCCGTGCGAGCACGGTGCCGTCCTGCCGGGACGAGCGGCCACCTGGCTCGGAGTCAGCGAGCCGGCATCGCCAGGGTGACGGTGACGTGCGGCGAGACCATCGTGTTGGTCGCGGTGATCGCGGTCACGGTGGCGGGGGCGTCGATGAGCAGGGTGCCTGCGGCGCGCCCGGACGCGTCCCACGCCAGCTTGAGCGCGGACCCGTCCGTGATGCACAGGCCGGTGACCAGGCCGGTGTTGCTGGCGACGGTCTTCCCCTTGCCGTCGACGGAGGCCCACTGGTAGACGGCCATGCCGAAGCCTGCTGAGCTGTCGAGCCTGGTCGCGCTGAGCTTCACGGCGATGAACTGCCCGTTCGACGCCTTCGTGGCCCCTGTCGGGCACTTCGCGTTCTCCGTGATCGACTCGACCGTGACCACGGCCTTCGCGAGCCCGCGGGTCTGGGACAGGTCCGCCGGCGCACCGACCTGGAGCGTGACCGGGGCGTCGGACTTCCACGTCGTCGTCGCGGACGGCTCCGCGCTCGGCGTCACGACCGTCACACCTGGGGGCGCGCTCTGCGCGCACGCCGCCAGCGCCACCGTGCAGACGGCGGCGAGGACTGTTGTGGGGAGGGCACGCATGGGCTCATTCTGCGCATGCCCGGCCGGACCCGCCCGGAGGACCCGCCGCACATGGGCTACAAATGGGCTCATGCTGTACGCGACGCACGCGCGGGTCCACCTCGACCACATCGTCGCCAACCTCCGCGCCGTCCGCGAGCGCGTCGGCGACAGGGCCGTGCTGCTGGCGATCAAGGGGAACGCCTACGGCCACGGCGCGGTGCCCGTCGCTCAGGCGGTGGCCCGTGAAGGTGCCGCCGACTGGTTCGGTGTGGCGACCGTGCCGGAGGGCGTCGAGCTGCGTGAGGCGGGCATCACCGCCCCGGTCCTCAAGCTGTCGCACGCGTTCGACGACGAGCTGGAGGAGGCGGTACGGGCGGGGCTCGTGCTGACCGTCGTCAGCCCTGCCACGGTCCTCGCGGCCGAGCGCGCGGCGGCCGCCCTCGGCGCGACGTGCGAAATCCACCTCAAGGTCGACACGGGGATGCGGCGGATCGGCGTCGAGCCGGACGGGGCGGCGGCCCTCGCGCTGCTGGCCGAGGAGCAGCCGCACCTCGCGCTGACAGGAATCTTCACGCACCTGCCGGCGAGCGACGACCCGGCCCAGGACCAGTTCACACAGGGCCGGCTCCGGACGTTCGCACGGGTCGTCGACGAGGTGTCGACGGCGATCGGACGCAGCCTGCCGTACGTCCACGCCGCCAACTCCGGCGGCGTCCTCGCGCACCCCGACTCGTGGGGCACGATGGTCCGCCCGGGCATCATCGCGTACGGGCACTACCCGGACCCCGCCACGCCCCGTACGGTCGACCTCCTCCCCGGGCTCACCTTCGCCAGCAGGGTGTCGTTCGTGAAGCGGGTCCGGGCGGGGGAGACAGTGAGCTACGGCCGTACGTGGACCGCGCCGGCGGACACCACGATCGCGACGGTTCCGATCGGCTACGCGGACGGCTTCAGCCGCCTCAACTCCAACCGCGGCCATCTGCTCGTGAACGGCAGGCGCTACCCCGTCGCGGGACGTGTCTGCATGGACCAGACGATGATCGACGTGGGCGACGACGAGATCGCGGTCGGCGACGAGGTGGTCGCGATCGGGGCGCAGGGCGGCGAGGAGATCACGGCGACGGAGGTCGCCGGCGTCATGGGCACGATCCCCTACGAGGTCACCTGCCTCATCACCCGACGGGTCACGAGGCTGTACGACTGACGCGTCCCCCCGGGATCGTGCCCGAGGGGACCGAAGGCCCGCGGTTCCCTCGCCTGCACCAGACCAGCGTCGGTGAGCCGGTCCGGACGTGCAAGAGGGCCGTTCCCGTGAAGGTTCGGCCCTCTGGCGCTTCGGCCGGGAGCCGGGGGATGGACCGGTCGAAGCCATAGCGGGACGATCGCTGCGGACTTCCGGGTAGGTGGCCCGTTAGCGATGTCCGCGCGGCTCGTACCGCCGTAGTCACAACCGTACGTCGTGGTTCAACCCCTGAGCCACTCCGGAGCTACATTTCAGCCGGACGGACGACGGGCATCAGACCACGGGCGTATTGGAGCGATGCGAACAGTCGCTCCGCGTATGACCCGAGACGAACGGGCTCCACGACGGTCTGCGCAGAACATCCATTCCTGCACGACGTCGCAGGACCGTCGGTCGGCAACTCGGCTCGCCCTAGACTGCGCTCGATCGGACGAGGGAGAGGAGCGAAGAGTGGACTACTCCAGCGCCACCGTGGTCGGCGGCGGGATCGTCGGACTGGCTGTCGCGTACAGGCTCTCGCAGAGCGGCGTCGCCGTGACGGTGGTCGAGAAGGAGTCCACCTGGGCCGCTCACCAGACGGGCCACAACTCGGGCGTGATCCACGCCGGCCCGTACTACCGCCCGGGCTCGCTCAAGGCGACCATGTGCATAGCCGGCAACGCGTCGATGGTCGCGTTCGCCGCCGAGCACGGCATCCCCCACGAGGTCTGCGGCAAGCTCATCGTCGCCACCGATCCCTCCCAGCTCCCCGGCCTGAAGACCCTGTACGAGCGCGGGCAGGCGAACGGCACGCCGTGCGAGCTCGTGTCGGCCGAGCGGGCGCGCGAGATCGAGCCGCACGTCAACGCCGTCGCCGCGCTCCACGTGCACTCCACCGGGATCATCGACTACTCCGAGGTCACGAGGACGTACGCCCGGCTCGCCGCTGAGAACGGCGCCGACCTCGTCCTCGGCTCCGCGGTACGGGCGATCCACAACGGCCCGACCGGCGTGGCCGTCGAGCACGACCGCGGACGCGTCACGAGCGACGTGATGATCAACTGCGCCGGCCTGCAGTCGGACCGGGTCGCGCGTCTCGCCGGTCTCGAGCCGCAGGTACGGATCGTGCCGTTCCGCGGGGAGTACTACGAGCTCGCCCCCGAGCGGCGGTTCCTCGTCAACAAGCTCATCTACCCAGTGCCGGACCCCGACCTGCCGTTCCTCGGCGTCCACTTCACGCGCATGATCGACGGGAGCGTCCACGCGGGGCCGAACGCCGTCTTCGCCTTCGCCCGGGAAGGCTACCGCTGGCGCGACATCTCGCCGCGCGACGTATGGGACGCCGTCACGTACCCGGGCTTCCTCAAGATGGCGAGCCGCAACCTGGCCAACGGGGCCCACGAGCTCGTCCGGTCGGCGTCCCGGAGCCGGTTCGCCGCCTCGCTGGCGAAGCTGGTCCCGGACGTCACGAAGGCCGACATCGTGCCCAGCGGGAGCGGGGTGCGGGCGCAGGCGATCCGGCCGGACGGCGCGCTCGCCGACGACTTCATCATCCAGTACGCCCCGCGGCAGATCCACGTGCTCAACGCACCCTCCCCGGCGGCGACCGCGTCCCTGGAGATCGCCCGGTCCGTCATCGAGCAGTCCCGCGCGGCCTGAGCATCGTGATGGGGCTGCTCGACCGCGCGGACGCCGTGCTGTTCGACCTCGACGACACGCTGCTCGACTACTCGGCCGCACGCGACGCCGGGATCATCACCTGGATGCAGGAGGTCGACGCCGCCCGGCACGCGACCGACGCGGTACGAAGGTGGCGCGAGCTCGAGGAGCACCACTTCCGGCGCTACTCGCAGGGCGAGCTCACGTTCGAGGAGCAGCGTCGCGCGCGCATAAGGGCCTTCCGGCCCGACCTCCGCGAGGCGGCCGACGCCGTGCTGGACCGTGCCTTCTCCGACTACATCGTTCACACCCAGGCCGCGTGGGCGCCCGTGCCAGGGGCGGTCGAGACGGTGAGGACGCTCGCCGCGCGGCTGCCGGTGGGTGTGCTCACGAACGGGCCCGTCGAGCTGCAGGCCCGGAAGCTGCGGACGCTCGGGCTGGGCGACCTCGCGCTCTTCGCATCCTCCGAGCTGCCCGCGCCCAAGCCGGACGTGCGCGCGTACGAAGCCGCCTGTACGGAGCTGGGCGTGGCCCCCGCCCGTACCGTCATGGTCGGTGACGACCTCACGAACGACGTGGAGGGTGCCCTGTACGCCGGCCTCAGGTCCGTCTGGTTCTGTCGCGTCGCCCTCGGAGAACCGGACGGCTGGCCGGTCACGCCGAGCAGCGCGGTGAGCGTCGTCACCGACCTGCGCGAGCTCCTGTCCTGAAGAGGCCGGGCCCAGGGCCGTCGTCCTTGTCCCGGAGGATGACCGGTGACAAGGTCATGACGACCCGACCTGCGATCTCGGCGACCTCCGTGACGATCATGGCGCCGGACCCGCCACTCCTCGCCCGGTTCTACGCCCGGCTCCTCGGCGGGGAGCTGTCGCCCGAGGACCCCGGCTGGATCCAGCTGCGCACCCCCGGCGGGTTCACCATCAGCGTGGAGGAGGAGCGCCAGTGGCAGCGGCCGGTGTGGCCGGCCACACCCGGTTCGCACACGTCGACGCAGCATCTCGACCTCCGGGTCGAGGACCTCGCGGCCGCGGAGGCCTGGGCCGTCGAGTGCGGCGCGGTCGCAGCCGAGTTCCAGCCGCAGGACGACGTGAGGGTGATGATCGACCCCGCGGGCCACCCGTTCTGCCTCTTCCTCTGACCGCGACGCGGGCCGCCGCGGACGCGGGCGACCGCTACGAGGAGCGCCTGCGCTTCGGCAGCTGTGCCTTCGCGCACTGCCCGATGAGGTGCGTCCCGTACCCGTCGTAGATCGCCCCGACACCGCCGCCGATGAGCGGGATCTTGCGGCCCACGAGGGAGCTGAGGCGCTTGCCGCCGATGTTCGTGAGGACGTCGGCCACGATCCGCTCGGCGACCTTGAGGTCGAGGGCCGCGTCGGACACGGGGGCGGTAGCGACCGCCATGGGGCTGGTCGGCAGGCGCCCGGACTCGATCTGGCGACGGAGCTCCTCGTCACCGAGCAGGCACATGAGCATCGCGGTCCGTACCCGGCGGTCGTCGATGTCGTACCCGCGCAGGTGCGCGATGCACGCGACCAGGCGCATCTGGATGATGACCACTCCCGTGATGTTCGCGGGCGTGGTGAGGATCGTCGTGACGACCCCGCCGACGTTCGTCGCGAACCCCTGTGCCGACGCCATCGCGACGTGGGAGGTGATGAGCCAGTCGACCGCCGCGTCGGCGTCGCCGCGCTTCTGGAGCGCCTTGGCCGCTGACGTCTTCGCCCCGGGCAGCGTGGAGACGCCGTCGATGGCGAGGTCCACGAGGCGGAGCAGTGCGCTGCCTGCCGTGGGACCGACGCGTCCTGGGATCGTCGCGATGACCTTGCCGACATCGCGTGCGCTGGTCGCCATGGTGCTGCCTCTCGTCGTCCTGCACGACCAAGAGTACGGAAGGCGCAATCATCCGTCGGGTCGGCGGGCAACACGATCAGGTCACGGTGGCCCCCCTGTCACACGGACGGTCCTCGAGACACCACGCTCTTCGTGGCAGGACGGGAGCCTACCTCCAGCAGTGCTCTTCCTGCCCTCATCCGCCGTTTCGTACCCCAGCAGGCCCCGGCCGCTCCCACGCCCGGCAGCGGTCCCACCTGCGGTACGAAAACGCGGATCCGTGCCGCTCACGAGTCGGCGGGGGACTCGACTGGGTTTCGTCCCCTGCAGCCGGCTGTCGACCTCGACCGCGAGGCGCGCTGAGCGGAACACGATGTGGAAGCGGCTGCTGCCGTCCACCCTGACCTCCCGGCGCGGATGGCACGATGGCAGCGTGAGCCTGTCGCACGCATTCGGGCCCGAGGAGGCCTGGCCCGAGCAGGACCTCGTCGCGCTGAGCGACGACTTCAGTGCGGGGCTCGTGCTCGAGGCGTACCGGGCGGGCGTCTTCCCGATGCCGCTGCCGCGGTCGAGCTTCGCGGCGCGGATGGGCTGGTGGTCGCCCGTGCGCCGCGCGTACCTTCCGCTCGACGAGCTCCGCGTCACCCGCTCGTTGACGAAGATGTCGCGTCGCTACAGCGTGACCGTCGACGAGGACTTCAGTCGCGTCATCGCCGCCTGCGGCGACGCCGCGAGGGAGGGCGGCTGGATCGACCGCGCGATCACCGAGGTGTACACCGACCTGCACCGAGCGGGCGTCGTCCACTCCGTGGAGACGTGGGACGCGGACGGGCGGCTGGTCGGCGGCCTGTACGGGGTGAGCCTCGGCGGGCTGTTCGCCGGCGAGTCGATGTTCCACGACCCCGAGCACGGCCGGGACGCGTCGAAGGTGGCGCTCATGGAGCTCGTCCGGATCCTCGGCGCGGACGGCGTCCCGCGGCTCCTCGACGTCCAGTGGCTCACCCCGCACCTCGAGAGCCTCGGCGCGGTCGAGGTCCCGCGCCACGATTACCTCGGCATGCTGGAGCAGGCGCTCGACCTCCCCGCGCCGCCCTGGGCCTGACGCTCGGGGAGAGAACCTGTGCGCTCAGGGAGAGAACCTGTGCGGTGCGGGAGAGTACCTGTGCGGTGCGGGAGAGTACCTGTGCGAGGGCGACGGACCTGTGGAATGCCTGACGCGCTACTTGAGCAGTCGGGAGAGGCGCCGGTCGGCGAGCGGCTTGCCCCCCGTCTGGCAGCCCGGGCAGTACTGGAGCGAGGAGTCGGCGAACGAGACCTCGGCGACCGTCGTGCCGCACACGGGACAGGGCAGGCCCGTACGACCGTGGACCGCCATGCTGCCCCGCTTGCCGTCCTTGAGCTCCGAGGGCTTGAGCCCGTCGGCACGCTCGATCGCCGAGCGGAGCAGCCCCTGCATCGCGGCGAGGAGCGTCTCCCGCTCAGCGTCGTCCAGCGAGCTCGCCGGCTTGAACGGGCTCATGCGCGCCGCGTGGAGGATCTCGTCGGAGTAGGCGTTGCCGATGCCCGCAAGCACCTTCTGGTCTCGGAGCACGCCCTTGAGCTGCGCGCGCCCGGCTGCCTCGAGGATCGCGTCGAGCTGGGCACGTCCGAACTCCGGTGCCAGGGGGTCCGGCCCGAGGTCGGCGATGCCGGGTACGTCCTCGAGTGCGCCCACCACGTACACCGCGAGGTGCTTCCGGGTCCCGGCCTCGGTGAGGTCGAAGCCCGAACCGTTGTCGACGCCGACACGCAGCGCGAGCGGGCTCTTGCCCGGGCGCGCGGGGAATGCCGGCAGTGCGTCGTACCAGCGCAGCCATCCGGCCCTGGCCAGGTGGAACACGAGCCATGCGCTCTGCTGGCCCATGCCGAGGAACTTTCCGCGACGCTCGACGCGCACGATCTCGAGACCCAGCAGGGCGGTCGGCGCGAGTGCCACCGTCTTGAGCGCACTGAGCGACGCGATCTCGACGCGAGCGAAGCTCGTCCCCACCAGGCGGGGCTCGAGCCAGTGGCGAAGCGCCTCCACCTCGGGCATCTCGGGCACGTGTGGAAGCGTAGCGCCGCTCCGGAACGGACAGGTCCTCTCCCCGAGCGCACAGGTCCTCTCCCCGAGCGCACAGGTCCTCTCCCCGAGCGGGAGGGC
>JAJZQV010000104.1 GCA_021803025.1 Actinomycetes bacterium | reverse complement strand
CACGCGACGCAACCCCGAACGCGCCAAGAACCACGCCATCCGACAGTTGGAGGCCCTCGGCTACAACGTCACCATCCAATTTGCAGGAGCCGCCTGACACCCCACTCGGCCTCTCTTCAAGTCAGGAGAGCCGTACGACCCGTGACTCCCAACCAGCCAGCACGTCGACGTCGTCGACCTCGTGTGTCCCGATGACCACCTCGCAGGCGCCATGGTCCGGCAGGCCGAGCGGCAGCCGGACGGGCTCGCTCGTGACGTTCGCCAGCACGAGGAGCTGTCCCTCGCCCCACGTGCGGGTGAAGATGACGAGCCGCTCGTCGTCGGGGAACAGCATCTCGAGCTCGCCGAGCTGGACGACCTTGTCGTCGTGCCGGAGCTGGATGAGCCGCCGGTAGTGGTGGAAGACGGAGTCCGGGTCGACCAGCTGCGCCGCCGCGTTGATCTCAGCGGCGTTCGGGTTGACCGCGAGCCACGGTCCGGTCTCGGAGAAGCCCGCGTTCACGCCGGAGTCCCACTGCATCGGGGTCCGCGCGTTGTCGCGGGACCCGCGGGCCAGACCGGGCAGTACGTCCTCGAGCGGCGTCCCCATCCGCAGCGCCTGGTGCAGGTAGCCGAGCGTCTCGATGTCCCGGAAGTCGCCCTCGGCCTCGAAGGGGTAGTTCGTCATGCCGAGCTCTTCGCCCTGGTAGACGTACGGGGTGCCGCGCTGCATGTGGAGCACGGTCGCCAGTGTCTTCGCGGACGCTTCCCGGAACCGGGGCGAGTCGTCTCCCATCCGGCTGACGCTGCGCGGCTGGTCGTGGTTCTCGAAGTACAGGGAGTTCCAGCCCTGTCCGATCCCCTTCTGCCAGCGCGTGACGTTCTCCTTGTACTCGACCCATGGCCAGGGCTTCGAGTCGAAACGCCCGGTCGGCCCGTTGTCGAGCATCACGTGCTCGAACTGGAACACCATCGACAGCGCGCCGGTCTGGGGGTCCGTGTACCTGGCGGCCTTCTCCAGCGTCGTACCCGGCATCTCCCCCACGGAGATGAGGTTCCTGCCCTTGAGGACCCTCTCGTGCATCTCACCGAGGAACTCGGTAAGGCGGTGCCCGTCGGCGACGAGGCTGAGGTCGTAGCAGAGCCCGGTGCCGGGGGTCTCCGGACCGTCGGCCAGGACGGGCTTCGAGATGAGGTTGATGACGTCCATGCGGAAGCCGTCGACACCCCGCTCGAGCCACCAGGACATCATGTCGAAGACGGCTGTACGGACCTCGGGGTTCTCCCAGTTGAGGTCCGGCTGCTTGCGGCTGAAGAGGTGCAGGTAGTACTCACCGCTCCGCGGGTCGTACTGCCAGGCGGGCCCGGAGAAGAAGGAGCCCCAGTTCGTCGGCTCGGCGCCCGGGGTGCCCGGCTCGTGGCCCTCTCGAGGCGGTCGCCACCAGTACCAGTCCCGCTTCGGGCTCTGCGGGTCCCGCGAGCTCTCGAACCAGGGGTGCTCGTCCGAGGTGTGGTTGACGACGAGGTCCATGACGAGCTTGATGCCCCGGTCGTGCAGCTCCTCGATGAGCTTGTCGACATCGTCCAGCGTGCCGAACAGCGGGTCGATGTCCTGGTAGTCCGAGATGTCGTACCCGTTGTCGTCCTGCGGCGACCTGAACACCGGCGAGAGCCACACCACGTCGACGCCGAGCATGGAGAGGTAGTCGAGGTGGGAGAGGATCCCCTTGATGTCGCCGATGCCGTCCCCGTTGGCGTCGGCGAAGGACCGCGGGTAGATCTGGTAGACGACGGCGCTGCGCCACCAGTCGTCGGGACGTGCGGCGCGTGCGCTGTGAACGATCGAGGTCACGATGGGATTCTTCCGCCCCCCACCAACCCTCGCAACGTTTTCGTACGATCCGTGCCGGGTCCCCGGCCAGGCCGCACGGGGCCTCCGACAGGCCCGCGCCATCGCGCGCTGGCGAGGAGTCCTAGGGCCGGACGTCGGGGAGGAAGCGGGCGGGGATCGTGACGTAGCGCTGCGAGTCCCAGGGACGGGTCCAGCCGCCGGCTTCGAGGACCGCGTCGAGTACGTACGCGCTGAACCCCCACACGTACAAGGACTCGCCTTGAAGGCTCGGGTCCGGGACCTCGAAGCCCGGGCCCGTGCGTCCCGACGCGTGACGCCACGAGGAGCGGTTCTCGGGCGCGACGAGGGAGGAGACCGGCACTCGCAGCACCTGTGCCACCTCTCCCGGCTGGGGGGTGAGCGGGGCGGCGCCGGGCCAGTGGGCCACCACCGCATGCACGTGGAACTGGGACACGGGGATCCGTGCGGCGGGCAGCCTCCCGAGCACGCTCACGGACGCGCGGTCCAGCCGCACCTCCTCCCACGCCTCGCGCAGGGCCGCGGCCTCGGCCGACTCGCCGGCTTCCAGCGCCCCACCGGGGAACGCGATCTGCCCCGCGTGCTTGCGCATCCCCGCCGCCCGCTCGATGAGCACGACCTCGGGGTCATCCTCGGGCGTCAGCAGCACGAGGACCGCCGCCTCGCGGCTCGTCCCGATCTCCTCGGGCCCGAAGCGGCGCGCACGGAACACCTCGGACAGGACGCGGTCCTCCCCCAGCCCCGCGGCGAGCGCTCTCAGCGGTTCGGGGACCGGCCACCCCTGTCCGACCTGCGCCGTCACACGGTGACCTTCAGATACTCGGCCGTCAGCTGGCGGATCTGGTCCACCGACCCGAACGCGCCGACGTGGTGGTAGACGATCACGCCGTTCGCGTCGATGAAGAGCGAGTGCGGAAGCGAGTTGAGCCCCAGCGGCGACATCGAGATCCGGTCCGGGTCGTAGAGCTGCATGTACGTCCAGCCCTCGATCGCGGCGAACTCCACCGCGTAGTCCTCGCGCGGGTCGTTCCCGTCGATGCCGACCATGGTCACCTTGCCCGCGGAGAGCTTCATGAACTCGCGGATGTCCGGCGCCTCCTCACGGCAGGGAGGACACCACTGCGCCCAGAAGTTCACGATCATCGGCCCCCGCAGGGCGCCGAGCCGGACCTTCGCGCCACCCCCCAGGCACGTGAGCTCCACGTCCGGCAGCCCGCCCTTGACAGCCGGGGCAGGCCCCGACGGGGCGCAGTCCGGTATGCCGGCGGACCGCCTCAGCGCCACGAGGTCCACCGGCGACGGCGTGGCCGTGGAGGAGACCGGGGAGAGGACGGGCGGGCCGTTCGCGGGTGTCGGCTGCTGCACCGTGCAGCCGGCCAGCCCGAGGGCGAGGGCGACGAGGACGACGAGCACACGTCTCATGAGCGCGGCTCCCGCAACAGCTTGGCCGCCTTCTCCGGCGAGGTCTCACCGGCGCCGTACGACGGGCACAGCGTCGCCATCGGGCAGGCTCCACAGGCAGGGTTGCGCGCATGGCAGCACCGACGCCCGTGCCAGATCACGCGGTGTGACAAGGCCGTCCAGTCACGAGGCTCGAAGAGCGCCGCGACGTCGGACTCCACGACGACCGGGTCCTCGGAGTCCGTCCAGCCGAAGCGTCGGCTCAGCCGCAGCAGGTGGGTGTCGGTCGTGATCCCGGGAACCCCGAAGGCGTCCCCGAGCACGACGTTCGCCGTCTTGCGCCCGACCCCGGGCAGCGTCACGAGGTCCTCCATCCGCCCCGGGACCGCCCCGCCGAACCGCTCGGTCAGCGCAACGCCGAGCGCGACGAGGGTCTTCGCCTTCGCCCGGAAGAAGCCGGTGGACATGATGATCTTCTCGATGTCCTCGGGGTTCGCGACCGCCAGCGCGGCGGCGTCCGGGTACGCCATGAAGAGCACCGGCGTCACCGCGTTGACGCGACGGTCGGTCGTCTGGGCCGACAGGATCGTCGCGACGAGGAGCTGGAACGGCGACGTGAAGTCGAGCTCGCACTTCGCGTCCGGGTAAGCGGCAGCGAGGGCACGGTCGATCCGCCGCGCCCTTCGTACGGTCGCCAGCCGCGATCCTTCCTCAGCCACGGCGACAGCCTAGTGGCGAGGTGCGACAGGCCCGGACGGCTCGAACCGAGGAACGGCCGTGCTCGGCCCCCCCGCGGCCCCGGCTCGAGCCGATGCCAGGCCCACGTACCGGCGAGGCCGAGGCGTCGCGGCACCGTCACACCTCGACGACGATCTCCACCTCGACCGGCGCGTTGAGGGGCAGGACGGCCACACCGACAGCGCTCCGTACATGGCCGGAGGAGAAGACGTCCCTCAGCAGAGTGCTGGCGCCGTTGGCGACCGTCGCCTGCGCCACGAAGGCAGGGTCGCTCGCCACGTACACGACGACCTTCACGACCCGCTTGATGGCGTCCACGCCGCCCGCGACGTCTGCCGCCGCGGCGAGAGCGTTGAGCGCGGCCGTCCTCGCGAGGTCCGCCGCCACCTCCGGGCTCACGTCGCGACCCACCAGACCCGTCTCGACCAGCGTGCCTTCCCGGGTGGGGATCTGGCCCGACGTCCAGACCTGATCCCCGACACGCGTCGCCGGAATGTACGCGGCCACGGGCGCGGCGACCGGAGGCAGCTGGATGCCGAGCGCGGCGAGCCTCTCGGAGGGCGTCGTCATGAGGCGAGAGGGCGCTTCAGGTACGCGACGAGGTTCTCCGGGGTCGGCCCCGGCACGACGGCCACGAGCTCCCATCCCTCAGAACCCCAGTTGTCGAGGATCTGCTTCGTCGCGTGCGTGAGCAGCGGCACGGTCACGTACTCCCACTTCTGCATGGCGCTCACCCTAGCCACGCCGTACGCGGTGGGACAGGGCTCGGGCCTAGGCTGGAGCCATGCCGGACGTCGCGCCGCTCCACATCGTGAGCGGCAAGGGGGGGACCGGCAAGACGACGGTCGCCCTCGCACTCGCCCTGATGCTGCGGCGTTCCGGGGAGACGCTGGTGTGCGAGGTCGAGTCCCGCCACGGGCTGTCCGAAGCCGCGGGGCTGTCCCGGATCGCCCTGGGCGAGGAACGCACCGTCACGATCTCCGGCCAGACCCTTCGGATGCTGAGCGTGGACTCTCGGCACGCCCTGAGGGACTACCTCGAGGGCCACCTGCGACTGGGGTTGGCGGGCGTACTGCTGGAGAAGACCGGCTTCGTGGAGTTCGCGGCCGAGCTGGCACCGGGCCTGCGCGACGTGCTCCTGACCGGCAAGGTGTACCAGGCCGCGCGGCGCGGACTGAAGCGCCAGACCGACGCGGTCGACGCGGTCGTCATGGACGCACCGCCCACCGGCCGCATCGAGAGCTTCCTCACGGCGGGCGAGGCGCTCGCAGAGGTCGTGGTCGTCGGCCCCATAGCCCCGCAGGCCCAGTCGATCATGGCGCTGCTACGCGCCGACACCACCCAGGTCCACCTCGTCACGACCTGCACGGAGATGGCTCTCACCGAGACGCTCGAGACGATCGATGCGCTCACGCGGGACCGCATCGCCGTGGGGCACGTCATCGTCAACCAGGTGGTCTCGGATCCTCCCGCACTCCCTGACGTCGCGACGGACCCGGCGCTGCGAGCGGCCTGGGAGCGCTACGCGGCTTTCGCGGCCAGCCAGCGCCCCTGGGCCGAGCTGCTCGACCACCGCCTCACAGAGCTCGGCCGGCCCGCTCCGCTCAGGCTGCCCCTTCTGCCGCGCGAGGTACGGCCGGACGACCTCGTGCGCATCGCCGACCTCCTCGCAGAAGGCTGGGAGGCGTGAGGCGCCTCTTCGCGGTGGCCGACCTCATCGCCGACCGCGACGTCCACGTCATCGTGACCTGCGGTACCGGCGGGGTGGGCAAGACCTCGGTGTCCGCCGCACTGGCCCTCGCCGCGGCGGAGTCGGGACGTCGCGTGGCGCTCGTCACCGTCGACCCCGCGAAGCGCCTGGCCACTGCGCTCGGCCTGGAGCACCTCGGCGGCGAGCCCCAGCCCGTACCCGGCGTGTCGGGCGGCAGCCTGGACGCCCTCATGCTTGACATGACACAGACCTTCGACGACGCCGTACGGTCCCACGCGCCCCGCAACCGCGTCGACGAGGTATTGCGCAACCCCTTCTACAAGGCGCTCTCGACCTCGTTCTCGGGCACGCAGGACTACATGGCCACGGAGAAGCTCGGGCAGCTGTACGAACAGGCGCAGGCCACCTCCCGCTGGGACCTCATCGTCGTCGACACCCCGCCCTCGCGGTCGGCTCTCGACTTCCTCGACGCGCCCGCACGCCTCGACCGCCTCGCGGAGGGTCCGGTCCTGCAGGTGCTCGCGCCGAGCAGCGGCCCGCTCAAGCTCATCGGCGCGGGCCTGTCGCAGGTGACGTGGCTCGTCTCGAAGATCATCGGCAGCAAGGCGCTCGCCGACCTCCAGGTGTTCGCGTCCGCGTTCGAGAGCGTCATGGGCGGGTTCCGCCGCCGCGCCTCGGCCGTACGGGCGCTGCTGTCGTCCCCCGCGGCGGCGTTCGTCATCGTCGCGAGCCCGCGCAGGGCGGCCCTCGACGAGGCACGGTTCTTCGTGGGCCAGCTCCGCGAGCGCGGCACGACGGCCCGCGGCGTCGTCGTGAACCAGGTCTCGGAGGCGGTCAGCCTCTCCCCCGATGCACAGGCGGCGCTGTCCGCGACCCCGGAGGCGTACCGGTGGTGGCGGACGAGCTGGGTCACGTGGCGGGCTCAGCGCGCCCGCATGCTCACGGCCCTTCCCACGGCGCTGCCGGTCACGCTGGTACGGAGGCTGGGGCGGGAGGTCACCGACCTCGACGTGGTGAGGGAGCTCGGGTCAGCGCTCGTGGAAGGAGCCGTGCTTACCGAGGAGGATGACGGACCAGTCGGCGACGTCTGAGCGCTGACGGAGGAGCTGACGACGCTCGCGCTCCGTCATACCGCCCCAGACACCCCACTCGATCCGGTTGTCGAGCGCCTCAGCGAGGCACTCCTTCCGCACCCGGCAGCCGGCGCAGAGCGACCGCACGCGCTTCTGGTCGGCACCGTCCGGGAAGAGCTCGTCCTGCTTCCCTTGGCACTTGGCCTCAAGCGTCCAGTCATCGTGGCGGCGCATTGGCATCCTCATCGATCCCTTCGAGCCAGGCGACGTCACAGAGGCGCCGCTTGTACTAGCACGACACGATCAAAACTACACAGGGGGCAGGGTCCCTGCCTAGATGCCTCCCGGTGAGAGACCCCGTGCGCGTCTCACGTCCGTTCGGAGCCATACAGTCCTCTCGCCTACTCTGGAGCCATGAGCTCCCTACAGGTCGGCCCGAAGGTCTATGCCCTGGCGATGTTCGTCGTGGTCAGTGTCCTGGCCGGCCTGCTCGTGGCGGGCTTCGTGGTTCCGGCCGCCGCGATCGCCGGCACGTCGGCGAAGTACGTGGCCCAGGGAGTCGAGAGCCTCCCCGCGGAGCTCACCATCCCGCCCGCGTCCGACAAGACCGTCATCCTCATGGCGAACGGCGACAAGCTCGCTGAGCTGTACGACGAGAACCGAACCGTCGTCCCGCTCGACCAGATCGCCCCGATCATGCGGATCGCGCAGGTCGCCATCGAGGACACGCGCTTCTACCAGCACGGCGCGCTAGACCTCAAGGGGACGCTGCGAGCCCTCGTGAAGACGAGCAGCGGCAACGATGTACAAGGCGGGTCGACGCTGACCCAGCAGTACGTCAAGCAGGTCCGGATCGAGGCCGCTCAGGCCGCCGGCGACCAGGCCGGCGTCCTCGCCGCGCAGGAGCAGACGCTCTCGCGGAAGGTGCTCGAGCTGCGGTACGCGATCGCGCTGGAGTCCAAGTACTCCAAGGACGAGATCCTCAACCGCTACCTCAACATCGCGTACTACGGAGACGGTACGTACGGGGTGGAGGCCGCGGCGAAGCACTACTTCGGCGTCTCGGCCAAGGACCTCACGCTGCCCCAGGCGGCGATGCTCGCCGGGTTGACTCAGAACCCGGTTGCCACCGACCCGGTCAACCATCCGCAGGCGGCGATAGACCGGCGCAACGTCGTCATCAACCGCATGCTCGAGCTCAACCTCATCAGCGCCGACGAGGCGGCGCAGGCCAAGGCGACGCCGTTCGACAAGTCGAAGGTCGTCGTGAGCCGTACGGGCTGCGTCGGCACGCAGTACCCCTTCATGTGCGACTACGTCGTCCGCTCGCTGCTGGAGAACCCGGCGCTGGGGGCGACGCCCGACGAGCGCCGCAACACGATCTACCGGGGTGGTCTCGTCATCAAGACCCAGGTCGACCCCGCCGCCATGAACGCCGCGCAGCAGGCTGTCTCGTCGCACGCGAAGCCGACGGACCCGGTGATCAGCACGATGGTCGAGATCCAGCCGGGGACCGGGCTCATCCTCGCGATGGCGCAGAGCAGGCCCGTGATGGGGACGAACGTCGACGCGGGCCAGACCTACTACAACTACGCGGTGTCCGCCGCGATGGGCGGCGCCGAGGGCTACCAGGCGGGGTCGACGTTCAAGGCGTTCACCATCGCCGCAGCTCTCGACAGGGGCATCCCCGTCGACAAGAAGCTGTCGGGGGCGAGCGGGATCCAGTTCCAGAACAAGGTCTTCCGCACGTGCGACTCCGCGGGCAACGACTCGAGCTTCCTCTTCAAACAGGACTACAGGCTGCCCAACGAGACCGGGAGCTTCGGCGAGATCGACATGAGGACGGGCGCGGCGAAGTCGGTCAACACCTACTTCGTCGGGCTCGAGCAGCTCGCCGGCATCTGCCAGTCGGCCCGCATGGCCGAGGCAGCCGGTGTCCAGCTCTCCAGCGGCGGCTCGCTGGTCCGGAACTACTCGTACATCCCCTCGTTCACGCTGGGCGTCGCCGAGGTGACCCCGCTGTCGATGGCCGTCGCCTATGCCACGTTCGCCGCACGCGGCGTCCGCTGCGACCCGATCATCGTCAGCTCGATCACGTCGCGCTCCGGTCAGGCCATCGCCACCCAGAGCGCGAACTGCCGCCAGACGATCCGGCCCGAGGTCGCCGACGGGGTCAACTACGTCCTGCAGTACGTGATGCAGCCGGGCGGCACGGGCGCGAACGTGCGGATCCCCGGGAACCGCCCGCAGGCCGGCAAGACCGGAACGATCGACTCCCGTGCGGCCGTGTGGTTCGCCGGATACACCCCGAACGTCGCAGGTGTCGCGATGGTCGCCACCGACAAGTCGCCGCGGTACCAGGCGTACTGGGCGTCACGGGGCACCCGGGGGCTCATGAACCTCACGCTGCCCGGCGGCTGGTTCCTGTCGGGCACGGGATCGGGCGACGCCGGCGACATCTGGACGCCGGCGATGACCGAGGCGACGAAGAACCTGCCCCCGAACGGCTTCACGATGCCGCCGGACTCGATCATCCGCGGCTCGCGGGCGTCGATCCCGAGCACGTCGGGCATGTCCCCCGCCCAGGCCCAGGCGACGCTCGAGGCCGCGGGCTTCACCGTGTCGAAGCGGAACGTGTACGACAACTCGGCCGCCGGTACGTACATCGGCGTCACCTGTGACGGCCTCACCGGAGGCACCTGCTACCTGAACTACTCCCAGGGACCACGGCCGAGCCCTCCGCAGCCGACGGACCAGCAGCCGACCTCGCAGCCCACGTGATCGGGCGGCTCACGGTCGCGGCGGGACTCGCGGCGGCCGGCTGCTTCGCCTACGGCGTGCTCGTGGAGCGCCAGGCGTTCACGCTGCGGCGGGTGACGGCGCCGGTACTGCCGGCCGGACAGCGCCCCATGAGGGTGCTCCACATCTCCGACCTCCACCTGTCGACCGACCGGCGCAACCTCGTCCGCTGGGTCGACAGCCTCGCGGCGCTGCAACCTGACCTCGTCGTGACGACGGGCGACAACATGTCGCAGGCGGAGGCGATGCCGCTGGTGTACGAGGCGTACAGGCGTCTCTTCGCCGTCCCGGGCGTGTTCGTGTTCGGGTCCAACGACTACTTCGCCCCCACGCCGGTGAACCCTCTCCGCTACCTGGGCCTCGCTCGGACGAGGAGGCCGGAGCGGGCTCCCCTGCCCCACCGCGAGCTGCGGGCCGGGCTCGTGGCGCGCGGTTGGCACGACGTGGAGCACCGCCGGGTCGAGCTCTGTGTGGACGGGCGCCTCGTCGAACTGCGCGGCACCAAGGACGCGCATCTCGACCTGGACCGGTACGACCAGGTGGCCGGCCCTCCGGACCCGGCGGCAGTCCTGTCGATCGGCGTGACGCACGCCCCGTACGTGCGGCTGCTCGACGCGATGACCGCCGACCGCGTCGACCTCGTGATCGCCGGCCACACGCACGGTGGGCAGGTATGCGTGCCCTGCTACGGCGCTCTGACGACCAACTGCGACCTCGACACGAAGCGCGTCAAGGGGCTCAGCTCGCACACGTTCGGAGGCCAGACCTCGGCCCTGCACGTGTCCGCGGGCCTCGGCACCAGCCCGTACGCCCCGTACCGTTTCGCCTGCCGACCGGAGGCTACGCTCCTCACCCTTGTGGCCCGTACGACCGGCTGAGCCGGCGCTCCAGGGCCACGTTCTGCCGGTACGGACCCGATGTGAGGTCAGGTCACGGATGGGCTAGACTCCACCTCGGCCTTCGGGCCATCGGGGTGTGGCGCAGCTTGGTAGCGCGCATCGTTCGGGACGATGAGGTCGCAGGTTCAAATCCTGTCACCCCGACCAGCGGAAAGCCGCTCTGACAAGGGATGATGTCCCAAGTCAGAGCGGCTTTCAGCATCTCATACCCTAAACGTGCCCTAACGGAAGCGTGCTTCTGGCTCCAACTGCCCACACCCCAGCCACTGGACGACCGCGCCGTGGGTCACGGGATGGGGCGGTAGCCCTCGGAAGCAAGCCAGTTACGGGCTCGGCCGCGTTGCCGTTCGTCCGTGAACGCGTACCACTCCTGGAGATGCCTCGGTGATTCGGCGAGGACGTCCCTGAACCGGCGGAACACGCCGCGACCGGTGAGCTCTTGTTCCAGCCGACCTCTAAGACCCGCGTCTCCGATGCGCGCAGCGAACAGCTCCATGTCTCGGTAGCCGTCACGGGAACCTTCACACGGGACCCACAGCCACCGGCCCTCGTCCTCGTCGTCGTCATCGGCGGCGTCGAGTTCGCCAGCTTCCTGGGCGTACTCGATCGCGGCCGCCGGCCAGACCTCGCCGGTCCTCAGGTCGATCCGGCCACCGGCGTGGACGGGGTCTCCTTCGAGTAGCATCGCCAGCTCTTCGAGGTCCACCGCGATCGGGCGCAGTAGCGGGATGGGTCCAATTCCCAGTGTGGCTTCCAACAGATCAGCGAGTTCGGCGTCACCGTCCCACTCGCGGGAGCGGAGCTCGGTGGCGCAACGACGGGCCAAGTCGGCCGCGCGGGAGGTGCCGCCGACGAGGGCACGGAGCAGTGTGTCCCCCACCAACTGGAGCGCATCCGCGGGCCACTCGTCGGCCAACCCGTCCAGCACGCGATCCGAGTCGTCTTGGGCCAGAAGCAACCGCAACTGGGTTCGGCGGTCCTCTCCAGGCATGGTCCAATTCTGATCGCTGCCGTCGGCTCTCGCTAGACCGAAGTTACGGTGGCTTTGAGTGGCGATTTCGTGCCTGACTTGGGTGTTTGAGTCTTTGCGGTCCTGTAGTGTAGTCAGAATGTGCGGCGTGT
>JAJZQV010000103.1 GCA_021803025.1 Actinomycetes bacterium | reverse complement strand
GCCCGGAGCGCTTCGCCGAGTTCCTCGACGGGTTCCACCAGATCGACCTGCACTTCGGGGAGACGCCGCTGTTCCGCAACGTGCCGGCGCTCATGGGGCTCATCAACGTCTGGTACGTCAACTTCCTGGGCGCGACGAGCCACGCGGTCCTGCCGTACGCGCAGTACCTCCACCGCTTCGCCGCGTACCTGCAGCAGCTCACGATGGAGTCGAACGGCAAGGGCGTACGGGCTGACGGCGCCCCGGTCACGACGAAGACCGGTGAGGTCTTCTGGGGCGAGCCGGGCACGAACGGGCAGCACGCGTTCTACCAGCTGATCCACCAGGGCACCCAGCTGATCCCGGCCGACTTCATCGCCGTCGCGACGCCGCCGCACCCGCTCAAAGACGGCGACCAGGACGTTCACGAGCTCTTCCTCGCGAACTTCTTCGCGCAGACGAAAGCGCTGGCGTTCGGGAAGACGGCCGACGAGGTGCGTGCGGAGGGCACGGCCGAGGCGATCGTGTCGGCGAGGGTGTTCCCGGGGAACCGGCCGACCACGTCGATCATGGCCCCCGCGCTCACGCCGAGCGTCGTCGGTCAGCTCATCGCGCTGTACGAGCACATCACGTTCACCGAGGGCATCGTCTGGGGCATCGACTCGTTCGACCAATGGGGTGTCGAGCTCGGCAAGCAGCTCGCCCTCCAGATCGCCCCGGCCATCTCGTCGGACGACCAGGCGCTGGCGACCCAGGACGAGTCCACCAAGGCGCTCATCGGGTACTACCGGGCGAACCGAGCCTGACACGTCGGCTGGTCAGCACCGGGGGATGCCCGGCGCACGGACCTGCGACCCGTGTGGCCGTGGCGGTACGAGGCCCCCGCGAGGCCGTGGTGAACCGGTCGAGGGGCGCGTCCGGACGAGCCCGTACGCTGGCGGGGTGACAGTTCCCCTGCCCGCCGCCGGCCGGCCCCGCCATGTGCTCGGACGCGTCGCCGCGGCGGTGTGCGTGCTGGGCGTGCTGGCGTTCAGCCCGACCCTGTACGCGTGGGGAGCCGCGATGGGCCGCACGTACACGCGGACGAGCGTCCCTGAACGTGACGTCGCCATCGTGTTCGGTGCCGAGGTGCTTGCCAACAAGACCCCGTCCAGCTACCTCAAGGCGCGCCTGGACCTTGCGTACGAGCTGTGGCGGACGGGCAAGGTCAAGGTCGTCCTCGTCTCCGGCGACAACCGCGACGTGCACTACAACGAGCCTGACGCCATGCGCACGTACCTGCTCCGGCGCGGCATCCCCGACTCCAAGGTGGTCGCCGACTACGCGGGCCTCGACACGTACGACACGTGCGTGCGGGCGTTGAGGATCTTCGGGGTCACGAGCGCCACTCTGGTCACGCAGAGCTACCACATGCCTCGAGCGCTCGCGACGTGCCGGACGGTCGGGTTGGACGCCGTGGGCGTCGGCGACGAATCCGTGCAGTCCGGGAACCCGACCTTGTGGCGCGCGGGCGCTCTGCGCGAGATCCCGGCGGGGGTCAAGATGGCGTACGACCTCCTGTCCAGGCGGCAGCCCATCCTGGGCAAGCGCGAGACGGGGATCGACAGCGCGCTCGGTCGCTGAAGCCCGCGCTCGTACGGTCGAGTCTCTTGTCCCTGCCCCTTCACCGGGACGGACGGAGAGAACGGACACCGGCCACCTCGTAGCTCCCTCGCGAGGCGGTCGTCGCGTTCGGCCCGGCGATCCGCGATCATGTGCCCGAAGGAGGCGGCGATGATCATGCTCATGTCGCCCGCGGGCACCCCCTTCCGGGTGGCGCGGGTGGGCAGGGTGCCGATCTCCGTCGGCCACTCCTGGCCGTACCTGCTCGTCGTCCTGCTCCTCGTCCTCCTCGCGGACGGCGACCTCACCGCCGCAACCATCACAGCAGGCTCGAGGACCGCTCTGCTGTGGTGGGCCTGCCTCATGTCGGCCGTCGTCATCCACGAGCTCGGCCACCTGCTCATGTCGCTGGTGCTGCGGGTCCCGGCTCACCCGGTCGTCCTCGACGTGTGGGCGGGCCACGTCCACACCCCCGACCCCTACGGGCCCGGTCGCGCGATCCTCGTCGCGATCGCCGGCCCTCTGGCGAACCTGGTCACCGCGCTCGTGTCGTACAACAACCGCGAGGTCGCTGGGTGGTCGGCCGCCGTCGTGCCGTTCATGGTCCTGAACCTCGGCATGTTCGTCTACCACGTCCTGCCGGGGCTGCCGCAGGACGGGGGAGTCGTCGTCAGCGCCGTCGTCAAGTGGGTGACGCAGTCGGAGACCTCGGGCATGGAGGTCGGCGCGTGGGCGGGCCGGTTCGTCATCTTCGCCGCAGCCGCGGTGTTCATCGGCGGCCCGCTCGTCATGACCAGGCACCTGCCTCGCCTGGTGGACATGGCGTGGGTGGGGGGCCTGGTCTACTTGCTGTGGCGTACGACCAGCGACCTGCTCACCGTCGTACGGCGGCGCCACCTCACCGACCAGATCCTGACCAGGAACATCGTGCGTCCCACGGAGACCGTGCCGCGGCACACCCGCCTGGACATCACCGACGCCACGTACCAGCGCGGCTGTGCCGTCCTCGTCCTCGACGACAGCCAGGAGCCGGTGGGCGTCCTCGTCGTCGGCGCAGGCGGTCCTCACCGCCGCGATGTGCGGACTGCCGGCGACGTCATGCTCCCGGCGCCCGGTCCGGACTGGGTCACGGAGGCGGTGCTCGACGACGACATCAGCGACACGGCGGACGCGCTCGTCGCGAGCGGCTACCCCGTCATGGCGGTGCGGACCGAGACAGGGCGGTACGGGCTCGTCTGGCGCACCGACCTCGACCGCGAGGTCGGCCGCCGTGGCAGCGTCTTCGGCCCCCGTCGGGTGAGCCCCAACGTGAGGTACGCGGACCGTACGGGGTCGCAGCCCTGACCCCCGGGCCGCTATGCTGGGCGCGCTCGGCCACGGCCGCGCGGGCGTAGTTCAATGGCAGAACATCAGCTTCCCAAGCTGACAGTGCGGGTTCGATTCCCGTCGCCCGCTCCACGACAAAGGCCCAGGTCAGAGCCCTAAGGGGACGACCTGGGCCTTACTCGATTCGGACCCACTTCGCGCCGCGTGCCCGTTACGTGCCCGATCCGTTGGCACTCTCAACCGTCACGGCGACCGAGAACAGGCCGTCCAACGCGTCGGCGATCACGCGGTCCTGTTGAGCCGGGCGCACGAGTGGGTGGCCGCCGCGCGTGCTGCCGTGCCCCATCCGCGGAGAGCGGGCCACCTGACTGTCGGCGGACACGGCCAGGAGGCTGAGATCCTCGGGCAGGAACCTGATCTGGAGGGCGATGCGGGGCGCCTTGCCCCTCCTACGACATGCAGCTCGGCCAGAGAATCGCGGTTTTCGCTGTCGAGTTGAGCAGATTGGGTGAACGCGGGTCGGATTGGTGTTTTGGGCCGCCAAAATCGCGATCCCCGCAGCACAAACGACCTCATCCGCAATCCTTCCCGCCAGGCTGACTGCCCGCGGGAACCGTCGTCGAGGCGCCGCAGGCATCACATCCAGCCGTGACGGCGTCGTACCCTCGCCCCCTCAGTGGCTCAGCGGCGACTGCGCGGGGAGGCGCGAGGAGTAGATCGAGTAGCCGTCGAGGTAGCGGGTGACCGCCGTGGCGAGCATGGTGGCCAGGACCATGGGGACGATGAGGGTGTCCGCGGTGTGCGTGAGCTCGATGACGAGGGCGAGCGCCGCGAGAGGGGTCTGCATCGCCGCCCCGATCATGGCAGTCGCACCGATGAGGGCGTAGCTGCCGATGGGCTGGCCTGGTACGACCAGTGACCAGGCCGCCCCCATCGCGGCGCCGAGTGCTGCGCCCGTCGCAAGGGTCGGGGTGAACAACCCACCCGTCGCGCCACTGCCGAGGCACAGCGCGGTGACGATCGGCTTGAGCACTCCGACGACGAGCGCCACGCCTGCGAAACCGGCCGTCGCGACGAACGCCTGCTGCGCGATGTCCTGACCGTTGCCGAGGAGCTGGGGATACCAGATGGCGACCACGCCCAGTGCGGCGAACGCGCCGGCCGGACCGACGAGGACCCAGCGGCCCTTGAGCTGGTGGTGCGACACCACGCCGATCATCCGTACGTACCCCGCTGCCAGCAGGCCCATGAGCGGGCCGGCGACGATCGCGAAGACGATGTGCGACCACGTCACGGGGAACGCAGGGACGTTGTCGTACGTGGGGCGGCTGGGCAGGTACACCCACGCCACGACGGTCGCGATCCCCGAGGTCGCGAGCGCGGGCAGGATCGCGGGCAGCGCGAGGCTCCCGTACAGCAGCTCCGCCGTGATGAGCGCCCCGCCGAGCGGGACGTTGTAGACGGCGCCCATCCCGGCCCCGGCGCCGCACGCGACGAGGAGCCGGCGCTGGCCTATCGACAGGCCGCTCCACCGGGCGAAGAGGCTGGCGGCCGCTGCGCCGAGCAGCTTGGGTGCCGCCTCGCGGCCGAGCGACGCTCCGGCACCGACGACGACCTCCGAGAGGGCCGAGCTGCCGAGGCTACGGCGGAACGACAGGACAGCGTGTCCCGTCCAGATCTCGTCGTCGACGTCCGTGCTGCCCCATCGGCCCCAACGGCGCAGCGCGTACCAGCCCACCCCGGCGACCAGGCCGCCGATGACGAGCACGACGATGCGCCGTACAGGGGTGGCTCGCTCGACGGACGCGAGGAACCCGGCCGACTGGTCCCCGAACGCGAGCGTCTCCACACCACGGAGGAGCAGCATCATGGCCACGCCGAGGAGGCCGGTGGCGACGCCGGTCGCGACGACGAGGAGCCAGAACCGCAGCGTGAGGGGCGCGTCGCCGTCGCCCACGGCATTCGGCTGCTCCGTCGCACCCCTGGCCGAGGGGATCCGGCGCTTGATGAGGGGCGCAGGGGTCCGGACCCGGGCCAGCGGGGAGTCCGGTTCGTCCGCCATGTGCTGCCCTCTCTGCCCGTTCTCGTACGCGGTCGTCCTGATCGCCCGCGTGCCAATGCTGCGGTCGGTTCTGTCCCTGCCCGCACGACTGTACCGGGCGGGTCCCGTGGACGCTGCTGGCGAGCGGAGTGCCGTCATGGTTGGCTGGTCAGGCGGTGGGAGACACGTAGTGTGCCGCGTCACGCTCCTCCGAGGTCGAGGTGTCAGGACGGCATCGGGTGGCCGCCAGCCGCATCGGCCCGAGGTCGCGGTGCGAGACGCGCATCGCGGAGCAGAGCGGAGGACGAAGGCGTGAATCGCCCGGACGTGCTGGGAATTGGACGCGCGGTGCTCAGCCGGTCGGCGCGAGAGGGCCGTACCCGCGAGTCCATCGCACAGGTCGCGGCCATGGCAGGAGGTGCGGTCGCGCTCGTCATCTCGCCGTTCGTCTTCCGGCCCGTCGGGACGCCGCTCTCGGGACTCACCTCCGTCGCGACGGTGACCTCGATGCTCGTGGCCGTACTGGGCGGGTCGGCGTTCGCCACCTCCTACGTACGCGTGGCCCGCGAGACCGTGCGGTGGCGGCGGCGCCTCGTCGTGTGGCGGGTCTGGGACGCGGCTGCCCTGACGATCGCCGCAGCCTCCGTGGCTGCCGTCGCAACCCTCGCGGTCTACAACGTGTTCCAGCGGATGTTTCAGGGGCTCCTGCTCGGCCGGATTGCGGCAACCCTCATGTCCGGTGTCACGGTCGGTGTCTGCTGCTACTTCCTCACGCTCATCGCGCAGGGGATGAGCAGCTCGGGCGTGGCCGTGCTCCTGGCGGCCTTCCTCGGTGCCGGCGGCGTCGCGGCGACGCTGACGGCTGACGACCCCGGGTGGTGGCAGTCCAACTTCAGCGCGCTGGGCGTCACGACGGAGACCTCCGCCTCAGCCTTCAACTTCACGGTCATCACGGCCGGGGTCGTGCTCACGACGCTCGGCGACTACGTCGCGGACGACCTCAAGCAGTGGCCGGGTGTCACCCGCGCCATCAACAGGTCGGTGAGGGTCCTGCTCATGGGCATCGGGCTCGCCCTCATCGGCCTGGGGACGATCCCCGTCGACCAGAGCCGGCTGGTCCACGACATCTTCGCCGTGAGCGTCATCGTGGGCTTCGGTGGGCTCATCCTCGCGACGCCGTTCCTGCTGCGGGGCCTGCCGCGGCCGTTCCTGCTCAGCACAGCGGTGCTGGGCGCGCTCATCATCGGCATCGTGCTGCTGTGGAGGCCGTTCCATGTCTACAACTTCACGGCCGTGGAGCTGCTCAGCGTGCTGGTGATCTTCGCGTGGCTAGGGCTGCTGACCCGAACGGTCGGCAGCGGGCCTCCGACGGACGTCGAGGAGGCGGAGCTGGTGCGAGAGGTGGTCGAGCTCGTCTCCGTACCGCTGGACGAGCCGATCGTGACGGGCCCCGTGCCAGGTACCGACCTGCCGGAGCTGCCACCCGGTGCGCCACCTACGAGCGGTCAGGCTGCCGGTCCTCACCTCGCGCTCGTGGTGGCAGCAGCGGCGGGTATCGCAGCCGGCGCAGTCCTAGCCGGCCTGCTCCGCCGTCGCGAGTGACCTCTGTCGGCGGCGCCCACCAGGCTGTGCGGCGAACAATCCGCCGTTTCGTACCGGAGATGCCCCTCACCCGGCCAGGTCGCCACGCAGGGTGGATCTGCGGTACGAAAACGCGGATCGTCTGCCACCGGGAGCAGCCGCCCCGGCTCAGGTCCTGCGGATGCCGGCGGTCACGCGGTCGAAGCGCGGCTTGTCGAGCTTCTCGGCCCGGGTCCGGATGTCGTCAGGATGGATCCGTACGATCCGGTCGACCCTCACGCGGGACTGCCGGCGACGCGGGTCCCAGGCCCCCGTGCCGAGCGTGACCCAGTGGCCGCGCAGGTCGGCGTCCGAGTCGGCGAGCCCCAGCACGACGCCGAGGAGCCAGTCCCCGTCCCGTCCGATGAGCAGCACCGGCCGGTCCTTGCCGTCCTGGTGGTCCTCCTCGTCAGGGACCCACGCGGTCACGACCTCGCCCGGGTCGGGCGTCTTGCCCGTGTGGGGCGCGTACGTGATGTGGGGGCGGCCCTTGAAGTCGCCCGGGTACCGGATGGAGAGCTTGGGCGCGTGACGGTCGTCGGACGACGGTCTGCCGACCCCTGATGCCCGGCGTACGGTCCCTGTCGCCTGCCGGGCCGCCGTACGGAGCACGTCCTTCGCGATCCGGTTCAGCGAGCGGAGGAGCTGGTCGGTGAGCGAGGTCACGACGCCTCGCGCCTGTACCGGGGCTGGATCCCGTACCGCACGTTCTCGGCCCAGCCGCGCCGCAGGACGGGCGCTGTACGGATGGAGGTCCACGCCGCGAAGTAGCGGCCCACCTGCGGCAACCAGAGGAGTCCGGCAGCGATGGCGACGGGGATGATCGCGACCGTGGCGAGGGGGTTCAGCAGGTACGTGAGGCCCGAGACGGCCACCGCGACCAGCCCGCCGATCCGCGTCCACTGCCGGCCGTTCCAGGCGTTGTACGCGACCGCGCCGGCGGCGGTAGCGACGAGCGCTCCGACCGCGCCGATCGTCAGCACCATGACGATCGTGAGGAACGAGACGGGGTTCGGCTTGGTCCACTCGAGGACGCGAGCGGCCGAGTGGTAGCGGGTGACCGTCGCCGCGTCCCACAGGACCTTGACGAGGCCCACCGAGGAGACCACCGCTCCTGTGACGAACAGGGCGGCCGCGACGCCGACGAGGACTGGCCGTGCCGGTTCGCCGGTGCGCCTGCTCACGGGGTACGCGCCGACCGTCGGCTTCGGTGGTGCGAGCACCTCGATGGCTCGGTGCGCGCCCGGGTCCCCGAGGTGGTCCTCGGAGACCTTCGCCTGGTCGGTCATCGTGCTCCCGTCGACGCCGACCAGGGTACAAGGCGGCGATGTGACCGGGCGGTGTTCTGCCTGGCTCGCGTCGCCGGACCCCTGTGTCACTGCTTCATGGTGCCCGTCTCGAGGAACCGCACGTGCCAGCTCAGCGCCTCGCGGAGGTCGTGCGGCGTGTGCTGGCCGTTGGCCGCCTTCTTCGCACGGTCGAAGTAGTCGATGAGGGCCGCCTGGTAGTCGGGGTGGACGCACTTCTCGATGATCCTGCGCGCGCGCTGCTTCGGCGAGAGGCCGCGCAGGTCGGCGAGACCGCGCTCGGTGATGATCACCTGGACGTCGTGCTCGGTGTGGTCGTGGTGGCTCACCATCGGCACGAAGCAGGAGATGTCACCGCCCTTGGCCGTGGAGGGCGTGACGAAGCAGGAGATGTACGCGTTGCGCGTGAAGTCTCCCGAGCCGCCGATGCCGTTCTGCATCTTCGAGCCCATGATGTGGGTCGAGTTCACGTTGCCGTAGATGTCGGCCTCGATGAGCCCGTTGCAGGCCACGACGCCGAGACGCCGGATGTTCTCGGGGTGGTTCGAGATCTCCTGGGGACGAAGGATGATCGAGTTGCGGTAGCGCGCCGCATCGTTGTTCATCCTCTCGGCCGCCTCGGGCGACAGCGAGAAGGCTGTCGCGGACGCCGCGGTGATCTTGCCGGCATCGATGAGGTCGACCATGCCGTCCTGGATCACCTCGGTGAAGCTGTACATGTTCTCGAACGGCGCGTCGAGCAGGCCCGCGAGCACCGCGTTGGCGATGTTGCCGACGCCCGACTGCAGCGGCAGGAGGTTCTTCGGCATGCGCCCTGCCGCGACCTCGCCGCCGAGGAAGTCGATGAAGTGGCCGGCGATCGCGCGCGAGTCGTCATCGAGCGGCTTGAACGGCGTGTTGCGGTCGGTCGCATCGGACTCGACGATGCCGACCACGCGCTCCCAGTCGATCTGCAGCGTCGTCTGACCGATCCGGTCGTCCGCCTTGACGAGCGGGATGGGGACGCGGTCGGGCGGGAGGCGCGTGCCGTAGTAGATGTCGTGCATGCCCTCGAGCTCAAGCGACTGCCACGCGTTGACCTCGAGGATGATCTTCTCGGCCTTCTCGAGGTACACGTTGTTGTTGCCGACCGACGAGGAGGGAATGGCGGTGCCGTCCTCCTTGATGGCGGTGACCTCGATCACCGCGACGTCGAGGTGACCGAGGAAGCCCTGGCGCATGAGGATCGCCGAATGGGAGAGGTGGATGTCGGCGTACTCCGAGACGCCGCTGTTGATCTTGTTCCGCATGATCGGGTCGGACTGGTACGGGGCGCGGAACGAGATGCCGTCCGTCTCGGCGAGCGCGCCGTCGAGCTCGGGAGCCGTCGAGGCGCCCGTGAACACGCCGATGCGGAACTCGTCCCCCCGCGCGTGCGCAGCCTTGATCCGCGTGGCAAGCGCCCCGGGAACCGCCTTCGGGTACCCGGCACCGGTGAAGCCCGAGAAGCCGATGTTGTCACCGTTGTCGATGAGCGCTGCGGCGTCCTCGGCCGACATGATCTTCGCCTTCGCGGCCTCGTAGAAGATGCGAGACATGAGTCCCTCTCATCCCGGCGCGCACCGCGCGCTCTGGTTTCCGTGACGTGGGCTGACACTACCGATCGGTCGCCAGGACGGGTTGCCCTGGGGGGTATTGGTTGTCCGGGTCGACGGGGACGGGCAGGCTACTTCGGGTGCGCCGCCACGTAGTCGGCCATGGTGTCCGTCTGGAGCGCATGGCCGAGAGCCGCGACACCGGCCGTGTCGACGATGTCGATGGCTTGCCCGTCCGCGCTCGTCCCGAACCCGGTGATCGGCGCCTGGAGGGAGATGATCTGGTCTCCTCCCGTGATGCGCATGGACGTGGCGAGGTCGATGATCACGCTGTCCGTCATCCCGGAGTCCACCTTCACGTACTTCGCGACCGAACGGATCACGTTGCCGAGGACGACAGGGTTCGCGAGCACCTGAGGCGTGGCGACCTTGAGCGCCAGGGCCTTGATGAGCGCCCGTTGGCGCAGCGCGCGATCGAGGTCGCCGTTGGGCAGCTCGTGCCGCTGGCGCGAGAAGAGGAGTGCCATCGCTCCGTCGAGGTAGACGGGACCCTTGGGGAATGTGTACGTGGCCCCGGTGTTCTCGTCCTTGGCCGTCGACGCCACGGGGTTGTCGACGGTCACCCCGCCGACCACGTTCACGAGTCCGACGAAGTCGTTGAGGTTGGTGGTCACGACATGGTCCATGTGCGCGCCCGTCAGGCCTTCCAGCGTCTGGACCGCGAGTGCCGTACCTCCCCAGGAGTACGCCGCATTGATCTTCGCCCTTCCGCGGCCGGGGATGTCGACCCACATGTCGCGAGGGAAGGAGACCAGGTAGACCCTCGACCGGTCTGAGCTGATGTGGGCGACGATCAACGTGTCGCTGCGGCCGTTCTCATTCGGGCTCCGCTTGTCGGCGCCGATGAGGACGATATTCATCGCCGGCAGGGCGCCACTGACGGTGGGGGTGGCGACCGGCGGCCGGTCCACATTGGCGGGAAGAGCGTCGGGTTCGCGGGGGATGTTGGACAGCGACTCGGTCGCCGTACGTGCCAGGTAGCCCACGACCCCCACGGCTGCCACCATGAGGACGGCGACGGAGATCGCGAGAATGATGAGGGCGCGCCTCCACCGCGGCCGCCGGCGGGGCGGGGCAGTGTCAGGGGCCGTGTCGGGAGCCTCGGCGGCGGGCTGTCGCCAGATCGGGTCGTCGGTCATATCTCCTCGGTGCTCGCCACCGGCGAAGGGAAGCGGATCTTCCCTGCACGTCAGGCTGTCGTGAACGCGTGCGCGAGCGTCGTGGCCCACAACTGCGCAACGTGCAGTGCGGGCGCCCGTCCGACACGACCCCCATTGTTGCGCGTCGCCATGCCCCAGGAGAAGGCGGTCTCGCGCGGAGGCCCGCGAGACGAGCGCAACGAACCCGCTTGGGGATCGAAAGGCCACTTCATGTTGCGACACGCCGGAACGACCGCGCGTGTCGTGGCCTTTCGTGGGGAGGGGTTCGAAGGGCGCTGCGCCGGAGCCTGGGATAGCGTAAGGGCGAAGCAGCGGAGCGGAAGGGCGCACGAGGGTGAAAGTGGCCGTCATCGGCGCCACCGGCTTTGTGGGGTCCGCAGCCGCGCGGGCGCTCGAGAGCAGAGGGGCGAGCGTCGCGCGCGTGACGGCTCCCAGGCTGCCGGCCATGAGAGCGTCCAAGGCGACCGCGTACATCGAGTCGTCACCGTCGCAGCTGGGCGACCTCACGAGGGAGCTTCGTGGCGTCGATGCCGTCATCCATGCCGCGGGACTGCCCGATGCGTCCTCCACGGACACCGAGGCGCTCACGGCGGCCAACGCCGTCCTGCCCGGCCTCGTCGCGGCCGCGTGCGTACGTGCCGGGGTGCGTCGCCTCGTCCACGTGAGCAGCGCCACCGTACAGGGACGGCTTCCCGTGCTCGACGACACGGATGCCGCGGACGCCTTCTCCGACTACGCGCAGTCGAAGCTCCTCGGCGAGCGCCTCGCCCGTACGTTCGGCGAAGGGAGGGTCGTCAGCTACCGGCCGCCGGGAGTGCACGGGGTCGACCGGCGCGTCACGCGGATGGTCGCCGGCATCGCGTCGAGCCCGTTCGCCTCCGTCGCGTGGCCCGGGACCTCGCCCAGCCCACAGGCGCTGGTCGACAACGTCGCCGAC
>JAJZQV010000009.1 GCA_021803025.1 Actinomycetes bacterium | reverse complement strand
ACTGCCGGCAGGGATGTCCTCGCTGAAACCCGGGCTTCCCGGCGTCACTTCGTGCTCGCTCATCGGCAGCTCCTTCCTCTGCGGATCATCAGCCGTTTACCCATCCATCATGCGTCGTCACGCGCCTCAGGGATGCAGCACGACCTTGATGCAGTCGTGGGTCTTGGCGCGGAACATCCGGTACGCATCGGGCGCGTCCTCCAGAGGCAGGTGGTGGCTCGCCAGGCGTTCGACGTCGAACACGTCATCCCGCGAAACGAGCCGGAGGAGGTGGTCGGTCCAGCGCCGCACGTTGGCCTGCCCCATGCGGATGGTCACCTGGCGGTCGAAGAGCCTCATGAGGTTGACGGGGACGGCCGACCCTCCGTACACCCCGGACAACGAGACCGTTCCTCCGCAACGTACGGACCCGAACGCCGTCTTCAGCGCCGCTATGCGGTCCACCCCGACCGCTTGTTGAGCGCAGCTGTCGCCCCTCGTGGCAGTGTCGTGAACAGATCGGTGGCGACCTTCGCCATCGGGGAGCCGTGCGCCTCCATCCCCACCGCGTCGAACACGGTCCGCACCGCGTCCGCCGGTCAGGTCTCGGATCGCGCTGTCCCACCGGCCCGAGCCCGATGACGGCGACGGTGTCGCCGGGTTCCAGATCTGTGTACGCGACGCCCTGTCGGCAGGATGCAGGTACAGCCACCTCTCGTCGCGGCCCGGCGGGGGCAGGACGACGGGTCCGTACTGGGCCTGCGGCACCCGTACGTACTCCGCCTGCCCGCCGGGCACCCGTCCGTACAGCTTCGTGTAACCGAAGGGCGCGGCTCCCGTCCCGTACTGACGCACCGACGTCGTCTCGCACTGCGACTGGAGGCCGTGGCGGCACATGAAGCAGTGTCCGCACGAGTTGGTGAACGGGACGACGACGCGGTCCCCGACGTGGATCGTCGTGACCTCGGGGCCGACCACCTCCACCGTCCCCATGAACTCGTGACCGAGGATGTCGCCCCCGCGACAGGTACGGGGTGAGAGGCCCGATCAGGTACAGGTCCGAGCCGCAGATCGCCGTGGAGGTCACCTTGACGACGATGTCGTTTCGCTGCTCGACCCGCGGGTCCGGCACCTCGCTCACCTCGACCCGCCCGCACCCCTGCCACGTGACGGCTCGCGTCAGAACGTCGCCCCTCCGCCGGTGACGCCCAGGATCGAGCCCGATACGTAGCTCGCGTCGCGCGGCGAGGCGAGGAACACGTACGCGGGTGCGACCTCGGCGGGCTGCCCGGCGCGGCCGAGCGGCGCCTGCTTCCCGAACGACTCGAGCTCCTCCGGACTCCGGGTCGCGGGCTGCAGCGGCGTCCAGATCGGACCCGGCGCGACAGCGTTCACCCGGATGCCCTTCGGCCCCAGCTGCCCGGCGAGGTTGACCGTGATGCTGTTGATGCCCGCCTTCGTCGCCGCGTAGTCAAGCAGGTGACCCGACGGCTCGTACGACTGGATCGAGCTCGTATTGATGATCGACGAGCCTTCCTTGAGGTGCGGGAGCGCCGCGTGAGTGAGCCACAGCACGGCCTCGATGTTCGTCCTGAAGACGCGCCCCACGGTGTCAGCCTGGAGTCCCTCGATCGTTCCCGAGCTCCCCTTCGTGTAGTGGAACCCTGCGTTGTTGACGAGGATCTCGAGCCCGCCGAGCTCGCTCACGGCCGACTCGACCACCTGTTCGCACGTCTCCGGGTCCCTGAGGTCCCCGGGAACGAGCACCGCCGTCGCGCCCGCGTCCCTGATCCAGCTCGCGGTCTCCTCGGCGTCCGGCTGTTCCTCGGGGAGGTAGTTGATGGCGACTCCTGCCGCCCCCTCGCGGGCGAAGGCGATGGCCACCGCCCGGCCGATCCCGGAGTCGCCCCCGGTGATGAGGGCCCGCATCCCGTCCAGCCGGTGGTGTCCCTCGTAGCTGTGCTCGCCATGGTCCGGCCGCGGCACCATCGCGTCGGTGCGGCCGGGCGGCTCCTGTTCCGGAGAGTGGAAGCCGTTCGACATCTCCTGCTTCTTGTCGGTCATGGCGCGCCTGTACCCACGAGGCCGGGGAGGCATCGCGGTGCGGCCAAGGAACTGGCATGCCGATTCCCCGGTGTCCACGTCTCGCCGTACGTCCGGTCTGGGCACGTCGATCCGCCCCCGTCTGGTGTCCCCTGCCTCCGGGGCCCACCCTGCCGGTCTCCGCATGCCCCGGGTGTCGGCGGGGTACTGGAACGCCTGGGGCGCCCCTGCCCGGGCGCCGGAGAGGCGCGCACGATGACGTCCTTGTGGCTGGCAACGAAGCCGATCAGCACGAAGGGAGTCGCTCCCGTCGCGGGGGCAACGTACGACACGGTCCTCGCAGGCGCCGGACTCACGGGCGTGACGACCGCCCTCCTCCTCGCACGCGCGGGCCAGCGCGTGGCGCTCGTCGAGGCTCGTCTCCCAGGTGCGGTGACGACCGGCAACACCATGGCGAAGCTGAGCCTCCTGCAGGGCACCGTGATGTCCCGGACCCGGCGCCACCAGGGCGACGAGAGGCTGCGGAGGCACGCCGCGGCGATCCGGGCCGGACAGGCCTGGCTGGTCGAGCAGATGGGGCACGTCCCGATGACCAGGGACCGGGTCCTCGTGGCGACCGGGTACGACAAGTGGGGCATGACGAACGCCGTCGCTGCTGCCCTGCGGCTGGCGGGGGCGCTCACCGGTACGGACGTGCCGTGGGCCAAGCCCCTCGACGCGCTGCCGCCGCGTGCGATGTCCTCGACGGGCTGCGGTTCGGCGCAGGGGTGGCGTCGCACCTCACCGGCGGGCTGGGCCGCCGCGACGACGCGTCCGATGCCCGATGACGCACCGCCGGAAGGGATGGGCGTCGTCGGCAGGGTCGGGACGAGACCGGCCGGCATGTCCACCGTCGTCGGCAGGACCTGTACGGTCTCGGCGGTCTGTACTCACCTCGGCGGAGTCCTGAGGTGGAATGACGCGGAGCGGTCCTGGGATTGCCCTCTCCACCGGTCCCGCTTCAGCCCGACGGGTCGCGTCCTCGAAGGACCCGCCGTCGACGACCTGCCGGAGCTGCCGGACCGTCGCCGGGACTAGACGTCCTCGGGGTCCGCGCCTGTCTCCACGACGCGCATCGCGACCTCCCGGAGCTTGAGGTTCCGATTCTGGCTCGCCTTCTTGAGCCGGTCGAACGCCTGGTGCGGCAGCAGCTTGTGGCGCTCGACGAGGATGCCGACGGCCTGGCCGACCGTCCGGTGGCTCTCCATGGCGGCCTCGAGGTTCGCCTGCTTGTCCGCGGACCGCTGCCGCTCGACCACGCGGTCGAGGGCCAGTCCGAACGCCTGAGCCAGGAGGTCGGCCGCGATCATCTCCTCGACCGAGATCCGGCGAGGCCAGCGGAACTGGACCCACGCCCGGGCGCCGATCGTGCTCGTCTGGGGTACCAGCAGGATGCCGGGCCGGTACGAGATGGAGTCCGCGCTCGGGGAGCCTGCTAGGCCCTTGGCCACCTCAGCCATGAGCTCGGCCTCGACGATGTCACGTCCGGCCCTGAAGAGATACCGGTCTCCCAGGTCGATCTGTATGGTGCTGCCGCCGTCGAAGAGGGCTTCGAAGCCGTGCTCGGCGATGCTGAGCAACGTCTCGAGGTCCTCGACGCTGGCGAACTCCGCGCTGATCGCCGCTGCCGCCGCGCGTCGCTCCTGGGCCTGCTTGTCATGCGTGATGTCGCGCAGGACCCAGATGTGAGCGCTCGATCCCGCCAACGGCAGGTCGACGTTGGCACCGGCACTGTGCACCCAGACGGGGCGGCGGTCCTTCGTGTAGAAGACCACGTCCGCCTCGACCTCGTGGTGGCGCAGGGCAGCCGTGTGGAGGTCGAGGATCGTCTGGAGCGCCTCCGGGTCCTCGTCCTCGGTCGGCCACCAGGGGTAGGGAGGCTCGAGGGGTCCGTCATCCAGCGAGTAGCCGAAAAGCCTGGTGAACGCCTGGTTGAGCTCCAGGACGACCCCCTGATCATCGAAGATCACCAGCGGGTCGGCCAACGCGAGCAGGATTGCCCGCCGCCAGCCGGCGTCCGCCGACCTTTCCCGGACGCGGGCGAGGTTCGACGTCAGGCGTGCACGAAGGTCAGCCACTTCCCGGGGCTCGACGACGTAGTCGTCGGCCCCGTCGGGTATGCCCACGTCGACGGATCCGCCAGCACTCACTGCGAGCAAGACAACAGGCAGGTCTCGCAGCTCTGGATCGCTGCGGATCTGCCGTACGAGCTCGAGCCCATCGATCCCCGGATGGGCACCCTCGACCAGGACGAGGTCGATGTCGCCGTCGCGCATGACTCTCAGAGCTTCCTCTCCATTGGCCGTGAGGCGCGTGTCGTACTCGCCTTCCAGCGACTCGACGAGCAAGCGCCCCAGCTCGGGGTCGCTCTCAGCGATGAGGAGTCGGATGGTCCGCGACCTTGCCGGAGCGGATCGGGGCACCCGGGCAGGAACGGAGGCGCGGTCGGGTGACACGTCGTCCCGTCCCCCCCCTGTGCCAGGCATGGAGCCCTCCCCGCCCTACGACGGCGTCGATCGTTGAACTGTTGGAGAGCATTTTAGGCGGAAACAGAGCCGTATCGACCAGCGCTCGTCAGGACCGGGACGGTGTACCGGCTGGCTTTTCAACCGGTACACCTCATCCGGCGAACGCCCGGGCGGTCGCCGAACGACCCCGGGGGTTACTGGCACCCATACCCGGCCCTCGCGTCCCGTACCCTGCGACTTCGACACACCTGCGCGTGCCCCGCTCAGGGCGTGAGCATCTCCCGTACGGCCGCCTCCAGCGCTGAGCGGCGCTTCTCGGGCGTTCGGTAGGAGCCCGCGGCTGCCTGCTCGATCGTGACGCCCGACTCGTACAGGTCCACGACCCTCGGGTCGATGTACGACGACGTGGCGACCGCGACGGTGTTCCCGAGGTACTCGGCGACCGCCGTGGCCGCGGCTTTCACGGCGCGACGCCGCGAGGCCGCCGTACGGCCCGGCTCCCCCGAGAGGGCGAGCGACTCCGCGGCCATCACCGTCGCGTTCCACGTGCGGAAGTCCTTGGCCGTGAAGCCCGTGCCGAAGAGCCGAGCGAGCTAGTCGTTGACAGCCGACGCGGTGAGCTCCGACCAGCCGGTGCTGCGGCGGTACGCAAGGAGGCCGGTCCGGGCATCGCGACGATGTCGCATGACGTCGAGCGCGGCGATCGCCTGCGGGTCGCTGATGGTGATGACGTGCTGCACCCCGGACTTGCCGACGAACGAGAAGACAATGTCCGGCCCGTGGCGGCGCACGTGTCGCCTCTGGAGCGTGGTCAGCCCGAAGGAGCCGTTCTGGTCCGCGTACGCGTCGCTGCCGATACGGAACGCTCCGAGGTCGAGGAGACGGAACGCCACCGCCAGGGCACGCTCCATCGGCATCCCGTCGAGCTCGAGGTCGTTTGCGACCTCGTTCCGAACAGCAGGAAGCCGGCCGGCGGCCTCCACGATGCGGGCGAACTTCTCCGTGTCGCGCATGACGCGCCACGCGGGGTGGTAGAGGTACTGCCGCCGACCGGCGGCATCGAGCCCGGTGGCCTGCAGATGGCCGTTCGGGTACGGACAGATCCACACGTCCCGCCACGCCGGCGGGATGGCGAGCGCGCGGATCCTCTCCACGTCGGCGGGGCCGAGCGGGTTCCCCTTACTGTCCGTGTAGGGGAAGCCCCGCCCGGCCCTTCGTCGATGCCACCCGGCCGAGGAGGCGGCGACTCGTCGGAGCCTCGGCACTGTGGTGCGGGCTAGCTGGCGAGCCGCTCGGGCGCCTCCAGCCGCTCGCGCGTCTGGTCGAGGATGCGCCGGATCACCCGCGAGACCTGCATCTGGGACAGGCCGAGCCGCGCCGCGATCTCACTCTGCGTGAGGTCGTCCTCGAAGCGCCAGATGAGCACCTGGCGGTCGCGCTTGGAGAGCACGGCGAGAGCTCGACGCAGGGCGAGCCTGTCGGTGAGCTCGCTGGCGATGTCCTGGTCGTCGGTGAGGAACGAGCCGACCGGGGCCGAGTCGCCCGTCGAGGCGTCGAGGGAGAGGGGCCGGTAGCCGGCGCGGGCGATGATCGACTCTGCGACCTGCTTGGAGTCCACCCCGAGGGCCTCGCCGATCTCCTCGACGCTGACGCGGTGCCCCGAGCTCTGCTCGAGGGCCTCCGTCGTCTTGAACGTGAGGCTGCCGAGGTCCTGGATCTGTCGAGGCGGCCGCACCACCCAGCAGTGGTCCCGGAAGTAGCGCTTGAGCTCGCCGGTAATGGTCGGCACCGCGTACGAGGCGAGGGACCGGTTCTCGGAGGGGCGGAACCTCTGGATCGCCACCCACAACGCCGTGCGGGCGACTTGGACGAGGTCGTCGAAGTCGACGCCGCGGCCCATGTACCTGGTGGCCAGTGCGTCGCAAAGAGGGAGGTTGAGCTCGATGAGCTCGGTCATGATGGCCTGGCGCTTGTCGGCGGTCTTCGCCGCAGCCAGCTCATCGAAAAGCTCGCGGGTCTTCGCCTCACGGCGAGCGACGGTGGATGCTTGCGCAGCTCCACGTGCCATGGTGCTCTCCTATCCGGAGAATCGTCCGAGTCGGCACGTGGTTGGACCGCTCTGACCTGGTGCGACCCTGCCAGACGCGTACGGGCTGATCAACCCCCGAGGCGGGAATTCTTAGAAATGACATGAAAATTTAGTGAGTACGTCGTGTGACGTCGCGAGCTTGAGAGACACGGTCGCGGAAGCGTCCTGCCTTGTCGTGGCGGGAAACATGACATCCCTGCACGGGCCCATCGACGCGACCCCGTCGAGGCCCTCAAACCTGAGTGTCGCTCGTTGACCCCGCTCACGACGTAGCTCTGGGCTGTGGCGGACATCCGCACAATCACCGGGCGGCTGTTGGGGTGCTCTCCGGGCGGCTGTTTGGGGCGGGAGCCCGTGGGTACAGAGGGTGGACAACCTCCTGAGAGGACTGGATATGAGCACCGAGGACAAGGCCCGTCACAAGGGCGAGGAAATCAAGGGCAGCATCAAGGAAGTCGTCGGCAAGCTGACCGACGACAAGAGCATGGAGGCCGAGGGCAAGGTCGAGAAGTGGTCGGGCAAGGTCAAGGGGAAGGTGGACGACGCTGTCGACGACCTCGACGAAGACCGCACCGTTCGCTGACCCGCGACTCCATTCCTTCTGAGTGAAAGGAAGCACCTATGGCCACTCTGCTGTGGATCCTGGCTGCGATCCTCGTGATCGCGGGCATCTTCGCGATCATCCGTTCGCAGCTCATCTGGGGCATCATCCTCATCGTGCTCGGCCTGCTCGTCGGACCGGGAGGCGTGAGCATCTTCCACTGACGCTCACCCATGACGCGTCTGCCGGCCTCCTCTGGGGGTCGGCAGGCCCATGTCCAGGTGCGCCCAGGGTGAAGGCGAGGACGATGCCCTCGGTCAGAGGCGACGTGAGGACTACGCGACTCCCTCGTCCGCCTGCGCCTCGCGACCGTGGCCGGTTGACGCGTGGACGTGCACGACCCCGTCGTGGGAGTGCGGAGTCGTCGCATGCACCTCGAGCCACGCGGCGCCGTCGAGCGCCACGGCCGCAGCGGGGAAGAGCCCGTTGTCCTCCTTGTCGATGTGGGTCCTCAGAGCGTCGTTGAACCGGAGCATCGCCTCGTCGTCTCCCGGCGTGACGACAGCGAGCAGCTCGTCCAGGTTCTGGTGCTCCCCGCAGAGCGTCGCGATGTGGTCGGCGTACAGCTCCTCGCGAGCCATCACGCGGAACAGCCCGGCCTCTTCGGCCCTCGTGTGCGGCCACAGCAGGGCGGAGACCTCCGAACGGGCGTCCTCCACGGCCTGGGGGTTGGCCGACCGTACGGCCGCGCGCATCCTGCCCGTGGCATTGACGATCTCCTCGTGCTCGCCCATGAACCGGCCGATCACCTCGATCGAGTCACAACCGCAGTAGCTGCACATCGTCCCCTCTTTTCTACATCGACACCTGTAGAAAATATCACTAGAGTCGTGCCATGACGACTCCGGGGCGGGCCGGCGGACCCCAGCCGGTCCGGGAGGACGGACCGAGCGGGGTGGCGCTCGAGCTGCTGACGGTGCTGGCCCGCGCCACGGGACCCGTGACGATCGCAGGGCTTCAGGCCGAGCTCGGCGGTCACCCCAACCGGTTCAGGGCGCCGCTGGAGCGGCTCGTCGCCGAGGGGTTCGCCGCGGAGACAACGCTGGCTGCCACACGCCGGGGCAGGCCCGCTCGCGCGTACTCCGCGACGCCGGCCGGCGCACAGGTCGCCCTCGAGCATCCGGGCCGCCACGTGTACGTCGCCCTCGTCGAGGCCGTCGCGGACTCCCTGCGGACCCGTCCCGACCCTCGTTCCGCAGCCCGGGACCTCGGCAGGTCGTGGGGCGAACGCCTTCCCGGAACCGGCATCGTGCCCGCGCTCGCAGCGCAGGGGTTCTCGCCGGTCGCCGACGGCGACCGGGTCCTCCTCCGGACGTGTCCCATGATCGACGCCGCCCGACGGGACACGTCGGTCGTCTGCTCCATCCACCAGGGGATGCTCGACGCGATCGGGGACGGGGACCTGGCCCTCACCCCGTTCGCGACGCCCGCCGGGTGCCTCGTCGAGCGGCGTCCGCGAAAGTCGGGCCGTGGGAGAGAACTCTCATGAACCGCCTCGCCAGAATGCGTGAGACTACTGTCGGCGGCGACGAGGCAACAGCCAGCTGCCCAGTCATTCCCTGGCGCTCCGCATGACCCCACAACGGAAAGCGCACCCGATGTACCACAACTCGATCGCCACCGCCGTCAAGACAGTGCTCGTCGTCGACGAGGGACGTTACGCCGAGCGTCTCCGCGCATCCCTCGCGCGGCTCACCGGTGCCCGTGTCATGACGGCCACGGACCTCACGCCGGCGCTGCGCGCCATCGAGGAGCACCGTCCCGACGCGGTCGTCTCGGGGCTTCCCATGACCGACGAGATCGGCGTGCCGCTCCTGTTCTGGGTCTCTCTCCACCAGCCCGGCCTTCCAGTGGTCGTCGTCCTCGACGAGACGGAAGGCGACGGGGCACAGCAGGCCCGGTGGTTCGGCGCGCAGGCGGTCCTCAGTCGGTCCTCCGACCCCGGTGCACTCGCTGACGACGTGGCGGGCCTGCTCGGGCTCGAGCCGGTCATCGACATCTGGGACCGTGTCGCGGAGGTCGCCGCACGGCGCCACCTCTCCCTCGTCGTTCCCGCGCCCGACAACGCCTTCGACGCGCACGCCTGCCTCGCCGGACTGTTCCGGGGGCTGGGCTCCGTCCGCGGCCTCCGCGGCTCCCTCCTGCTCGACGAGAACGGCGCCTTCGTGAGCATGGTCGACACGGACGGCGCGCTCGACGTCCCTCGGCTGCTTCCGCCACTGCAGGGCCTCATCCGTGCCGGGCATGCGGTGTGCGTCGACGCGGGACTGGACCAGTGCGAGACCGCGGTGCTGCGCACGGGCCACGAGTCACTCGTCGTGTCGTGCTGCGTCGACTCCGACACCCATGTGCACGTGGTGACAATGGTCGCAGCGGACGGCAACCGGGCGCTCGTCGAGCTCGCCCACAAGCGCCTTCAGCGCGACTTCCACGAGGTGGGCGGCGTCGCCACGAGCCAGCGGAGCGCGGCGGAGATCTCCGCCTGAACCGGGCCGGCTGGTCGGCGAGCGCGACGTCCCTCTCAGCGTCTGCATCCTGGGTTCCGCGGTTTACCATGTTAAGTGGGCAAACCGGATGTTCTCACGGCAGATTTGCCATGTGAACGTACAGTTCGCCCACTTAACATGGTGAACCACCGCTTCGGCCCCATGCCGAGGCGTGCCCGGGCGCAGGAGTCCTGGGTTCCGGTCCCTATCCTCAGCTGTTCGCGACCGCCGCCCGCTCGATGGGGAGGCCCGCGCTGAAGCGCTGCACGTACGCGTCGAAGCCGGCCACGTCGGCCGGGTCAGGGTCGACCGTGTCGAGACCCGCTCCGGCGAACACGCGGCTGCCCAGGTAGTCGGCCAACGACTGCCCCTCCGTACGGTGCCGTGCATACGCCGCGAGCAGCGCTATGCCCCAGGCGCCGCCCTCGCCGGCGATGTCGCCGACGGAGACCGGCGCGTCGACCGCCGCGGCCAGGTACCGCTGCGCCACGCCCTTGGTCTTGAACAGGCCGCCGTGCGCGAAGAGCGAGTCGAGCTCCACGCCCTCGTCCTTGAGCAGCACGTTCATGCCGATCCGCAGGCTCGCGAGGGCCGCGAAGAGGTGGGCGCGCATGAAGTTCGCCAGCGTGAAGCGGCTGTCCGGGGTCCGGACGAACAGGGGCCGGCCCTCCTCGAGCCCGGTGATGTGCTCGCCGGAGAGGTAGTTGTACGCGAGGAGGCCGCCGCAGTCGGGCTCCCCCTCGAGCGACGCGGTGAACAGGCTCTCGAAGAGGGCGCCCGTGCCGACCCCGGCCCCGACCCGTGTCGCGAACTCGCCGAACAGGCCCACCCACGCGTTGAGCTCGCTCGCACCGTTGTTGCAGTGCACCATCGCGACGAGGTCCCCGGCAGGTGTCGTGACGAGGTCGAGCTCGGGGTGCATGCGGGACAGCTCGTTCTCGAGGACGACCATGGCGAAGATCGAGGTGCCGGCGCTCACGTTGCCCGTACGGCGCGCGACGGAGTTCGTCGCCACCATGCCCGTCCCCGCGTCGCCCTCCGGCGGGCAGCACGGGACGCCAGCCCGCAGGGTGCCGGACGGGTCGAGCAGCGCGGCGCCCTCGGCCGTGAGCTCGCCCGCCGCCTCGCCCGCGCTCTGGACGGTCGGCAGGATCTCGCCGAGCGTCCAGCCGTACCCCCGGTCGCGTACCAGGTCGTCGAACTGGGCGAGCATGGCGGCGTTGTACGTGCCGGTCGCAGTGTCGATGGGGAACATGCCCGAGGCGTCGCCGACGCCGAGGACGGTACGACCCGTCAGCTGCTCGTGCACGTACCCGGCCAGCGTCGTGAGGTGGGCGACCCGGCCGACGTGGTCCTCACCGTTGAGGACCGCCTGGTAGAGGTGGGCGATCGACCAGCGCTGCGGGATCGCGTAGCCGAAGAGGGCGGTGAGCTGCTCGCTGGCCGGACCGGTGACCGTGTTGCGCCAGGTACGGAACGGGACGAGCAGGTCGCCGGACGCGTCGAACGGCAGGTAGCCGTGCATCATCGCTGACACGCCCAGGGATCCCACGGTGCGCAGCTCCGCCCCGTACCTGCTCCGCACGTCCTGGGCGAGCGACGCGTACGCGGCCTGGAGCCCCGTCCGTACGGACTCCAGCGAGTACGTCCAGATCCGGTCGACGAACTGGTTCTCCCAGTCGTGGCCGCCCGTGGCGATCGGCGCGTGGTCCTCGTCGACGAGGACCGCCTTGATCCGGGTCGAGCCCAGCTCGATGCCGAGGGCCGTGCGGCCCTCCTCGATGGCTGCGCGCGTGGATGCTTCGTCGATCATCAGTGATCCTCCCAGGATGGCGGCGGGATACGCCGACGTGGTCGAGCCCGACGATATCCCCCTCCACCGGCGGCCGGGACGTGGAGGCGGGCTCGCCGTGACGGCCGCAGGAGGAGTCACTGCACAGGACGCGTTGGGCAGGTGTCGAACCCTCGCACGGGACCCGCTGCGCCCCTGCCGGGCCATCGGCGACCTCAGGGCACGACGTGTCCGGCCGCCCGGTACAGCTCGTACCATTCGGGCTTCGTCAGTACGACGTCCGCGCCCTTCGCCGCGGCGGCCACGCGCTCCGGCGTCGTCGTGCCGAGGACCACCTGCATCTGGGCTGGATGCCGCGTGATCCACGCCGTCGCGATCGCCTCGGCCGGCACGCCGTAGCGCGCCGCGAGCCTGTCGACCACCGCGTTGAGCTCGGGGACGTCAGGGTTGCCGAGGAACGGTCCGTCGAAGAAGCCGATCTGGAAGGGCGACCACGCCTGGATCGTGATGTCGTGGAGCCGGCAGTAGTCGAGCGTGCCGAGCGTGCGGTCGACCGACTGGTCGAGGCCGCCCATGTTCATCGCCATGCCCTGGGTGATGAGGTTGGCGTGCGTGATCGAGAGCTGGAGCTGGTTCACGACGAGCGGCTGCCGCACGTACCGGCGGAGCAGCTCCACCTGTACGGGCGTGTGGTTCGAGACGCCGAAGTGCCTCACCTTGCCGGCGCTCTCCAGCTCGTCGAACGCGCGGGCGACCTCCTCGGGCTCGACGAGGGCGTCCGGACGGTGCAGCAGCAGGATGTCGACGTGGTCCGTACGAAGCGCTGCGAGCGAGGCGTCGACCGAGCTCACGATCTCCTCGTACGAGAAGTCGAAGTACGGACCGTTCTCCTTGACGATCCCCGCCTTGGTCTGGAGCGTGATCTCGTCGCGCTGCGATGGGGTCAGGCGAAGGGCCTCCGCGAAGCGGCGCTCGCACCCGTGGGGCTGCGCTCCGTACACAGCGGCGTGGTCGAAGAAGGTGACCCCGGCCCGGAGGCACGCGTCGAACAGGGCGCGGACCTCGGCGTCGGACTTCTGCTGGATGCGCATCATGCCGGCGATGATCGCCGGCGCGACGACGTCTGTACCGGGCAGCACGAACGTCTTCATCGGTCCCTCCTCGGTGGGTGCGTTGCCGAGCATAGGACGCTGGTCACGCGCCTGGGGCTGATGCGGAACCCCTCTCACATCTTTCCTGAGAGAGGCCCGTGGACTATCGTCAGTCCTGTTCCGACGGAGGCACATGTCAGACCTGGGGATGGCAACGCTGCTCGACCTCGGTCAGCTCCAGAACGTCCTTGAGGACTTCTCGGCGGCGACCGGGCTCGCGACCGTCGCCGTCGACACGCGTGGCATCCCCGTCACCCACACCTTCGCGTTCACCGACTTCTGCCGCCAGATGCGCTCCGACCCCGCCCACAACAAGATGTGCCACGCGTGCGATGCGCACGGCGGGCTGCAGTCGGTCATCGAGGGCTCGCCCCAGGTGTACAGCTGCCATGCGGGCCTCGTGGATTTCTCCGTGCCGGTCACCGACGGCGACACGTACGTGGGAGCGATCCTCTGCGGGCAGGTGAGGGTGCCGGAGGCGCAGAGACCGCGGCTGCTCATGCCCGGGACGCGCTGGCACGGGGACAGGGTGCTGGAGAGCCTGTACGGCCAGGTGCCGATGTCCACTCTCAGCCGTGTGGCGGCCTCAGCGAAGACGCTGTTCGGGGTGAGCCGGATGCTCCACGGGGTGGCGCGGGTGCGCCGGCGCCCGGAATCACCGCAGCAGCCGGCCGTCGTCCCGCCGCGTCCCGTCCTGACCCTCGAGGTGCTGCCCCGGACCAGGACGGTCGAGGCCCGTACCCCCTCCGTAGACCACGCCGTGCTGAGGGACGCCATCGACACCGAGGACCTCTCCTACGCGTACGTGGAGGCCAGCCGGCTCCTCGACCAGGCGTTCACCGGTGGCGGCGACCTGAGAGACGGAGTCGCCCACGTGGAGGACCTCGTCGTGGCGGTCGCCAAGGACTGTGCGCCGCGCGTGGCTGCACACCTGAGCCAGACGATCCTCGGTCAACGCAGCCGACGATCGTCCTCCATCAACCGCTTCCAGGCCCAGGTCCACGTCGAGCGGCTCCTCGCCATGGTCCTCGACGAGGTGGTCCACTCCCGCCCGCACCGCAGGCCGGACCTGCGCGACGTCCTCAACGAGATCGCCCGCCATCCGAACCGGGCGCTGACGCTCACCGAGGCGGCCACCACGACGCACTGGTCGCCCGGTCACCTGTCGAAGTTGTTCAGATCCGTCACGGGCTACACATTCGTGTCGTATGTGACCGCGTGGCGGATCGCCCGCGCGCAGCTGATGTTAGCGTCCACGCAGATGCCGGTTCGCAATGTCGCGGCGGAGCTGGACTTCCACCAGGTCAACTACTTCTCCAGGGTCTTCCGCGCACACACCGGGATGACTCCGAGCGAGTTCCGGCGTCAGAGTACCTCGCGCGACGGGAGACCTGCCGGTGTACCGCTTCCAGCTCACCACCACCCTCTGCTACGGGCCTGACTCACTGACAGCGCTCGGCACGCTCGACGGGCGACGCGTGCTCGTCGTGACGGACGCCTTCATGAGCACCACGCCGCTCATGGCCAAGGTACGGACGGAGCTCGCCGGGGCGAGCGCCGTCGAGGTGTTCTCCGACGTCAAGCCGAACCCGGACCTGACGGCCGTCACGGAGGGCCTGCGCGCCTTCCTCGCCTTCGCCCCCGACGCCATCGTCGCGCTCGGCGGAGGGTCGCCCATCGACACGGCGAAGGCCGTCCGCAAGCTCGCCCTCGAGCTCGGTCACCGCCTGCCTGCCGGCCTCATCGTGATCCCCACGACGAGCGGCACCGGGTCTGAGGTGACCTCCTTCGCTGTCATCACGGACGAGCACCACACGAAGCTGCCCCTCACCGCGGTCGAGATGCTGCCGGAGATGGCGATCCTCGACCCGGAGGCCGTGCGTACCGCGCCTCCCAAGCTCACAGCGGACTCCGGGATGGACGCCGTGAGCCACGCGATCGAGGCGTACGTGGCGAAAGGCAGCAACGACTTCTCCGACGCGCTCGCCGAGAAGGCCCTGCGGCTCGCCGACACGAGCCTCGTCCGGGCCTTCCGTGACGGCGCCGACGCCGATGCCCGGGAGCGCCAGCACAACGCCGCGACGATGGCCGGCATCGCCTTCCAGAACGCCGGGCTCGGCATCGTCCACAGCCTCTCCCACGCGATCGGCGGGTCGTTCCGGGTGGCGCACGGGCGCCTCAACGCGATCCTGCTGCCCGCCGTGATCTGTTTCAACGCCGGCGACCTGGGCTTCCGTCCGCACGACGTCGGCCCGGTCGCGCGTCGCTACGCAGCACTCGCGAAGGCTCTCGGCCTGTCCGCCAGCACGGAGCGCAACCTCGTCCTCGCGCTCAACGCCTGGGTGGAGAAGCTGCGTACGAACCTGGAGATGCCGGCGACGCTGACCGCCGCCGGCGTCGACCGCGCGACGTTCACGGCGGCCGTGCCGGCCCTCGCAGCGACCGCTCACAAGGACTTCTGCACCTCCGGGAACCCTGTCCCGGCGACCGAGAAGGACCTCGCCGCTCTTCTCACGCGCGTCGTCTGAGACTCGCCCGACCGGTCAGTAGATGCGGGCGTCGAGCTCCGCCATCCCCTCACCGGTGAGGGCCGAGACCTCGAGGATCTCCGTGGCGCCGGCGAGCCGGAGATGGTCGCCGGCCACCTTGACCTCCTCCTCGGAGGCGATGTCCACCTTCGTCACGACGCCGATGGCCGGGGGCATGAAGAACGTCGTGAAGCCCGGCTGGAACCTACCCTCCGAGACCGTGGCCGACGCCAGGAGCACGACCAGCTCGGCCTCGAACGAGGCGAGCCGCAGCGCGTGCTTGAACCAGGGCAGCTCGAGGTACTCACCCGGGGTGTCGATGACGGTGCCGGACGTGTAGATCTCGCCGGTCTTCGCGTACGCGATCTCGTCGCCGTGGAGACGCTGGAGGAGCGTGGTCTTGCCGCAGCCCACACCGCCGACGAGCAGGATCCGCTTCACGACCGCGTCACGGGCGGCGCAGCGAAGCCCAGCTCGCCGCACAGCACAGCGACCACGGACTCGACCGCGGTCTGCACGTCGGTCAGCGAGCCCAGCACGACCAGGGAGCCCGAGAAGCGGTCGACGAAGCCCAGCTCGACATCGGCCGCCTTCGTGGCGACGTCGGCGGCGATGACCGTCGCCTCGCTGGGGGTGATGGTGAGGACTCCGATCGCTCCGGCGCCGGCCGGCAGCCCGATCTTCGGGTACAGCCGCGGGTCCGGGTTCGCCACCACGTGCGCAAGCGTCACCTGCTTGCCTGGTACGAACTCCTGGATGATGCGCTGCTTCTCGGACATCTCCACCTTTCGGGCGGACGACGCGCGGCGTCTCCGTTCGGGGCCATGGTCGCCCCTCGGGGACGGCCCCTGTCAAGGACTTCGCACGTCCTGTGCACGAGGTGCATTTTCTGGTCCCCGGGGTAGCACTTTCTGGTCCGGATCCCCGGGCGAAAGCGACCCGAAAGTGGCTGCTGCTTCGCCGTTTAGTGCGGCTGAACGGTCCTAGCCTCGGACCGAACCGCCGCCTGTCCGAATCCGGCTTAGTGCGGCTCACCGAGCAGGAGGAGGAGTCTGGAATGCAAGAAGCCCTGGGAATGGTGGAGACGAAAGGGTTCGTCGCCGCTGTCGAAGCCGCTGACGCCATGGTCAAGTCGGCCAACGTCGAGCTGATCGGTAGCCAGCGTGTTGGCTCCGGTCTTGTCACCGTGCTGGTGCGCGGCGATGTCGGCGCTGTGAAGGCCGCCACCGACGCCGGCGCAGTTGCCGCTCAGAACGTGGGGGAGCTCGTCTCCGTCCACGTCATCCCGCGCCCCCACGCCGACGTGGAGAAGATCCTCCCGAAGGCTGAGAAGTGAGGTTCTGACCCACCATGGCAAGTGAAGAGTTGGTCAACCAGATCATGGCAGCCGTCATGAAGAAGATGGACGCCCCGGCACCGGCGTCTGCGCCCGCGCAGGCCGGAGCCCGTCCCGCATCGACCGAGTTCGTGGGCTGCAACCCCCTCGGAGACACGATCGGCCTCGTCATCGCGAACGTCGACCCCCAGGTCCACGCGCTGATGAAGATCGACCCCAAGTACAAGTCCATCGGCATCGTCGGAGCCCGTACGGGCGCCGGGCCGCACATCTTCGCGGCTGACGAGGCCGTGAAGGCGACCAACTGCGAGATCGTCACGATCGAGCTGCCCCGCGACACCAAGGGCGGCGCGGGGCACGGCTCGTTGATCATCTTCGGTGCCGAGGACGTCTCCGACGCCCGCCGCGCCGTCGAGGTCACCCTCAGCGAGCTCGACCGTACGTTCGGCGACGTATACGCCAACGATGCCGGTCACCTCGAGTTCCAGTACACCGCCCGTGCGTCGTACGCCCTCGCGAAGGCGTTCAACGCCCCGCTGGGCAAGGCCTTCGGCATCACCGTCGGCGCGCCGGCGGCGATCGGCGTCGTCCTCGCGGACACGGCGGTCAAGGCGTCGACCATCGACGTCATCGGCTACGCCAGCCCCGCGAGCGGCACCAGCTACTCCAACGAGGTCATCTCGTTCTTCAGCGGCGACTCCGGCGCGGTGCGCCAGGCGATCTATCGCTGCTCGCGAGGTCGGCCGCGGCCTCCTGGGCTCCCTGGGCGCATACCCCGGGTCCGTCACGACGCCGTACATCTGAGACGGGGAAAAGCGTGAGATCAAAGCGTTTTGAGGCGCTAGACGCCCGGCCCGTCAACCAAGACGGGTTCGTCACCGAATGGCCTGAGGTCGGACTCATGGCCATGAACAGCCCGAACGACCCGAAGCCGTCGATCCGCATCGAACATGGCTTGGTCGTCGAGCTCGACGGCAAGCTGCGTGCCGACTTCGACATGATCGACACCTTCATCGCCGACTACGGGATCCGGCTGGAGAACGCCGAGGCCGTCTGCAAGATGGACTCCCTCGACCTCGCCCGCAAGCTCGTCGACATCAACGTCCCGCGCACCGAGGTCGTCAAGCTGACGACCTCGATGACGCCGGCCAAGATCACCGAGGTCGTCGGCACGATGACCGTCCTCGAGATGATGATGGCCGTCTCCAAGATGCGGGCACGGCTCACGCCGGCCAACCAGTGCCACGTGACGAACCTCAAGGACAACCCCGTACAGATCGCGGCCGACGCGGCCGAGGCCTCCCTGCGTGGCTTCGCCGAGGAGGAGACCACGGTCGGCATCGGCCGGTACGCACCGTTCAACGCGATGGCCATCATGGTCGGCGCGCAGGTCGGGCGTCCGGGCATCCTCACCCAGTGCGCGGTCGAGGAGGCCACCGAGCTGAACCTCGGCATGCGCGGGTTCACCGCCTACGCGGAGACAGTCTCCGTGTACGGGACCGAGGCCGTCTTCATGGACGGCGACGACACCCCGTGGTCGAAGGCGTTCCTCGCCTCCTGCTACGCGTCGCGCGGGCTGAAGATGCGGTTCACCTCGGGCACCGGCTCAGAGGTCCAGATGGGCTACGCCGAAGGCAAGTCCATGCTGTACCTGGAGTCCCGCTGCATCTACATCACCAAAGCCGCAGGGTCCCAGGGAATCCAGAACGGTTCGGTCTCCTGCGTCGGCGTCCCCGCCGCCGTCCCAGGTGGCATCCGTGCCATCCTCGCCGAGAACCTCATCGCCATGGCGCTGGACCTGGAGTGCGCGTCGTCGAACGACCAGACGTTCACCCACTCCGACCTTCGTCGCGTGGCTCGTTCGCTCATGCAGTTCGTGCCCGGCACGGACTTCATCTGCTCCGGCTACTCGGCGACGCCGAACTACGACAACATGTTCGCCGGCTCCAACTGGGACGCGGACGACTTCGACGACTGGCTCATCATCCAGCGCGACCTCAAGGTCGACGGTGGCCTGGTCCCAGTCCTCGAGGACGACGTCGTCGCCGCACGCAACAAGGCGGCACGCGCCCTCCAGGCGGTGTTCAAGAACCTCGGGCTCACCGAGATCACGGACGCCGAGATCGAGGCCGCCACGTACGCCCGCGGGTCGGAGGACATGCCGCCCCGCAACGTCGTGGAGGACCTCAAGTCCGCCGAGGACATGATGAAGCGCGGGACCACCGGCGTCGACATCGTCAAGGCGCTCTCCAAGGGCGGCTTCGAGGACGTCGCGGACGCGGTCTTCGGGATGCTCAAGCAGCGCGTGGCGGGCGACTACCTGCACACGTCCGCGATCCTCACCCGTGACTTCGAGGTGATCTCTGCCGTGAACCAGCCCAACGACTACCGCGGGCCGCAGACGGGCTACCAGATCTCCGACGAGAAGTGGGCGATTCTGAAGAACATCCGCCAGGCGATCAGCCCCGAGAGCATCTGATGGTGATGACAATGGACGAGAAGACGCTCAAGAGCATCATCGAAGAGGTCATGAAGGAGATGGCCCTCGTCGGGGCCGGCGCTCCTACGGGCAAGCCTGCGGGACGGTCCGCAGGCGGCACCACGTCGCTGGTCATCAGCGAGTCGGGTCCGGCCGAGCGGGGCACCAACCCCCGTGAGGTCGTCATCGGGCTGGCGGCGGCGTTCGGCGGTCGGCAGACGCAGACCATCATCGGCCTCCCCCACGACCAGGTGATCCGGGAGATCTGCGCCGGCATCGAGGAGGAGGGCCTGAGCTACAGGTTCATCCGCTCCTTCCGTACAGCCGACGTCGGCTTCATCGCGCACGAGGCCGCCAAGCTGTCCGGCTCGGGCATCGGCATCGGCATCCAGTCCCGCGGCACGACGGTGATCCACCAGAAGGACCTGGCGCCGCTGTCGAACCTGGAGCTGTTCAGCCAGTCGCCGCTCATCGACCTGGAGACCTTCCGGGCGATCGGCAAGAACGCGGCCAAGTACGCGAAGGGCGAGTCGCCCAGCCCCGTACCGGTCCGCAACGACCAGATGGCCCGGCCGAAGTACCAGGCCATCGCCGCGCTGCTGCACATCAAGGAGACGCAGCTGCTCGACCCCAACAAGAAGACCCAGGCTCTCCGGGTCGAGTACCGGTAGGAGGTGACCGACATGGATCAGGAACAGCTCATTCGGCAGATCATGGCCGAGGTCATGACGAGTCTTGGCAAGGACAGCGTGACCTTCCAGAAGAAGTCGCCCGCGGCCGGGAACGGCATCGGCCGCGACCAGTACCCGCTCGGCGAGAAGATGCCCGAGAAGGTCAAGTCGGCGACGGGCAAGGTGCTGTCGGACTTCAGCCTCGAGAGGGTGAAGAACGGCGAGCTGACGGCCGAGGACTTCCGGATCGCTCCGGAGACCCTGGAGATGCAGGCGCAGGTGGCCGACTCCGTCGACCGCCAGAACCTGGCCCGCAACATGCGGCGGGCGGCGGAGCTCATCGCCGTTCCCGACGACCGGCTGCTCGGCGTGTACAACGCCCTGCGCCCGTACCGCTCGACCAAGACCGAGCTGTACGGGATCGCGGACGAGCTCGAGCAGAAGTACCACTGCACCGTGAACGCGGCCTTCATCCGTGAAGCCGCTGACGTGTACGAGAAGCGCGGCCGTCTCAAGGCCGAGTGACTTTTCCACGAGGAGCTGCACCGAGATGGCACTGATTGCCGGGATCGACATCGGTAACGCCACGACCGAGGTGGCACTCGCGGAGCTCTCCGCGGGTGCCACCCCGGCGCTTGCCGCGGGTGCCGCCGCGGCGCACAACTCGGGGGGCGCCCCGGCGCATAACTCGGGGGGCGCCCCGGTCTTCATCGCGTCCTCGATCGTCCCGACGACAGGCATCAAGGGCACCTCACAGAACACCCAGGGCGTCTTCCAGGCGCTCACCGAGGCGCTCGACGCCGCTGGCCGGTCGCTGGCCGACCTCGACCTCATCAGGATCAACGAGGCCGCCCCGGTGATCGGCGACGTGGCGATGGAGACGATCTCGGAGACGATCATCACCGAGTCGACGATGATCGGGCACAACCCCACGACGCCGGGCGGCCTGGGCATCGGGGTGGGATCCACGATCCGGATCGCCGACCTGGAGCGCGCGGTCCCCGGAACCCCGTACATCGTCGTCGCGGACCACGAGTACACGTTCGAGGACGTCGCCGCCCGGATCAACGCCGTCGAGGGCCGCCTCCACGTCACCGGCGCGATCCTCCAGCGGGACGACGGCGTGCTCGTGCACAACCGGCTCCGCCGCAAGATCCCCATCGTCGACGAGGTCAGCCTCATCGAGAAGGTCCCGATCGGGATGCTCGCCGCCATCGAGGTGGCCGAGGTCGGCCGCATCATCGAGACCCTCGCGAACCCGTACGGCATCGCGACCCTGTTCGGCCTGACTCCCGACGAGACGGCGTCCGTCGTACCCATGGCCCGCTCGCTCGTCGGGAACCGGTCGGCCGTGGTCATCAAGACGCCGAAGGGTGACGTCACCGAGCGGCGCATCCCCGCGGGCCAGCTGCAGTTCATCGGCGACCGCACGACGGACGTGGACGTGGACCGGGGCGCCGAGGAGATCATGCGGGCGGCAGCCACCGTCGGCCCGCTCCGCAACGTACGGGGCGAGCCCGGCACCAACGTCGGCGGCATGATGGAGAAGGTCCGCGTCGTCATGGGCCAGCTCACGGACCGCGACCCAGCGGGTATCGAGATCACCGACCTCCTCGCCGTCGACACCCAGGTCCCCCAGAAGGTCACGGGCGGGCTCGCCGGAGAGTTCTCGCTCGAGGCAGCCGTCGGGATCGCCGTCATGGTGAAGGCCGACCGCCTCCAGATGCAGCGCATCGCCCACGACATGACGGCCCAGTTCGGCATCCCCGTCGAGGTCGGCGGCGTCGAGGCGGACATGGCGGTCCGCGGCGCGCTCACCACCCCCGGGTCCTCGGTGCCCGTCGCCATCCTCGACATAGGAGCCGGCTCCACCGATGCCTGCGTCCTGCGGGCCGACGGGGTCCCCCGCTCGATCCACCTGGCCGGCGCGGGGAACATGGTCACCCTGCTCATCCAGTCCGAGCTCGGCCTGGAGAGCCAGGAGGACGCGGAGAACGTCAAGCGCTATCCGCTGGCCAGGGTGGAGACGCTGTTCAACATCCGCCACGAGGACGGGACGGTCCAGTTCTTCGACGACCCGCTGCCTCCGCAGGTGTTCGCCCGTACGGTCGTGCTCCACCCCGAGGGCATGATTCCGCTGCCGTTGCGCCAGCCGCTCGAGGTCATCCGTCAGGTACGGATCCGTGCCAAGGAACGCGTCTTCGTCACCAACGCCCTCCGCGCGCTGAGCCGCGTGAGCCCCACGAGCAACGTGCGGGACATCGCCCACGTCGTGCTGGTCGGGGGGTCGGCACTGGACTTCGAGATCCCCCAGCTCGTCACGAAGGCGCTCGGCGAGTACCGCGTCGTCGCCGGCCGCGCGAACGTCCGCGGCACCGAAGGTCCCCGCAACGCCGTCGCCACCGGCCTCGTCCTGGCCTGGGAGGCGCAGCGATGATCACCGAGCGTCCGAGCATCCGCCTCCGGCTCAACGAGCGCGTCGACGAGACGCGGATCGCCGAAGTCCTGTACGGCGTCGAGGAGGAGGGCGTCCCCGTCGAGCTGACGAGGCACGCCGAGCTCAACCCGCTGGTCCTGGCCCACGAGGCGAGCCTGGAGTCCCGGCTGGGCATCGGCATCGGCATCGGGCTCGACTTCGTCGTCATCACGACCGAGAAGCTGCCGACGGACCGCCCGTACCTCGCGACGATCCTCAACCGGTCGGTGTCGACCGACCGGAGAGCCGGGACCAACGCCGCCCGTCTCGTCAAACGAATGCCCTTGTCCGACCTGGACGCAGAGTGAAGGAGCAGCCATGCCCAACCTGAGCCTCGGCACCATAGAGGTGCTCGGCCTGCCCGCCGCGGTGGAAGCCGCCGACGTGGCCTGCAAGACCGCCGACGTCACGCTCATCGGGTACGAGACCACCGATGGCATGGGGATGGTAGCCGTGAAGATCGAAGGCCAGGTGTCGGCGGTCAAGTCCGCCGTCGCCGCCGCGGCAGCCGCTGCAGCCAACGTCACCAAGGTCTTCGCCACCTCCGTCATCGCGCGGCCGAGCGACCAGCTCGAGCCGGTGGTCATGACGAAGGAGACGGTCGGCCTCCGCAAGCCCGCACCCGCGCCCGTTCCTCAGCCCGTACAGCCGATGCCCGAGCCGCAGTCCGTCGCGGCGGAGCCCCTCGCCGCCCCGGAGCCCATCGCGGCCGCAGAGGCCGCCGCTGTCGAGCAGCCCACCGCCGCCGCCGGGCCGGCTCCGGTCATCGAGCCCGTACCGGCACCGGCTCCCGACGCCACCACGGAGCAGGCTCCCCCGACCCGCGTCGAACCCGTCGACGCGCCTGCTCAGCAGGTCGGCCAGGTCGTCTCGAAGCCGCAGACCTCACGGAGGTCCACCACGAAGCCTCGTTCCGCCAGGGAAGAGTGAGAGAGGAAAGTCATGAGTGAAGCACTCGGTCTCGTCGAGACCAGGGGTTACGTCGGGGCCGTCGAGGCCGCCGACGCGATGGTCAAGTCCGCGAACGTCTCCCTGCTCGGCTACGTGAAGGTCGGAGCCGGCCTTGTCACGGTGCTCGTGCGCGGTGACGTCGGCGCGGTCAAGGCTGCCGTCGACGCCGGTGCCGCAGCAGCGGCGCAGGTGGGCGAGGAAGTCGTCAGCAAGCACGTCATCCCGCGTCCGCACGCGGACGTCGAGATGCTGCTGCCCAAGAAGGCCTGAGATGGCCCCTCCGGACACCCGTCAGCTCGTCGAGGAGGTCACCCGCATGGTGCTCTTCCGTCTTCACGGCATGCAGAACCAGATCGTGCTGGGAGTGTCGAACCGGCACGTCCACCTCAGCCGGGAGGACCTGGCCACGCTGTTCGGGCTCGACGCGCTCACGGTGTACCGGAGGGTCCGTCAGCCCGGCGAGTTCGCCGCCGAGCAGTTCGTCAAGGTCCACGGCCCACGCACGACCTTCGACAAGGTGCGTGTCATGGGTCCCTGCCGCGCCAAGAGCCAGGTGGAGCTGAGCCGTACGGACTGCATCCAGCTCGGCATCGACGCGCCCGTCACCCAGTCGGGCCACCTCGACAACGCCGCTCCGGTCGAGATAGAAGGCCCCAAGGGGCGCATCCGCCTCGAGCACGGCGCGCTGGTCGCAGCCCGCCACGTCCACATGGGCCCGCAGCACGCCGCAGAGCTGGGCGTCGCCGACCAGGACCTCGTGAAGGTCCGGTTCGGCGGCCAGCGTGCCGGCGTGCTGGAGAACGTCATCGTCCGGGTGAAGGACGAGTGGGTCCCCGAGATCCACCTCGACACCGACGAGGCCAACGCCCTCGGTGTTCGCAGCGGGGACCACGGGGAGCTGGTACTTCAGTGACTGCGCCGATGGTGCACGACCGCGTGACGTCCGAGACGGCGATCCGGCGCTTCGCCGAGATGGTCCGTACGGGCGTGGTCGCCGAGCCGTACGGCCGGCCGCGGCTGGGCATCGACCTCGGCACGGCGAACGTCGTGCTCTCCGTCGTCGACGACGAGAACCAGCCGGTGGCGGGCGCCTGGGTCCACTCGACCGTCGTCCGCGACGGCGTGGTCGTCGACTGGGCAGGTGCCACCACCATCGTCCGGCGCCTGAAGGAAGAGCTCGAGCGACGCCTCGGCCACCGGTTCACGACGGCGTCGGTCTCGATCCCTCCGGGGATCAGCGAAGGTGACACGAAGGTCTTCCGCAACGTCGCCACGGCCGCGGGGTTGGAGACCGACGAGGTCGTGGACGAGCCGGTGGCCGCTGCCCGTGCGCTCGGCATCACCGACGGCTGTGTCATCGACATCGGCCACGGCACGACAGGCGTGTCCATCCTCTCGGAGTCTCGGGTCCTCCTCAGTGTCGACGAGGCGACCGGCGGGCATCACATGAACCTCGTCCTCGCAGGCGCGTACAAGATCGGCTACGACGTCGCCGAGGTCATGAAGAAGGACCCGGCGAGGATCGACGAGGTCATGGGCGTGATCCGTCCGACGCTCGAGAAGATGGCCTCCATCGCCGACGCCGCGCTGACCGGTTACGACGTCCCCGCGGTCTACCTGGTCGGCGGCTCGAGCTCGTTCCCCGACGCGCCGGACGTCTTCGCGCAGCGGCTGGCGCGTCCCGTCACCCGTCCCGCGGAGCCCCTGTTCGTGACACCGCTCGGCATCGCCATGAAGGAGCTCCCCGATGACCGAGGCTGAGCTGCGCGCCCTCATCGTCGACGTGATCGTCGATCTCATGAGGCCCGCCCCCAGGCGCGCCCTCGTCCTGTTCACCGGCGGCCTGCTCGGGTTCGAGGACGCCCTCGCCGAGCTGAAGCTCCTCGCGGCCGACGGCGTCGAGCTCGACTACCTGCAGACGCCGAGCGCGAAGCGCGTCCTCGACCAGGGCAGGATCCGTGCGGTCGGCATGCGCGACGTGACCACCCGCATGGTCGCCGAGCACGACATGCTCATCGCCCCCACCCTCACCAGCAACATCGCCGCGAAGGTCGCGCACGGCGTCGCCGACTGCCTGGCGAGCAACCTGTTCAGCGAGTTCATCATGAGCAACAAGCTCGTCGTCGCCTCGCGCAGTGCCGTGTGTCCGGACGGGGCTCCGAAGCGCGGCTGGTTCCCGCAGATGCCGCCCGCGTACGCCGACCTGCTGCGCTCCAACCTGTCCGCGCTCGCCTCGTACGGGGTGCGCCTCACGGACGCCCGCTTCCTGTACCGCACGGCGGTTGCCGCGTTCGAGCGCAGGGACCTGGCCCGCCGGGCGCCGGTCGTCGCCACCCTCGGGACGTCCGTGGCCGGCTTCCTCGCAGGCGTCGCCGCACTGGCCGCGCCCGACGGGCAGCCGGACAGCGCCGAGACGGCCGCAGCTCCGACGCCCGGGCCGGATGTCGTGCCCTGCCGACTCAGCCTCATCAGCCAGCAGGTGATCCAGGCGCTGCCCACGGGCACCGAGCTGCGGGTCTCCGCCGGCGCGAAGGTCACCGCGATGGCGCGGGACCTCGCCGCCAGCCGTTCCATCCGGATCTCACGAGAGGTGTGACATGTTCTTGGCAAAGGTTCGAGGAACCGTCGTCTCGACGAGCAAGGACGAGCGCCTCATCGGGTTCAAGCTCCTCGTCATCGAACGGATCGGCATCGATGGCTCGTACGTGGGACTGCCCGAGGTCGCCGTCGACACGGTCGGCGCCGGCGTCGGCGCGACGGTCATCGTGACGGGCGGCAGCTCGGCACGGTTCGCCGCCACCCGCTCCGACGCCCCCATCGACTCGACGATCGTCGGGATCGTCGACACCGTGGAGATCGGGCCCGAGTAGCCATGCCGAACGTCTACACGCGCACGGGCGACACGGGCCTGACCGGGCTGTTCGGCGGGTCGCGCGTCCCCAAGCAGGACCCCGAGGTCGAGGCCTACGGGACCGTCGACGAGGCCAACACGGCCATCGGCGAGGCGAAGGCCGTCGCGACGGACGAGTCCGTACGGGAGACACTGCACGGCATTCAGCAGCGGCTGTTCGTCCTGGCCGCCGAGCTCGCCAGCGACGCCACGGGACGCGAGATCCTCGACAACACGATCAGCGACGCGGACATCTCCGACCTCGAGAGCCTCATCGACATGTGCCTCGAGGTGACCGGGCCGCAACGGGAGTTCGTCGTGCCGGGCCGGGACGTGCCGTCGGCCGCTCTCCATCGAGCCCGTACCGTGACGAGGCGTGCGGAACGACGCGTGCTCACCATGGCGGAGACCGTCCCCGTGCGTCCGGAGGTCGTCCGGTACCTCAACCGGCTCTCCGACACCCTGTACGCGCTGGCGCGCCTCACCGAGCACCAGCACGACCTCGCCATCGTCGAGCAGGTCGTACGGCGGGCTGTCGCGAACGCCCTCGGCGACAGCCCGCTCACGATGGCGTCGTACGACCTCGCCGCGCTCAAGCGGATGGCCGAGGCGGCTGAGGCCAAGGCCGTCGAGCTCGGCGTGCCCGTCGTGTTCGCCGGTGTCGACGCCGGCGGCAACCTCATGCTCCTGCACCGGATGGCCGACTCGCTGCTCGGGAGCATCGACCTCGCGATCGGCAAGGCCTTCACCTCAGCCGCCTTCAAGCTGCCGACGTCGGCGCTGAAGGACGCGTCCGCACCCACGGGCGAGCTGCACGGCATCCAGAGCTCCAACGGCGGCCGGGTGGTCGTCTTCGGTGGCGGGCTTCCCGTCTTCGTCGACGGTCACCTCGCCGGCGGCATCGGCGTCTCCGGCGGCACCGTCGACGAGGACGTCCGCATCGTCACCCATGCATTGTCGGCCGTTGCGGCCGTCACGAGGATTCAGGAAGCGAGACAGCCATGAGCACCATCACGCCGGAGACCGTCCGCAGGGTCGTCGCTGAAGTCGTCCGCGAGGTCGTCAGCCGCAGCGAGCCGACTCCCGCCAGCGACGGCGTCTTCCCCGACATGGAGAGCGCGATCGTCGCGGCAGACGCGGCGTGGCGGCAGTACATGGCCTGCTCCATGAAGGACCGGGCGCGCTTCGTGAAGGCGATCCGCGACGTGTCGCTCCTGCCGGAGAACCTGGAGTTCATGGCGCGCTCGGCGGTCGACGAGACCGGCATGGGCAACGTGCCGGACAAGATCGCCAAGAACCGGGCCGCCGCGGAGCTCACGCCGGGGACCGAGGACCTCATCACGGAGGCATGGTCGGGCGACGACGGGCTGACGACGATCGAGATCTCGCCGTTCGGTGTCATCGGCGCCATCACGCCGACCACGAACCCCACCGAGACGATCATCAACAACAGCATCGGCATGCTCGCCGCCGGCAACTCCGTGGTGTTCAGCCCACACCCTCGGGCCACGAAGATCAGCCACTGGCTCGTCCGTACGCTCAACGCGGCCCTCGCGGCCGCGGGCGCCCCTCCGAACCTCATCGTCACGGTCACCGAGCCGTCCATCGAGAACACCAACGCGATGATGCAGCACAAGCTTGTACGGCTCCTCGTCGCGACGGGTGGCCCCGGCCTCGTCAAGGCGGTGCTGTCCAGCGGCAAGAAGGCCATCGGCGCGGGGGCGGGCAACCCGCCGGCGCTCGTGGACTCCACCGCGATCATCGAGAAGGCGGCGAAGAACATCGTCGACGGCGCCAGCTTCGACAACAACCTCCCCTGCACCTCCGAGAAGGAGGTGCTCGTCGTCGCCTCCGTGGCAGACCTCCTCAAGTTCGAGATGATCAAGAACGGCGCGTACGAGCTGCGCGACCCTGAGCTCGTCGCGAAGCTGGTAGCGCTCGTCGTCGACGGCCGTCACGCCGTCCCGGACTGGGTCGGGAAGTCGGCGACGGTGCTGCTCGAGGCCATCGGCGTCACCGCCCCCGCGGGCACGCGCCTCATCATCGTGGAGGTGCCGTTCGAGCACCCGTTCGTACGGGTCGAGCTCATGATGCCCGTCCTGCCGATCGTCCGGGTGAAGGACGTCGACGAGGGCATGGACCTCGCGGTGATCGCGGAGCACGGCAACCGCCACACGGCGATCATGCACTCCACCGACGTCAACGCCCTGACCAAGATGGCCAAGCGCATCCAGACGACGATCTTCGTGAAGAACGGGCCGTCGTACGCGGGCATCGGCATCGGCGGCGAGGGCTACGGCAGCTTCACCATCGCGGGCCCGACCGGCGAGGGGCTCACCTCCGCACGCACGTTCGCGCGTCGTCGCCGCTGCGTGCTCGTGGGCGGCCTGAACGTCCGCTGACCCGCGCCCACGAACCGGGGGAACCATGGCCTCGTACGGACCTGAGAGCCTGCGCATCGACGCGGACACCGAGGCCGACCGGATCTCCGACGCGATCCGGGCGTACGTGCGGACGAGCCGCCGGAAGGGCGCTGTCGTCGCGGTCTCGGGCGGCATCGACTCCAGCGTGGGGGTCGCGCTGTGCGTGCGGGCCCTGGGCGCCGACCGAGTGCTCGCGCTCCAGCTCCCGGAGGCCGAGTCCGCCGAGGCGACGTTGGAGCTCAGCTCGGAGCTCATCGCCTCCCTCGGCGTGCCGTCGGTGTGCGAGGACATCTCGGGGATCCGCGAGGCGTACGGCTGCTACCGCCGCCGGGACGACGAGATCCGCTCCCTGGTCCCCGACTGCGGGCCGGGCTACCGAGTCGATCAGGAGCCGCCCGCCCAGGACGGACACGTACTCAATGTCCCAGTCACAGGAGGAGTTCTACTTCAGCCTCCCGTACGACCGGATGGACCTGTGCCTCCACGGCGTCAACAACGGAGTCCCGGCTGAGGAGATCGCCGCCGCGACGGGGCTCACGGACGAGCAGGTCGGCCGGGTGCTGCGTGATATCGAGCAGAAGCGCCGGACGAGGGCGTACCTCCACCGGTCACCCGTCCTCGTCGAGGACGTCCCGGAGATCGGTCACTGACAGTCGGCCTTCTCGGCGATGGCCACCGCGAAGGCCACGTCGCCGCACACCGCGGCGCTCACGGTGACCGGGCCGATGCCGAGCGCGGCCGCCGTCCCGGCGAGCTCGCCGTCCAGGCGGACCGTGAGCCCCTCCTCGACAGGGGTGATGATGATCTGGCTCCACGGGATGGGAGTGCGCTCGTCGATACGGAGTGCCTTCCAGACGGCCTCCTTCGCGGAGAACCGGCTGGCCACACGGCAAGCGCCGGCCCGGGTGTCACCGAACTCCGACTCGTCGAACCACCGGCTCACGAACCGCTCCCCGTAGCGGTCGATGAGCGCGGCAACCCGGCGAACGCTGCTTATGTCGATCCCGACCCCGTGAACGCTCACCCCACACCGCCCGCCGCGACGAGGCGGATCAGCTCGGCAGCCGCGAGGCGGGCGCCGAGGTCGTTGAGGTGTCCGGAGTCGGCTGCGAGCGCCTTGTTGAGCACGTGGTACGGGGTGCTGCCCGACCGCCTCTCCATGGGGCTCTGGGCGAGGGTCGCCTCCACCGCTGCGATGTCGTACAGGTCTCCGCTCGCGGCGAAGCGGGCGCGGACCAGCTCGTTGTACCGCTCGCGGGCGACGTTGTCCGCCGGGTCTGTGCGGTCGGTCGTGAGGGGGACGGTCGCGGCGAGGAACCGGACCGCCGGGTGCCGACGCTCGAGGTCGGCGAGCATCGAGGCGTACGCCGCGAAGAGCGCGTCGACATCCGTTCCCGCCACGACGTCGATGTAGCACAGCTTGAGGAGGGCGACGCCGACCCGCGAGCCCGAGGGACCGTCGAGGATAGCCGCGAAGTCGGCCATCTTGCTGTACGGGTCACCGTTCCTGCCCACGGGAGCGTGGGCAAGCACCCCGGTCTCGCCGGCCTCGACCTCGCGCGTCTCCGTGACGAGGAGGGCGAGGCCGCTCTCGGTGAACGTCGCCTGCACGCCCGCGATGATGTTGGCCCCCACGGACTGGTGCCCGAAGAAGACCCGGCTCGCGGCGAACCTCCTCAGCTCGTCCTCGCGGGAGGTCGCGACCTCAACGGTCATCACCGGGCTCCTCTCCTGGCCGAACCAGACGACAGCGCCGGCGGCCACCACGGCCAGCACGGTCGCCACCAGCAGCACGTGAGATCGGCGCGGCATCGTCTCCCCCCTAGCTCCGGCTCGCCCCGAGGCACAGCTCGCGCAACGCGGCCTTGACGACCTTGCCGTTCAGGGGGAGCCGCTCCACGAAGTGCACGCGGCTCGGGACAGCGTGCTTCTCCAGCCGCGTACGGCAGTGGCCGAGCACCACGTCCTCGGTGAGCTGGATCGCAGCGGACTCCACCTCTTGGCTGCCCACCCGGATTCCCCACGGCTTGATGAAGTCCTCCTGGCGGTCGACGATGTAGCCCTCCTCGTCGACTTCTGCGAGGTCGCCGGTGCGGAGGACGCCACCCGGCATCTTCCGCTGGGTCGCCTCGGGGTCATCGAGGTACCCGGGCGAGATGTTGCGGCCCCGTGCCCAGATCTCGCCGACCTGCCCGGGCCGTACGGGATCGCCGTCGGGGGTCACGACCCGCAGCTCGACGCCCGGGATGCCGATGGATCCGGGATGGCGCGTGAGCTCCTGGGGCGGCAGGTACGAGAGGCGTGCAGTCGCTTCGGTCTGGCCATACATGACGAACACCCGCGCCTGCGGCTGCGCCTGTACGAGCTCGTCGAGCAGCGGCCGGGCCAGCTTGCCCCCGGCCTGCTGGATGGTCCGCAGGTCGGGCAGCGGCGTCTGGCCGAAGGCGCTGCTCCGGAGCAGGAGGTGGAAGGTGGACGGGACGCCGGCGAACCCGGTGCACCGCTCAGTGCGGAGCCGGTCCACGATTGACTGCGGGAACGCCGCATCGGGCTGGATGACGAGGGTCGCGCCGACGCGCAGGTGCGTGTGCAGGAGCGACGCGCCGAACGCGTAGCTGAACGGCGGGACGACGAGGATCCGGTCGGCCGCCGTGAGGCCGAGGTAGCTGAGGATCGAGTCCGTGTTCGCCTGGATGTTGGCGTGCGTGACCCGTACGACGCGGGGCGAGCCGGTCGTGCCGGAGGTGAACAGGTACACGGCGTCGTCGTCCTCCGCGACAGAGACGCCGGCGGCGAGGTCATCGCCCTCGGGGACCCCCACGACCCGGCGCATCCCCGACGGCAGCCGGCCGCCGATCCTCCGTTCCTCACGCCGGCCGAGCACGACCGCTGACGCGTGGACCTGGGCGAGCCGGTCGGCGACCGCGTCCGGAGGCACCGCCTGAGGGACGGGGACCGCCACGGCGCCGGCAGACAGGGAGGCGAGGTAGCCGACGACCCAGCCGAAGGAGTTCGGACCGACGATGCCGACCCGGGCGCGGGCGGGAAGCCCGTCGAGGGCGAGGACCATGCCGGCGACGGCGCGACGCAGCTCGCTGTACGTGTGGGGGCCGTCCGCGTCGAGGACGGCGACGGCGTCATCGGCGCCCCCGCTTACGAGGTAGTCCGCCGTGTTCACGTGTCCCCCACTGCTGACGGGACCCGGTCCGAAGGCCCCGGTGGCTCGATTCTCGCAGAGCAGGAGGAGCCGCGAGCGTGTCGTGGAAAGATCGACGGCTCTGAACTTCGGCGGAGGCGAAGACCGGTCGATGCAGAGAGATCGGCTGGATGCCGACCTGCCCGGCTGCAGCGGCACGTCGACGCTCGACGAGTCGCCGGGCAGAAGCAGCCCCTCACGCAGTCGCCGCCATTCGGTCGAAGTGCTGGTTCTCAGCGTCCTCGTCGCCGCCGCCGCCGGTCATTCCATCGAAATGCAGGTTCTCAGGCTCCGGCACGGCCCCAATGACCAGCACTTCGCTGGGATCGCTGATGGTTGTGAGCTCAGCCCCTCGGGATGACCGGCAGTTCGACGGAATCGCCTCGTTCGCCAGCGGCCCCGGAGCGCCCGAAGCCCCCGCCGTGGACCGGGATCAGCTCACCTGGACGTGGATGGTGTGCAGGCCGCTCGCGCCGTTGGGGAAGGGGCCCACGACGGCCTCGTCCTGGGGCGTGCCGTGGGCGTCGACGACCCTGACCTGGAGCTCGTGGTCGCCGCGAGGGGCGTCCCAGGTCCACAGCCACTGGCGCCAGTACTCCAGGCCGGCGTCCGGGCCCAGGGTGGCGTCGGCCCACGGGCCGCGGTCGACACGTACCTGGACGTTGCCCACCCCGACGCCGTGGGCCCACGCCGTCCCGCCGACCTTCACGGAACCGACCGGCACGTGCGAACCGGGCTTGGGCACGTCGATCTGCGAACCGGGCTTGATCGGCCCGTGGTCGGCCCAGCCGAGGACTGTCCAGTACGCCTGCTTCTTCGCGTACGTGGTGACCTCCATCTTCGTGAGCCACTTCGTCGCCCCCACGAAGCCGTACAACCCAGGCGTGAGCAGGCGTACGGGGAAGCCGTGCTTCGGCGGCAGGGGAGCGCCGTTCATCCCGTAGACGACGAGCGCGTCCCGCCCGTCGAGCAGGGCGGGCAGCGGCGTGCTCACGCTGAACCCGTCGGCGGACGACGAGAGCACCATGTCGGCGCCCTCCTGCACACCCGCACGGTTGAGCAGGTCGGCGGTGCGGACGCCCAGCCACCGCGCCGAGCCGATGAGGTTGCCGCCCACTTCGTTCGAGACGCACTCGAGTGTGACGGGCCGCTCGATGGCGTCCATGGCGAGCAGCTCGTCCCAGCCGATCGAGAACGGCCGGTCCACCATGCCCTCGATCGAGAGGCGCCAGGTCTTGGTGTCGATGGTGGGCACGTCCAGCACCACGTCGATCCGGTAGAACTCACTGGCGGGGGTGACGAAGGGGTTGATGCCGGGCACCTGCGCCTCCAGCCCTTCGGGGAACGGCGTCATCGAGCGGCTCGGCAGGATGACGGGTGCCTGCTCGCCCGTACCGCGCGCGAGCTGTCCGAACACCCCGCCGAGAACTCCGAGACCGCCCGCAGCCAGCGCTAGCCCGAGCCAGCGCCGTCTGGCGGGGTCCTCCAGCACCGGTGGGGCCGTGGCGCGCCGCGACGCGTTGACGAGGGCGAGGAGGAACCATCCTCCGACGAGGAGGGCGGCGAGGCCCGGTACCCACCAGAGCGGCGGACGGGCCCGGTTGGCCCCGGCTGCGACGAGGGCCACCGCGATGAGCGCGGCGGCGCCGACCAGGGCCGACCCTGTCGACCGCCTGGCTACCAGCCCCACGAGTGCGCCGAGGCTGAGCGTCACGAGGACGGCCCCGACGACGAGCACGGCCTTGTCGTTCGTCCCGAAGGTGGAGACGGCCCAGTCCTTGACCGGGCCGGGCGTGAGGTCGATCGCCCTCGTCGCGACAGCGACGACAGGCGACGACCCGGGCGCGAGCAGGGCGGCGAGGTGGCCGGCGCCGAGGCCGGCACCCGTGGCGAGGACCCCGTCCAGCGCGGCTCGGCCCCGAGGAACCCGCTCGCCTGCACCGTCCTTCGCCACCCGTCAACGGTCACCCTCAAGGCTCTGTTTGTCGAGAGTCCAGGGATTACGAGCCGGTGACGTTTGACGGGATGTGCGCGGTCACCCCTTTCAGCGGCCGTCGTCCCCGGGGCGGCCTCGGCAGTGACTCGCGGTGCCCCTCAGCGGGGTGCACCTACATTCAGTGGCAGATACGCGGTCGCCGGTGCGTATGTGCCTCGACGCCCTGATATCTGCCAGTCAGTGGAGACGCGTGCCCGGATGACCGGTTCGCAACCCGGGCGCGTGGACCGCCTCGTCGAAGGCCCGGTGGGCTCCGCCGTCCCGTCCTATGATCGACACGGCGAGGAGACCTCATGGTCAGGACGGTGTCCCTTCCGCAGTCGCCGGGCAAGGTCGACGCGTCGATCCACAGCGCCACCCCCGACCCCCGTGACCGCATCTCGGCGCTGGAGCCGAGCGAGGCTCTCGCCGCCCTCGCCTCCCGCCCCGAAGGGCTGACCACGGCCGAGGCCGTCGAGCGACAGGCCCGGTACGGCCGGAACACCATCACCGCAGAACGCAGGACGCCGGTCATCGTGGAGTTCCTCTCCCAGTTCGTCAGCCTTATGGCGTGGCTGCTGTGGTTCGGGGGCCTCGTCGCCTTCTTCGCCGGGCTGCCGGAGCTCGGAATCGCGATCTGGGCGGTCAACGTCATCAACGGCGTCTTCAGCTTCTGGCAGGAGTACAGGGCGGAGCGGGCGACCGCCGAGCTGAAGAAGATGCTCGCCACGTTCGCCCGCGTCGTGAGGGACGGCGACGAGCGCCAGGTGCCGGCCGAAGAGCTCGTGCCCGGTGACGTCGTCATCCTCAGCGAAGGCGACCGGATCAGCGCCGACGCACGCCTGCTGGCCGGGGCCGACCTGCACGTGGACCAGTCCACCCTGACCGGCGAGTCGAGGCCGCTGCGCAAGAGCCCTGACCCCATCCACACCGAGCAGCTGACGCCGACGGACACCCCGAACCTGCTGTTCGCCGGTACGAGCGTCTCGCGCGGTACGGGCCGGGCCGTGGTCACGACAACCGGAATGGGCACCGCCTTCGGCCGGATCGCCGGCCTCACCCAGTCGATGCGCGACGACCCCAGCCCCTTGCAGCGAGAGCTGGACAGGCTCACGAAGCAGCTCTCGGCGATCGCCCTCGGTACAGGCGTGGTCTTCTTCCTGGTCGGCGTCTTCGTGGTCTCCGAGCCCTGGCCGAAGGCGTTCGTCTTCGCGCTGGGCATGGTCGTCGCCTTCATCCCCGAAGGGCTGCTGCCCACGGTGACGCTGTCGCTGGCCATGGCCGTACAGCGCATGTCGCGGCAGCACGCCCTGGTCAAGAAGCTGTCGGCCGTCGAAACCCTCGGCTGTACCACCGTGATCTGCTCCGACAAGACGGGCACGCTGACGCAGAACGAGATGACCGTCTGCAACCTGTGGCTGCCCAGCCATGGGTACGAGGTGACGGGACGCGGGTACGGACCCGTCGGCGAGGTCCGCCTCGACGGGAAGCAGGTCACCGCGTCGCCCGGCTCGGACCTGTACCGGCTGCTGGCCGGCGCCGCCCTGTGCAGCGATGCGCGGCTCGTACCTCCCGGCGACGCGAGCGACCGGTACACGGTCCTCGGCGACCCCACGGAGGCGTGCCTGGCGGTCGCCGCAGCGAAGGGCGGCATCGACGTCGCGGCCGTGCAGCAGGAGCAGCGACGGATCCGGGAGCTGCCGTTCGACTCGCGCCGCAAGCGGATGACGACGATCCACTCGCTGCCCGAACCCGCGGGCGGCTCGTCGTACGTCGCGTACGTCAAGGGCGCACCCAAGGAGGTGCTGGCGCTGTGCTCGACGATCGTGCGGGACGGCGTCCGGCAGCCGGTCACCGACGCGGACCGCCGGGCCGTCATGACCGCGAACGATGGCTTCGCCCGCGATGCCCTGAGAGTGCTCGCCGTCGCGTACCGCCCCCTCGGTGGACCGAACGACCGGCTCCCGAAGCTCGCCGATCTGACGGAGGAGGTCGTCGAGCAGGAGCTGGCCTTCGTGGGGCTGTGCGCGATGTCGGACCCGCCTCGTACGGAGGTGGCCGAGGCGGTCGAGACCTGCCGGCGGGCGCACATCCGGATCATCATGGTGACCGGCGACTACGGGCTGACCGCCGAGTCGATCGCCAAGCGCATCGGCATCGTCGCGAGCTCGCACCCGCGGGTCGTCTCCGGCGCCGAGCTGGAGACGCTGTCCGACGACGACCTCGACGCGGCCCTCCACGGCGAGGTGATCTTCGCGCGGGTGGCGCCGGAGCAGAAGTTCCGCGTCGTGTCCCGACTCAAGGAGCTGGGCGAGGTGGTGGCGGTCACTGGCGACGGCGTCAACGACGCGCCCGCACTGAAGAAGGCCGACATCGGTGTGGCGATGGGGATCGCCGGCACCGACGTGGCCAAGGAGGCCGCCGACATCATCCTCACCGACGACAACTTCGCATCCATCGTGAGGGCCATCGAGGAGGGGCGCGGGGTGTACGGGAACATCCGCAAGTTCCTCACGTACATCCTCACGAGCAACATGTCCGAGGGTGCGCCCTCCGCCGCGTTCCTGCTGTCCCGCGGCGGCATCCCGCTGCCGCTCACGGTGATGCAGATCCTCACCGTCGACCTCGGGACCGACATGGTTCCGGCGCTCGGGCTCGGCACCGAGCGTCCCGAGCCCGGCGTCATGGACCGGCCACCGCGTGGCCCGACCGAGCGGCTCATGAACCGGCGGGTGCTCGTCAAGGCGTTCGCGTGGTACGGGCTGCTGGAGACGGTGTTCTCGATGTCTGCGTACTTCTTCGTCAACCTGGTGAACGGATGGCCGGCCGTCCCGCTGGCCGTGTCGGGGCCCGTGTACGAGCGGGCGACGACGATGACGCTGGCGGCGATCGTGCTGTGCCAGGTGGGCGCGGTGCTCAACTGCCGTACGCACGACCAGTCCCTCTTCCGGGTGGGACTGTTCTCCAACCGGCAGGTCATGGTGGGCATCGTCGTCGAGATCGCGCTGCTGTGCGTGATCAGCTACGTCCCGTTCATGCAGGAGATCTTCGGAACCGCAGCGATCGGTCCCCTCGACTGGTTGTACCTGGTCATCCTTCCCATCCCCATGGTTGCCCTGGACGAGCTGCGCAAGTCGGTGGCGCGACGCCGCGCCGTACGAGCCAAGAAGGGTGGGAACGCATGAAGGTCATCGTCTTCGGCTGCGGGAAGCTGGGCTCCAGCCTGGCGCTGGAGCTAGCCCGCAGGAGACACGACGTCCGGGTGGTCGACACGGACCCGCGGGCGTTCACGAGGCTCGGCCACGGGTTCCCCGGGCGGACCGTCGAGGGGGTGGGGTTCGACCGTGACGTCCTCGAGGAGGCCGGGATCGCAACGGTCGACGCCGTCGTCGCGACGACCGGCAGCGACGACGCGAACGCGTTGATCGGCAGGGTCGCGAGAAGCCGGTACGGGGTGCCGCGGGTCATCGCCCGCCTGTACGACACGCGCCAGGCATCCGTGTACCGATCACTGGGTGTGCAGCCCGTCTCCAGCGTCGCCTGGGGCGTCAACCGGATCTGTGAGCTGCTGAGCTTCGAGCGGTTCCAGTCGGTGCTGACGATCGGGGATAGCGACGTCGACCTCGTACGGATCGAGGTCCCGCACCTGCTCGTCGGGTCGCCGGTCAGCGCCCTCATGGTGAGCGGGGAGATCGGCGTCGTGTCGATCGAGCGGGGCATGCACGCTTTCATGCCGATCTCGGGGACCAGGCTCCACGAGGGCGACATCCTGTGCTTCGCCGTGATGGCCGCGTCGAAGCCGCGGCTGAAGTCGATGCTCGGGCGAGAGTAGGGGGGAGCGGGATGAAGGTCCTTGTCGTGGGTGGCGGCCAGGTCGGGGGTCACGTGGCCCAGCTGCTCCTCGCCGCTGGGTACGGGGTCACGGTGGTGGAGCCGGCAGAGGTGGCGCTCGCGAGGCTCCGGCGAGACGTGCCGGGTGCGGTCATCGTGGCCGGGAGCGGTACGAGCTCGGCCGTCCTCGAGGCCGCCGGCATCGAGTCGGCCGACCTCGTGTGCGCCGTGACGCGCGCGGACGAGACGAACCTCATGATCGCGACGCTGGCGAAGTACGAGTTCGGCGTGGACCGCGTCCTCGCGCGCGTCAACGACCCCCGGAACCGGTGGCTCTTCGAGACCGACCTCGGCGTCGACCTCGCGGTCAACCAGGCCGAGCTCATGGCCCGCCTCGTCGTCCAGGGGATCCGGGAGGGGTGACGCCGATTGCTGGCGCCTCTTCTTCGCCTCTGGTGACTTCGCGTCGGCTACGCCTTGGCGCGCGGGAACGCCTCGTGGAGCTGCCACTGCAGGTCGGCGATGCGCTCGACGTCGAGCGGACCAGACTGTACGAGGAGCTTCGCCAGTTTCTTGGGCCAGACGACGGCGACGTCGCGCACCGTGAAGTCGCCGCCGATGACGGGCCAGTCGCCGTCCACGAAGCACAGGACTCCACGTACAGGAACGTCGGGCTGGTCGGAGAGAGCCGTACGAACGAGGTTCAGCTGCTTGTGCATGCCCTCGACGAGCTTCGTCCGGTCGCGTCCCCCGACAAGGAGCAGCTCGGTACGAGGACGGATGATGCCCCCTTCCACGCGCAGCTGCGGGCGGCTGTTCACGTAGCGCTTCGCGTCGATGACCCACACGCCGGTCGGGCAGACGACGACATGGTCGATGTTTGCGGTCGTGCGCGGGATCCGCCGGTCATGGAGGACGCGGAGCTCCGGACGGGCCATGCGCGCGAGCATCCCGCCCAGGGCGTTCTCACCGTCCGCGCCGACGGACCAGGCGCGGGTCGACTGCGGGTCGTCGAACACGGCGAGGAGGAACTTCCCGATCTTGGGATGCGCCGTCGTGACGCGCTCGTGGCGCGCGTCGTGGCGGCGCTGGAACTCGTGAGCTGCGGACCCGCCCGCGACCCCGTCGACCCACTCGAGCGTTTGCGGAGGCTCTGGCGTCACGCGCGAGATCGGGACTGGCGGCTGGGGGGCTGGAGCGACCACCCAGGGCGCGCCCTCTATCTCCGCGGCGGCCACCCTGTCACCCGGTATGACGGTCTCCCCGCCCGAGATCGGCGCGATCGTCCCCCAGATCAGCGACAGGGTTCCCCGCCGGCTGACGCAACTCGGCACGAGCGGCTCGTGAGCCGCTCTCATCCGCCTTTTCGTACCCGATCAGGGCATCCACCCCGATATTCAGGGGCTGGGGCGAGCTCGGGTACGAAAAGGCGGATCACGGCCGGATCAGGTCCTCGCGCGGAGAGTCATAGGTCTTCTCCCCGGAGCGTCACAGGTCCTCTCCCCGAGCGCGCAGGTCCTCTCCCCGAGCGGCACAGGTCCTCTCCCCGAGCGCCACAGGTCCTCGCGGGGCGTGCAGGCAGGCGGACGCCAGACGCACGTCTAGGCGGTCCCGAGGCCCCGGACAGCCATGAGTGGCACCACGAGCGATCGAGACCGCCGAAACCAGCGCATGAGGCACCGAGCGCGCCTCGAAGCCGCCGCCTACCTACTCAAGCCTTCTCGTCAGGTTCTCGCTTCGGAGGCTGCACGGACCACTCCGGCGGCTGGTCGCGGCCGGACTCCTCGTCCTTCTCCGCGTCCTCCGACGTCTTCTGGACGATGCCGGGGGTGTGGTGGACCGGCGCGTACACCACGTACAGGCGCATGTCCTCGTCGCCGGTGTTGATGATGTCGTGCCAGGTGCCGGCAGGGACCTGGACGCTCCACCCGTCCTCGACGTCCATCTGGAAGCTGAGGTCGTCCTCGGCCGGCCCCATCGTGACGTGGCCCTTGCCGGCGTCGAGCCGGACGAACTGGTCGGTCTCGGGGTGCGCCTCGAGCCCGATCGACGACCCGGGCGGGATCGACATGAGGGTCACCTGCAGGTAGCGGCCGGTCCAGGCGACAGTGCGGTAGGTGCTGTTCTCCTTCGTCGCCGTCTCGAGGTCGAACGCGTTCGGCTTCGGTCCGTTGTCCGTGATCTCCATGTGTTCTCCTCCGCTAGGCAAGACCGCGCAGCCGTGGCCGCGCGGTCACCTGTCGATTACCCGCGACTGTACCCGCCCGACCCCGACTCCTTGCGCCGAGCGCCCAGCTCACCCGCGCGTGACCTCGATCTTGGCAGGCGTCGAGGTGACCGGCTCTGCGACCGGGATCCGGATCTCGAGGACGCCGTCCTTGTAGGTCGCCTTCACGTCAGCCTCGGTCGCGCCCGGCGGCAGCTTCACCGTGCGGGTGAACGAGCCGTACGTGAACTCGGAGCGGTACGAGCCCTTGTTCTTGTGCTCCGTCTTCGCCTGCCGCTCGGCGGAGATACGAAGGTTGCCATCGGCGATGACGATCTCCACATCCTTGTCGGGGTCGATGTCAGGAAGCTCGGCCCGAACCACGAGCGTCTTGTCGTCCACGAACTCCTCGACGCGAAGCCAGGACTTGTCCAGGTCGCCGTCGAACATCCGGTGGAACACCTCCTGGACGTCCGGCCAGTCCCGAAGAACCAGTGCCATGGCGTACTCCTCTCCTCGCCGGGCGACCGGCGTCACCCGGCCACCTCCTCGGCGTTTCCGGGAGGGTATAGCTCCAGGTTCCGCCGCGGTGCAGCCGATGTCAACGATGCTTGAAAGCGCCACGAACTGGCCTCGCCATCCCTGTCTGCAGGCACTCGCAGCGTCCCCGTCCGAGGGCCCCAGCCGTCACACCACGTGTCCGAGCGACCTCCGGACCACCCCAGCTTCGCCTTCCGGCGCCCGCCCCGCGCCGCCCGGATCTACGCTGAAGCTGTCCGATGGGCGGGGGTGATGGGGTGCATCCGTTCTACGCTCCGAGTGGCCGGATGGTCTCCGGGGGCCGTCAGCGGGACCTGGGACTGCTCTCCATGGCTGCGTACCTGGCCTTCTGGGCCGTCGCGCTCGTGGTCGCCAAGCGAGAGCTCGACGCCCGCTGGCCGAAGACGCACGCCGGCATGACCGACCCCGCCATGGCCGTCCTGCGCGAGCGGTTCGCACGCGGCGAGCTGGACGAGGTGCAGTTCCGGGCCATGGCGCGGGTCCTCCGTGAGGGCTCCGGTGAGCGGGCCCTTCGTGAGGAACGCCGCAAGCACGTCCTCCGCGAGGAACCCGGCGAGAGACAGTGAGCGCAGCCGGCTCCGTACGACCCGGGCTCCGGGCGTGGCTGGAGCTGGGATGGTTCGGGCTGACGACGGTCCTGTTCCGGCGCCGTGACCCCGTCGTCGGGTCGCTCATCGTCACGGATCGCTGCAACCTGGCGTGCCGCCACTGCGCGGTCGCGAACCTGCGGCGGGTCGACTACCCGTACGAGCGCCTGCAACAGGACATGCTCAGCCTGTACGGACAGGGCGTCCGGATCCTGCTCCTCTACGGGGGCGAGCCGATGCTCTGGCACGACCCGACCAGGACGGTCCGCGACGTCATCGCCGCTGCGCGCGCCATCGGGTTCCCCTGGGTCGGCGTCGTCACCAACGGGACCCGCGGCGCCGACCTGCCCGAGGCGGACCTCGTCCTCGTGAGCCTCGACGGCACGCGGGAGAGCCATGACGCGATCCGCGGCCGCACGTACGACCGCATCCTCGCGAACATCCGCGCCGCGACACGGGCGAACCTCTGCCTGTACATGGCGGTGAACTCGACGAACGTCGCCGACGTCGAGGCCGTGGCCGAGCTCGCCGCCACGCTGCCGACCGTGCTCGGCGTCTCGTACAACCTCCACACCCCGTACCCCGGCACCGAGACGCTCGCCCTCACCCCCGAGCAGCGGCGCGACGTCTGCGACCGGATCGGACGCCTCATCCGCCGCGGCTACCCCGTGGTCAACCTCGCGACCGCCCTGCCCCGCATCGCCGACTTCTCCGCGCCCCGCCCCTGCCCCCAGTGCGTCATCGTCGAGGACGGCGAGCAGTGGACCTGCGGGCGATGCATCGAGACTCCCGGCCTGTGTGAGCAGTGCGGCTTCTTCTTCGCGTACGAGCTGTCGCTGCTGTTCCACGGGCACCCGGCGGTCGTCCTCGAGGCGCTGCGCCGCTACCCGGCGCTGCTCTTGCGGAGCCCGCGCCTGGTCACACGGGCCGTTCGGTGAGCGATGCGACGCCCCGCCAGAGGCGGTGGCGCCGAGCCGACACCGGCGCCACCCAGCCCGCCCGGCCACCCTCGCGTCGGTGCTCCTCGAGCATCTCCGACCAGAGCGGCTCGATGAGGTGGTACGTCACCCACCGCTCCAGGTCGTGGTACGCGTCGAAGCCGCGCGGCAGGAGCGCGTGACACCCATCAGCCGTCGCCGGCGCCACGAGGCCGCCAACGGTCATGAGCGAGGCCGCCGCCCGCAGCAGGAGCGCAGCAGCCCCACCCGACTCCGGGACACAGAGGTGACCGGAGTACGCCTGCCAGAACGCGTCGTACGCGAGGCCGCCGGCCGCACCCAGGTGCAGCCGGCGGGCCAGCGGCAGGCGCCCCTCGTCGACGGCTGCGATGTACGTCTCGACCCCGAAGTGGTTGACGAGGAAGTCCTGACCGAGGAACGACGACGCCCCCGCGCCCATGCCGAGGAACCGGTGCCGTGTGATCGAGGTGTAGCTCGGAGACTGGAGGCGGTTGAACGTCCACACCGACCGCCGCTCGTACCCACGCTTCGCCGCCAGCCGGGTCGCCTCCGCGAGGACCTCGTGCTCGGTGCGCCGCCTCGGCCTGGCCGCGCCGAACGGGGTGTAGCCGAACCGCATGAGCGGGTACGTGGAGACCTGGTCGACGCCGAGGTCGAGGCACCTCTCGAGGTCCCGCAGGAACAAGCCGGCGTACGCGGTGTCGTACTCCACATCGAGGATCAGGTCGGCGTCCACCAGGTCGAACCGTCCCACCGCGTTCTCGAGCGCCGCCTCGGCCGCACGTGCGTCATGGGGCCGCCGCAGGTGACGAAGGACCTTGTCGGAGAACGACTGGACCCCGATGCTCACGGCCGTGAAGCCCATGTCGCGGAGGTCGTCGAGCCGCTCTGGCGTCGCGTGGGTCGGCAGCACCTCGATGGCCCGCTCGCCGGCGACCGGGAGCGCGCCGACGACATCGCGGAGGAGGTCGGGGACCAGGGTCGGCGTCCCGCCCCCGACGTACAGGGAGGTGAAGCCCGTCGATCCGGCCGAACCTGCGTCGACGTACCGGCGCGCCTCGGTCAGGAGCGCGGCGCCGTAGCGTTCCGGCTGTCCGGCGCGCGGGACGACCTTGTTGTACGGGCAGAAGGGGCAGATCGCCGCGCAGAAGGGGATGTGCACATACGCGCCGAGCGGTCCGTCCGCCATCCGCACGACGCGCTCGGGATGCTCCGCGACCCGCTCGCCGGGAGCGCGTCGCTCTAGACTCGGGAGCCCTCGCCCGCCGCCCATGCGGCCATCGTCTCAGAGGTTCCGAGACGCCGGGTCTACGTCGTGAGGAACCTCGCAAGGTTGGGCTGCCGAGACGGCTGGCGCATGTGCGTGCTGAGGTGGACGGCCTCCCGCAGCTCGGCGACCTTGGTCGCGTTCAGCCCTGTGTCGTCGGCGATCTCCGCATCGCGTGCTGGAGTCGAGCCCGGCTGAGAGCGGCACCACGATCCCGGCACGCCCCAGCTCGGTCACCTGGTCGGCGATGAACCTCTCGATCTCGCGGGCGACCGCGGGCGCGTCCAGCTCGAAGACGGCCGGCGACAGCCTCGTCACGACGACAGTAGATCCGCCCGAGCCCCGAGGCGGGGCGAAGCAGGATCTCACGAGGTCAGCCGAGCTCGGGTCATAACCCCACGTGGAGCGGAGCGGGCTCCCGCTCCCACGCGGGTCGCAGGGGCACCCCGCTCGTACCTGCCGTCGCACGGACGGCGAGAGTCTGGTGGACCTCGATCTCGCCCTTCTCGAAACCGATCGCGGAGGCGGCCAGGTACAGCCGCCATACCCGTGCGCGGCCCTCCCCCGCCAGCCGCTCCGCCTCGGCATAGCTCGCCTCGAGGTTGCGCACCCACGCCCGCAGGGTCAGCGCGTAGTGCTCGCGCAGGTTCTCCACGTGTCGCACCTCGAGACCGGCGTGCTGGATGGCGGACACGACCGTGCCGATCTCCTCGAGCTCACCGTCCGGGAACACGTACCGCTGCAGGAAGCTGTTGCGCGGGATCCCCCCGCGACCCGCCGGCCGGCTGATGCCGTGGTTGAGCAGCCGGCCCTGCGGTGCGAGCAGCCCGTACATGCGCGAGAAGTACGTGCCCAGCTGCGCCTCGCCCACGTGCTCGAACATGCCGATGGAGCTGATCGCCTCGTACGGGCCGTCGTCCACCTCGCGGTAGTCGGCCTGCCTGATCTCGACACGGTCCGCGAGGCCCGCCTCCTCAACCCGCTGCCGCGCGCGCTCGGCCTGCTCCCGGGACAGGGTCACGCCGACCGCCCGTACCCCGAAGTGCCGCGCCGCGTGCATGGCCATCCCGCCCCAGCCGCAGCCGACGTCGAGAAGCCGCATGCCGCCTACGAGCCCCAGCTTCCGGCAGATGAGGTCGTACTTGGCCTCCTGCGCGGCGTCGAGCCCCGCAGACGGGTCGTCCCAGACCGCGCACGAGTACGTCATCGTCGGTCCGAGGAACAGCCGGTAGAAGTCGCCCGACACGTCGTAGTGGTGGGCGATCGCGGCAGCGTCCCGCGACGTACTGTGCCGTCGTCCGTGGAGCCGCACCTCCTCAGGAGGCGGTACGGGCCGGTGGCGAAGCCCGCCCGCACCCCTCGCCAGACGCGCGAGCGCGCCCCATGACCGCGGGTGGGAGAACGCGTCGTCCAGCCCGTCCCGCAAGGCGTCGAGCGCGGCATAGATGTCGCCGTCGACCGCGATGTCGCCCGCGACGAATGCCCTGGCCATTCCCAGCTCGCCCGGTGCGGAGAGGATGCGGCGGATGGCGTCACGGGACCGGATCACGACGGTGACGGGGGGAGCCGCGGGACCTGCGTAGCTCCCGTCGTACCCCCGGATTCCCAGAGGAAGATCGCCGCCGAGAAGCGATGCGGCCGCTCCTGCGAGGTCCCGCGTTGTGTCATTCCGGATCACCATCGCTGCTTCTCCTCTCCGACTCGGCCATCTCGAGAGCGGCCAGGACTGCCGGCACCAGTGCGTCCGCGATCCGCCCATACCCGGCGGCGGACGGATGGAAGGCGTCGGCGCTCAAGGTGCCGACGTCGCTGAAGTACTCGGGCCCGACGGCGAGGCCGACGTCCACCAGACGCACCCGCTCACGCCTCGCCACGGCGCGCCGCTGCACGGCGCCGACCACGGCCCCGTACCCGATGGCCACCTCCATGAGCGGGTGCGGCAGGAGGCGCATCGCGCGGAACCTCGGCAGGCTCGACATGACGACGGCCGAGCCGACGGACTCGAGCGCGTCCAGGAGGGCCCTCGTGGAGCGGGCCAGCCTCGTCGGGACGGTGACGCCCGTAACGTCGTTGGTGCCCACGATGAGGACCGAGACGTCATGGCGGCGACGAGCGAGAGGCAGCTGCTCGGTGAGGACGTCGATGGTGCGTGCGCCGGACCGGGCGTACCCCACGACGTGTACCGGCCGTCCGGTCGCGTCCGCCACGCGCTGCGCGAGCTGTACGGGCAGGAACTCTTCGAGGTGGTGGACCCCGACGCCGGCCATGGCGGAGTCGCCGAAAGCGGCCATCTCCACCAGTGGCGCGTCGTCGGCCATCGGCGTGGTGGACGGTACGACCGTGACGTCGACCGAGGCCAGCGTGGGCGTCGGCGCGAACCGCCTGGGGACCAGGATGGCCTGGCCGAAGGTGAGGCCGACGACGGGCAGGAACAGCATCAGCGCGGCCAGCGACGCCTTGCTCCACGGCGCAGACGCCACCCACCGCACAGGGCTCGGACGTGGCCTCGTCGCGCTCGGCTCGCGAACCTGCCCGGCCGTGTCGCGGGCCCGTCGCATCGTCATCCTCATCGCTCCCAGGAGGGCTGCCTGGCTATCGATCTGATCTTGCTCCGGATGAGCGCCTCAGGAAACCCCCTGATCAAGGACGCCGTTCACGCCTCCGGGCACCTGACCTGGAACTGCTCGACGGACCGAGGCTGACGACCGCCACGGACGAGGAGCTGCTGGCGACGGCCCAGCTCCGGCGCATCATCCGCGAGGTCGAGTACGAATGCGCGGAGAGCTCTCGACGCCGACGTGACGACGGTCCGGGACCTCACTACGTACACGAGGTACGGGCGGTCTACCGCCACGGGGTGTCCGTCGAAGTCATCCTGCCGATGCGACTGAGCATCACGTGTCAGAGCACCCCGCACGTCCGGTGCTCAGTCACATTCGGGGTGCTCAGTGGTAGGTGAGGGCGGGCTGGAACTCACGAACGAACCCCACGGCCACTCACGGCAACCGCGGGCGTGCCTGTGCCCAGGGGTCATAGGGTCAGGGCATGGAGACGAGAACACTGGGACGTACAGGTCGCGACGTCGGGGTCATCGGAATGGGCTGCTGGCAGATCGGAGCCGGCTGGGGGTCTGTGAGCGAGAAGGACGCGCTGGCGACGCTCCACGCGGCCGTCGACGCCGGCGTGACGTTCCTCGACACGGCGGACGTGTACGGGGACGGACGCAGCGAGCAGCTGGTCGGTCAGGTGCTGCGAGAGCGAGCAGACGCTGGACTGACGGTCGCCACGAAGATGGGCCGCCGCGCCGACCCGCACGTGCCGGAGGCGTTCACGGGCGCGGCCATGCGCGCCTGGAACGACCGGAGCCGCCGCAACCTCGGCGTCGACACCCTCGACCTCGTACAGCTCCACTGCCCGCCCACGCCCGTCTACTCGAGCGACGCCGTCTTCGACGAGCTCGACGCGATGGTCGAGGAGGGCCGGATGAAGGCGTACGGGGTGTCGGTCGAGACCTGCGACGAGGCGCTCACGGCGATCGCCCGTCCGCACGTGGCGAGCGTGCAGATCATCCTCAACGCGTTCCGGCGCAAGCCGCTCGAGAAGGTGCTGCCTGCTGCGGTGGCGGCCGGCGTGGGGATCATCGCCCGCGTGCCGCTCGCGAGCGGGATGCTCACCGGCAAGTACGACGAGTCGACCACGTTCCCCGAGGACGACCACCGCAACTACAACCGGTCCGGCCAGGCGTTCGACGTCGGCGAGACGTTCTCGGGCGTTCCGTACGACGTGGGCATCGCTGCCGCCCGGGAGGTCGCAGCCTTGGCCCCGTCCGGGGTCACCACCGCCCAGCTCGCCCTGCGCTGGATCGTCGACCAGCCGGGCGTCAGTGTCGTGATCCCCGGCGCCCGTACCCCCGAGCAGGCCCGTGGCAACGCCGCGGCCGCGGACGTACCGCCGCTCGACGGCCGCACCCTGTCCAGGCTGGAGAGCATCTACGACGAGATGATCCGCCCGTACGTGCACGAGCGGTGGTGAGGGGATGAAGATCGCACTCACCGGAGGTACGGGCAAGCTCGGCCGTACGGTCGTCACCGTGCTCCGCGACGCGGGCCACGAGGTGGTCAACCTCGACATCGCCGGCACCCGCGGCCCGGGCTTCTTGCAGGTCGACCTCACCGACTACGGCGAGACCGTCGACGCGCTGTTCGGCGAGAACGACACCTCGGCCGGTCCGGACCAGGCGACGACGAGCCCGTACGACGCTCTCGTCCACCTCGCCGCGATCCCGGCGCCGGGCATTCTCAGCGACGTCGCGACGTTCCACAACAACGTCCTCAGCACGTTCAACGTGTTCCAGGCGGCGCGTCGCGCGGGTATCCGCAACATCGTGTACGCGTCGAGCGAGACCGTCCTCGGGCTGCCGTTCGACGTGCCGCCTCCGTACATCCCGGTCGACGAGGAGTACCCGGCGCGTCCGGAGAGCATGTACTCGCTGGTCAAGCACCTCGAGGAGCAGATGGCGATCGAGCTGTGCCGCTGGGACCCGACGCTCAAGGTGATCGCGCTGCGGTTCTCGAACGTGAAGAACCCGGAGGACTACGCGGAGTTCCCGTCGTTCGACGCCGACCCGTACCTGCGCAAGTGGAACCTCTGGGGCTACATCGACGGCCGCGACGGCGGACAGGCGGTGCTCAAGGCGCTCGAGCTCGACGCCACCGGCTTCGACCGCTTCATCATCGCGGCGGGGGACACGGTCATGTCGAGGTCCAACGCCGAGCTGGTCGCCGAGGTGTTCCCGGGGGTGCCGATCCGCGGCGACCTCGGGGAGCACGACACGCTGCTGTCGATCGACAAGGCCCGGCGGGTGTTGGGGTTCGATCCCCAGTACTCCTGGCGCTGAGGCAGTCGGCGGGGGCGAGGGTTCCGCGACCTGTCTCGGCGAGAGCATCGCGATTTTCGCTGTCCAGAACGCTGGGACGGCCTGTTTCGGGCTTCCCGGCGCGGCTGAGCAGCGATAATCGCGATTCGTCCGAGCAGAGGTACGTCCGAGGCGCCAGGCACGCTTCGTACTCGGGCCATGGTCGCGGCTTCGGCGATCGGTGGTGCCGCTCACCCCCAGCCCACCGCCTCTGACCGCAGCGCGCAACTAGCCGCAGCTCGCAGCGTCTGCCCAGCCTCGGCTCTCCTACGCGAGCGGCCAGTCGATGAGGGTCTGCGGGGTCTCGGGCGCGGCCGGGTCGGGCTCGGTGAGGTACGTCTCCCACATCACCGGGCCCGGGGTCAGCCCCTCGGCGGCGAGCCACGAAGAGAGCCGTCCGTACGTGGCCTTCATCGAGTCGTAGGTCCCCACGTGGAGCACCTGGGCCGTGCGACCGCCCGGGAGCGTCTCCGATGTCACCCCTTCGGCGGGAGTGACGGGCCGATCCGTGGGGAAGCCCGCTGCGACGTCGACAGTGTCGGTCGGCACCCCGAAGTAGAGGCCGACCGGAGGCCCGACGATGACCGCCCCCTGCTCGGACGCGACCTGTGACACCGTGGTGAACGCCCGGCCGAAGTAGTCGACGAGGGAGTTCATGGGAACCCTCTCACGCAGGACGGCGACGGTGCGGGGTTCGAGGTTGACGATCTCCGGCTCATGGTTCTCGGACATGGCGCCCCTTTTCGACACCTCGAGTCTTGCCCGGCCCCAGGGACGCGTCAATCCTCCCGGGATCGCTACGCGTGGCGGCCGTTCGCGCCCCAAGGCGCATGCCCGAGCGACCCCATGGGCCTCCAGGCTGCGCCCCACGTACGCGCTCAGAGCCACAGCGCCGAGAGCCACCCGGTCGCGACGGCCGTGACGAACAGCGTCGCGATGACGAGCGCGACGACCCGCCACCGGGCGATGACGAGCATGCCCGAGATGGCGGCGATGCTGGTGCCGGCTCCGGTGATGAGGAACGCGATGGCCGCACCAGCCGCCGTGCCGCCCTGCATGAAGCTCGCGACAAGGGGCAGCGAGCCGTCCGTGTTGAGGTAGACGGGGATGCCGAGGACGGCTGCGAGCGGTACGGACCAGATCGGGTTGCCGCTGCCGAGCAGTCCGGTGATGACGCCCGTCGGGAAGATCCTGATGAGCAGGTGGCCGATGCCCGCGAAAGCGACGAAGAACACCGCCTCCCTCATCCGGGACTGGCCGTTGAGGTAGCCATGCCCCTCCAGTCACCAGGCGGCCGCGCCGGCGACGAGGCCGACCACGATCGCGGACACGAAGAACGTCATGGCGAACGCGGGTCCGAACAGGCCCACGGACAGGACGTACTCCTCGGGGCTCGTCAGGGGCGACGAGGCCATGAACGCGACGATGGGCGCCCACGGCACGGACGAGGCGAGCGCGCCGAGGACGAGGCGAGCGCCGAGGACGATGGGGGTCGTCCGGCAGGAGCAGAACGGCGCGAGGTGACGAGCGCGATGGCGGCAAGGACGGACACCCACGTACGGCGGCGCAGCCAGGTGGCCAGCCGGTCCGCCTTCACCTACACCTGCACGACCCACGCCACGACGATGCTGAGCAGCTGGAAGGGGCCAGTTGTGCACGACCATCGTCCACAAGTCTCCAGCGACGCCTGTGACGAGCCTGGACAGGTACTCCATGAAGACCACCCCATATATAGATACGTGTCTATTGTTAGACTCTGGTTGGTATGACAGACATGCTTTCTTTGAGTACGCAAGAGGCGGCCCAGCAGCTCTCGTCCGTGTGCGACCTGTGCTGCTCGCCGGTGTTGCAGGACGTGTTGGAGCCCGGCGACGCGCTCGTTCTGGCGGGTGCCCTCAAGGTGCTGGCGGACCCGGCGCGGCTGAGACTGCTGAGCCTCATCCGGTCCGCGGAGGGCGGGCGCACGACGACCGGCGTGCTCGCCGACCAGCTCGGCCTCACGCAGCCCACGATCACCCATCACCTGGGCGCGCTGTTCGAGGCGGGGTTCGTCGAGCGGGAGCGTGACGGACGTCAGACCTGGTACTGGGTCAACACCGATGGCGTCCAGGCGATCCGCGAGCTGCTCGACCCGGAGCCGGCGCGCTAGCGGTCGCTTTACTCGGGGGCCGCGTTCTCCGGCCAGGGGGTCGCCGGCAGGAGCGCTGGGCTGGTCGACCGGACTAGCGTTCGGCCGTACGGTCGCCAGCCGCCGGCTCGTTCCCTACGGCCGTACGGTCGACAGCCGCGGACTCGCCGACTACGGCAGTACGAGCCCGAAGCACTCGCCGCCGGACCCAGTTGGGGCTCACGGCGAGACTCCTCCTCCGGATGACGACGAGGAGCCACACGCCCACCCGGTGAGCAGCACCACCGTGAGGACCGAGGCCTCGATCCCGAAGCTGCCTCCGGTGAGCCAGGCGGGACCCGTGAACTGGCGTGCGAAGCCACCCCGACGCGCTGCCGGACCCGGACACTCCGTACACCGACCCTTGGACCATGTTCCACGCGAAGTGGAGGCCGATCGTCCACCACAGGGACCGGGTGACGGCGTAGAGGGCCGCGAAGAGGAGTGCCGCTTCGAGCGCGACCGACTTGCGGCGCTCGACCGCCATGAGCACGGCGAACCCCACGACGACGGCCACGAGCTCGGCGAGCCTGGCCAGGAGCCACGACCGCAGGAGCCGCGGCTCGACGAGGAGGGCGATGCCAACCAGGGCCAGGATGACGAGCGCCACCGCGGCGACGAAGGCGAGGAGTCTCACACCGGGCGAGAAGCGCCAGCGATGTAGCGGAGGCTGCGGCTGCAACGGCTCGTCCGCCGGCAGCGCCTCGCTCCCCCACGGCCACCGCCCCCGGCGGCAGACTGCTCCGGGACGACAGCGCGATTCTCGCCGCTCAACAGGCCTGCAGGGCTCTATTCAGCCTCGCCGACGATTCTCAGCAGCCAAAATCGCGATGTTTGCCGCGAAACGGCGCCCCGAAGCTTCCATCCGGCCCCGCCTCACCCGACACAACGCCCGGCCAGCCCTCAGTCGCAGCCCTCGGGACCGCACGCCTCCGCATCAGCCGCCCCCGGCACGGTGATGAGCGACTTCGCCACCGGCGCCGGATGCAGCTCGTCCCAGACCTGCGCCAGCGCGCCCTCGAAGACCTCGGCCGGCTGGGCGCCCGAGATCCCGTACTTCTCCTCGAACACGAAGAACGGGACGCCCCGGATGCCGTACGCAGCCGCCTCCTGGATGTCAGCGGCGACCTCGAGATCGAGCAGGTCGGAGTCCACCGCGTCGCGGGCCACGTCCTCGTCGAGCCCGGCCGCCACCGCCAGCCGTACCAGCGTGTCCGTGTCGGAGATGGTCTCCCCGTCGGTGAAGTGCGCGCGGAACAGCGCGGTCTTGGGCCCAGGCCGTACGGCCGGACTCGTCCGCCTCCTGCGCGGCGTGGAGCACGCGGTGGGCCTTGCGCGAGTTCGCGACCTGGTCGAAGCCGAGCTCGAGGTTCTCCGGTGCCGCCGCGGACCGTACGTGCGAGAACATCTCGCGCACCTGCGCTTCGGGCAGCCGCTTGGTCTGGGCCAGGTACGCCGTCTCGGTCCCGTCGTACGACTCCGGCAGCGTGGGGTCGAGCTGGAAGGAGTGGAGGCTGACGTTCACGTCGTCGGCGTGGGGGAACCCGGCCAGCACCCGGTCGAACCGGGTCAGGCCGATGTAGCACCACGGGCAGGCGATGTCGGACCAGATGTCGATGCGCATGTCGGTCCAACTCCTTCGATGGGCAGGCGATTCCCTGGGGAGTCCGCTCATCGCACCGGAGGCCGGCACACCCCCCTCCGTGCCCGGTCATCTTCCGGCGCGGGAAGGTTGCCGCTGTCCAGAAAGGGTAGTGGTGGGGCATGACGACACAGATGAAGACCGCAGCCCCTCGTCCGACCGCCCTGGAGGTCGGGAAGTGCACGTGCACCAAGTGCGGACCTGACTGCGCCTGCGAGACCTGCGAGTGCGTGGGCTGCGAGTGCGACACCTGCAACCACCAGCAGTAGCCCGACCGCGGGCTGGTCTCTCGGCCCGTCCGTACAGACCGCGAGACCAGGCACGCGAGCACACAGCGAGTCGCCTGACCCGTGCGTGACTCGCCTGGCGACGGTGACGCCTCGGGACTCCTTGGGCCGGGTCGTGACTTCGCTACCCGGGCCCGCGACTCCCCTACCCGGGCGTATCGCTCACCTACTCGGGCCGTGGCCCCTACCCGGTGCTCATCCCGAACCGCACGTCGCCCGAGTCCGGGTGCCCCTGGGCGTGCCGGCTGCAGATGAGGTGGGCGACCAGGGACGTCCAGCCCGTCTGGTGCGAGGCGCCGAGGCCCTCCCCGGTGTCGCCGTCGAAGTACTCGCTGAACGTCGGATGGGCGTTCCACAGCGGGTCGTCGGGGTGGTCGTGCGGCTGGCTCGGGCGGCGACCGTCCGGGCCGGGACGGAACAGCGCTATGAGCCGATCCGTGAGGTCGTCCGCCGCGTCGTGCAGGCTCATGCGCGTGCCCGACCGGGTTGGCAGCTCGACGTGGAGCTCGTTCCCGGCACCCGCCGAGTACGTACGCATCGCATCCACCAGCAGCACGTTGATCGGCAGCCACACGGGACCTCGCCAGTTCGAGTTCCCGCCGAACAGGCCCGACGTCGACTCCCCCGGCGCGTACTGGATGGAGAGCTGCTGGCCGCCGACCTGGACGGTCGTCGAGTTGCGGTACGCGGCGGAGAGGGACCGGATCCCGTACGGGGACAGGAACTCGGCGGGGTCGAGTACGCGCTCCATGACCCGGGCGTAGCGGTCGGGCGGCACCAGCGCGAGGGCGCCCTCGCATTCGCGGGTCGGGTGGATGATGACCCGCTGCTCGAGGAGGTCCTGGCGGTGCTCCTCCAGCCAGCCGCGGCGCTGCACGTACGACTCGAGCTGGTCGACCCACTCCGGCGTGGACGCGACTCCCAGGAGCGGGACGAGTCCCACGTACGAGCGGACGCGTACGGGCTCGGCGGCGCCGCTCGAGTCGACGAGCAGGTCGTAGTAGAAGCCGTCGGCCTCGTCCCAGAGGGTGACGCTCTGCAAGCCGAACGCCTCGCTGGCTTCGGCGATCGAGAGGAAGCGCTCGAGGAAGGTCGTCGGCAGCTCGTTCCAGCCGGGGTCCTCCCGGGCGAGCTCCTCGGCGATCCGCAGCATCGCGAGGAACGCGAACGCCACCCAGCTCGTGGCGTCGGACTGCTCGAGGTGGTGGCCGGGGGGTACGTGCCGGGACCGGTCGAACAGCGAGATGTTGTCCATGCCGAGGAAGCCGCCCTCGAACAGGTTGGACCCGTGCTCGTCCTTGATGTTGGTCCACCAGCCCATGTTGAGGAGCAGCTTGCTGAGCATCCGCGCGAGAAACGCCTTGTCGCGTGACCCGTCGATGACGTACACGAGCCAGGTGGCCCACGCCTGTACGGGCGGGTTGACGTCGGAGAATGACCACTCGTACGCGGGCAGCTGGCCGGAGGGGTGCTGCGCCCACTCGCGGCACAGGAGCAGCAGCTGCTGCTTCGCTAGGGCGGAGTCGACGTGGGCGAGGGTGACCGCGTGGAACGCGAGGTCCCAGGCGGCGAACCACGGGTACTCCCACTCGTCCGGCATCGAGATCACGTCGGCGAGCTCCAGGTGGCGCCAGTCGGTGTTGCGGCCCGCCGGCTCCGGGGCCCAGCGCTGCGGCGGGACCGGTGGCTGGTTCGGGTCGCCCTCGAGCCACTCGGTGACCGAGTAGCGGTACACCTGCTTGCCCCACAGCAGGCCCGCGAACGCGCGGCGGGCCGTGAGCGCGTCCTCCTCGGAGGTCTCGGGAGGGATCACGCCGCGGTAGAAGGCGTCAGCCTCCGCCTTGCGGTCGCGCAGGACCTGGGCGTACCCGTCGCCGAAGGGCGCGTCCTCGTGAGCGGCTGCCCGGAGCCGGAGCGAGACGGTGACGGACTCGCCCGGGGCGACGGCGTCGAAGCGGTAGTCGAGTGCCACCTTCGTACCGCGCCCTTCCGGGTTGAGCGTCGAGTCGTCCCCGTGGACGACCGCGTTGTTCACCGCGTTCTT
>JAJZQV010000102.1 GCA_021803025.1 Actinomycetes bacterium | reverse complement strand
GGCCTTCCGCCCGGGCCAGTTCCTCCACCTCGCGCTCGACCCCTTCGAGCCCGGCGGCTTCTGGCCCGAGTCGCGCGTGTTCTCCATCGCGTCCTCGCCAACCGAGCGCGACCGCCTGGCCATCACGTACGCGGTCAAGGGCGTCTTCACCTCCCGGATGGAGCGCGAGCTGGCGCCGGGCCGGGAGGTGTGGGTCAAGCTGCCGTATGGCGAGTTCACGGTGGACCCCACGCGGGACGCCGTTCTGTTCGCGGGCGGCACCGGGGTGACCGCGTTCACCGCGTTCCTGGGCAGCCTGCCGGCGAGCGGCGCGCGCCGGGTGGCGCTGTTTTACGGCGCCCGGACGCCGGACCTGTTCGTATACGGCGACTTCGCGGCGAGCCGGGCGGTCGAGGTGGCCGGCCTCGACGTGCACCTGGTGTGCGAGGCCACCGACGGGCGGCTGTCGGTGGCGGTTGCCTCGTCCGCGATCGAGGCGCTCGACCACCCCGTCTTCTACCTGTCCGGGCCACCGGCGATGCTGACGGCGCTGACGGCGCAGCTCCAAGCCAGGCTCGTTTCTCAGGAGGAGATCCGGACCGATGCGTGGGAGTGAACCTGCATGAGGGTCCTGCTCACGGGCGGAAGCGGGTTCATCGGCCGCCACGTCGCCGCGCGCCTGCGCGAGGCACACGACGTGCTGGCGCCGAGCCATCCTGAACTCGATCTCGCCGATGCCGGGGCTGTCCGCCGCTGGCTGACTGCCAACCGCGTCGACGCGGTCGTCCATGCGGCGATCAAGCCGGGCCATCGCAATGCCCCAGATCGGGTCGGGATCGCCGAGCAGAACCTCAGGCAGTTTTTCAGCCTCGTGCGCTGTCGAGAGGACTTCGGCCGGTTCGTGGTCCTCGGGTCGGGCGCGGCGTATGGCACTCACCGCCCGCTCGTGCGCGTCAAGGAGACCAGCCTGGGTCAGGAGATTCCCACCGACCAACACGGGTTCTCGAAGTACATCGAGGCGCTCTGGCTCGCCGGCGATTCCGACACGATTGAGCTGCGCCCGTTCGGCGTTTACGGTCCCGGCGAGGACTACGCGATCCGGTTCCTGTCCAATGCCTCGTGCAAGGCACTCCTGGGGATGCCCGTCACGCTGCGCCGCGATCGGCTGTTCAGCTACACCTGGGTGGAGGACCTCGCAGCCGTCGTTGCCGCTGCGCTCGATGCCGGCCCGCAGGGCCTGGCGCCCGGGGCGTACAACGTGACGCCAAAGGAGCCCGTGAGTCTACGCGACCTCGCGGACCTTGTGGTCGCGGCATCGGGGCGCCACGTCCCAGTGATCGTCGCCGAGGAGGGGCGCGGCCTCGAGTACTCCGGGGATGGCAGCAAGCTAGAGCGGGCAGTGCCCTCGCTTCCCTTCACGCGGCACACCGAGGGCATCGAGCGCCTTCTCGCATGGTATGCGGATCGCCTTGATCAGATCGATCGCCGGGCACTCGAGACGGACAGGTAGCGGTTGTGAGAGTCGCGGACTACATCGCCCAGGGTATTGCCAGCCTCGGCGTGCGGCACATCTTCCTTGTGACGGGTGGGGGTGCGATGCACCTCAACGACGCGGTCGGGCATCGGGACGATGTCCAGCCGGTGTTCAACCATCACGAGCAGGCGTGCGCGATCGCAGCCGAGGGATATGCGCGGACGAGCGGGCTGCCGGGTGCCGTGTGTGTGACGACGGGCCCTGGCGGGACCAACGCGATCACTGGCGTCCTCGGCCAGTGGCACGATTCGATTCCGGCCATCTACGTGTCCGGCCAGGTCCGCCGCAACACGACCGTGGCGAGCACCTCCCTCCCCCTTCGCCAGCTGGGCGACCAAGAGGCCGACATCATCCGACTCGTCGCCCCCATCACCAAGTACGCCGTGTCGATCGTGGACCCGGTGACCGCTAGATACCACTTCGAGAAGGGGGCGTGGCTCGCGACCCACGGGCGGCCCGGCCCGGTCTGGCTCGACATCCCCCTCGACGTGCAGGCCGCGCAGGTGGAGCCCGAGTCGCTGGCGGGGTTCGACCCAGCTGAAATGGCACGGCGCGAATCCTGGGACGCCGCCACCGGAGCCGCGTTCGAGCCGAATGCCGCGCCAGCGCCCGCGCCGTCTGACGATCCGGCGCTCCGGCCGTGGCCGCCAATCCAGGCCTCGACGCAGGCACCCGGTGCCTACTCAGGCTGCTTCGACCGGGATACGGCAACGGCGATGGCCGGCGAGACGGTCCGGCGCCTTCTCGCGGCGGAGCGCCCCGTGATCCTGGCTGGCAGTGCCCTGCGAGCACAGGGGACGTACGAGGCCTTCCTTCGACTGATCGACCGACTTAGGGTGCCGGTGGCAACCGCATGGAATGCCGCCGACCTGCTGTGGGACGACCATCCGCTGTTCGCGGGTCGTCCCGGCAGCATCGGCGATCGCGCCGGCAACTTCGCGGTTCAGAACTCCGACGTCTTGCTGTCGCTGGGTTGCCGCCTGAACATCCGCCAGGTCGGGTACGAGTTCGCCGCCTTCGCCCACCACGCCTATCGCATCATCGTCGACATCGACGAGGCGGAACTCGCCAAGCCGACGATCTTCCCTGACCTCCCGGTCCACGCCGACGTCGCGTTCTTCGTGGAGGAGATGGCCCGCCTGCTGCCGCCAGACACCGGCGATCACCAGGACTGGATCGACTGGTGCCGCGAGCGGCGCGTCCGGTACCCGGTGGTCCTTCCCGCCTACCGCGAGGTCGATACCCCGGTCAATCCGTACTTCTTCATCGAGCGGCTTGCAGACCGGCTAGCTGAGAACGACCTCCTCGTCTGCGCGAACGGCTCCGCGTGCGTGGTGGCGATCCAGGCATTCGCCTTCAAGCGGGATCAGCGACTGCTCGTCAACTCCGGCACGGCGGGGATGGGCTTCGACCTCCCAGCAGCGATAGGTGCCGCGTTCGCGCGGCGTCCGACCACGGCTTCGGAGGGTGACCCGTCGGGCGCTCCGGCCCCGGCGGAGCGCGTCATCTGCCTGGCAGGCGACGGCAGCATCCAGATGAACCTCCAGGAGCTCCAGACCATCGTCCACCACCAACTGCCGATCAAAGTGTTCGTCCTCAATAACGCCGGTTACGCTTCGATCCGGCAGACGCAGGACAACCTCTTCGCGGGTCGGCGAGTTGGCGAGGGGCCAGGCAGCGGCGTGACGTTCCCGAACATGGTCCGGCTCGCCGAGGCGTACGGCATCCCGGCCTTCCGCGCTGAACGTGGCGAGCAGCTGGACGCCGTCATCGACGCGGCGCTGGCGACCCCCGGTCCGGCGCTTGTCGACGTGCAGCTTGACCCCACCCAGACATTCGTCCCCAAGGTGGTCGCCGAGCGGCTTGCAGACGGCACACTTGTGTCGAAGCCGCTCGAGGACATGTTCCCGTTCCTGGATCGCGACGAATTCGCCGAGAACCTGATCGTTCCGCCCTACGTTCCGCCCAAGAGGTAAGCCTGATGAACGAGCTCGAACGCCGGATGGTCCACCAACTGACGGACCTCCGCGAGAATCATCACGTGATCGGCGTAAAGGCCGAGTTCGAGGCTGAGGGCACGCGGCTCGAGGAAGCGTTGCGGCTCAAGGAGGTCATCAGCGAGGCGGGTCTGGGGCTGACCATCAAGGTTGGCGGGTGCGAGGCGCTGCGCGACATGTACGAGTCGCGCGTGATCGGGGTCCAGCGGATCGTCGGCCCGATGGTCGAGTCACCGTGGGCGCTCCACAAGTTCGTGGAGGCCTGCAAGATGGCCTACCCGGAGGACGAGCGCGACACGGTGAAGCTCGCCGTCAACATCGAGACCGTGACCGGCGTGGAGAGTTTCGGGGCGATGCTCGAGCTCCCGGACGTCAAGTACCTCGACGGCATCGTCCTCGGGCGGGTCGACATGTCCGGGTCGATGGGGCTGACGCGCAACGATGTCAACAGCGAGGCGCTGTATGAGGTGGCCGAGCGGGTCTTCCTGCAGGCCAAGACCTGCGGGCTGGAGTGCGCGCTCGGCGGCGGCGTGTCCGCTGACTCCCTGCCATTCCTGCGCCGTCTGCCTGCGGGCGCCCTTGACCGCTTCGAGACGCGGAAGGTGATCTTCGCGAGCCCGGCAGGCCTCGGGCCTGACGCCGACAAGGGGATCCTCAAAGCGGTGGGCTTCGAGCTCATGTGGCTCAAGAACAAGCGCGACTTCTACGGACGGATCTTCGAGGAGGACCATGCCCGGATCGAGATGCTCCAGAGTCGCTATGACCGCCTGATCGAGCAGGCGGGTGGGCTGTACGGTTGAACGGCCGGACCGCGCTCGTGACCGGGGGGTCGCGCGGGATAGGGCGAGCGATCGTCGAGCGTTTCGAGGAGCTCGGCGCGCGCGTCATCGCGCCGTCGCACGCCGAGCTCGATCTCCGCGACGCAGCTGCCGTCGAGGCGTATGCTGCGGCGCTCGAGGATCCGATCGACATCCTCGTCAATGACGCCGGTGCGAACCCGCTGGCGACCTTCGACCAGGTCTCGGACGCGCAGCTCGCGGAGGTCCTCGCGCTGAACCTGCTGGCGCCATTCCGGCTCTGCCGGGCACTGGCCCCCGGGATGGCGCAGCGCGGCTACGGCCGCATCGTCAACATCAGCTCCATCTGGAGCCTGGTTGCCAAGCCTGGACGCGCCGCGTACGCGGTGAGCAAGTCAGGCCTCAACGGCCTCACCCGGTCGCTCGCCGTCGAGTTCGCGGCGCAGAATGTCCTCGTGAACGCGATCGCACCCGGCTTCATCGCCACCGAGATGACGTACCGGAACAACTCGCCAGACGAGGTGGCGGCGCTCGTCCGGCAGCTGCCCGCTGGCCGTCTCGGGACCCCCGAGGAGATCGCCGAGGTCGTCGCATTCTTCGCGTCGTCTCGCAACGCGTTCACCACCGGACAGGTCATCGTCTGTGACGGCGGCTACACATGCCTGTAGACGGAACGCGCGGAGGCTCGCGTCCGGGGTCGACTCTCGCGATCCACTCGCGAACCAAGGAATACGAGGTTGAGTTGGACGACGAGACCGACTGGGTGCGCCGGCTCGCAGACATGGAGCGCTCGTTCGTGGTCGTCGACGAAAATGTGCTCCGGCTCCATGGCGATGGGATCCTCGCGCCGCTGGCCGGGGCGTCGCCCGCGGTGCTGCCCATCTCGGAAGACCGCAAGTCGTTCCAGTCGGTCGCCAGGTTGTGTGAGCAGGTGATCGAGCGGGCCGCCAAGCGCAACATGGTCGTGATCTCGGTGGGTGGCGGCATCACGCAGGACGTCACTGGCTTCATGGCCTCGGTGCTCTATCGCGGGGTCGGCTGGGTGTACGTGCCGACGACCCTGCTCGCGATGGGGGACAGCTGCATCGGTGGCAAGACGTCGCTCAATCTCGGACCCCGCAAGAACTTGCTCGGGACGATCTACCCCCCGGACCGCATCGTGATCCACACCCCGTTCGTGGCCACCCTCTCCGATCCCGATTTCGCGAGCGGGGTCGGGGAGATCGTCAAGCTCCACATGTTGGGCGGACACGGCCCGGCGCAGCAGATCCGCGACGCACTGCCGGCGCTCATGGCCCGCGAGCCATCCGTTGTGGCGAGGTCCACCCGCTCCAGCCTCGAGATCAAACGGACTTACATCGAGGAGGACGAGTTCGATCGCGGCCGGCGCAACCTGCTGAACTTCGGACACTGCTTCGGGCATGCCATCGAAGCTGCGACCGATTTCGCGGTACCGCATGGTTTGGCGGTTGTCGTGGGCATGCGCCTTGCCGATCTTGTGGCGCTGCGCCGAGGCCTGCTGACGGAGGACGAGGCGACATCGCGGTCGCGCACGCTCTACCGACCCGTGCTTCGCGATTGGCCGCAGTTTGATGCAGCCACCCAGGCCGTGGTTGTCGATGGCATGGCGTACGACAAGAAGCGAACAGGAGCCGGGCTCGCTGTCGTCGTGCTCGGCGAGGGTCTAGCGCCCACCCAGCTCAGCGACGTGACGGTCGAGGAGGCAAAGCTCGCGCTCGCCGTGCCAGCGGATCCCCAGCAGCCATGATCGGCCGCTGGATGTGCGAGGGCCGCTTCCTTGGCGAATGCCGAGGATCGCAGCTCTCCGCGTGGGGCGGCCGCGGCACCTGGTCACGCGCTGCGCGCCGAGACATCCGCCCCGCTGGTGCGGCAACGAGAGGGGAGTGAGGACTGTGCCGTTCATCAGCGTTGTAACTGCCTGCTACAACGAGGAGGCGAACGTGGAGGAGGTGTACCGGCAGGTCCGCGCCGTCGTCGAAGCGCTCCCACCTAGGGACGGCGAGCCCTACACGTACGAGCACCTCTTCATCGACAACGCCTCGACCGACCGGACGGTCGAGATCCTGCGTGCGATCTGCGGTGCAGACAAGCGCGTCAAGGTCATCGTGAACACCCGCAACTTCGGGCACATTCGCTCTCCGTTCCACGGCCTTCTCCAAGCGCGCGGCGACGCCGTCATCAGCGTCGTTGCCGACCTTCAGGACCCGCCCGCCATGATCCCCGCCTTCATCGCGAAGTGGGAGGCGGGCTACAAGGTCGTCGTCGCGGTTAAGACCGAGAGCCACGAGAACCGGCTGATGTTCCTGGTGCGGCGGACGTACTACCGCCTCATCGATCGGCTGAGCGAGGTGCCGCAGATCCGCAACTTCACGGGCTTCGGGCTGTACGACCGCACCGTCATGGACACGCTTCGTCAGATCGATGACCCGTATCCGTACTTCCGGGGCCTCATCTGCGACCTTGGCTATGCACGCGTTGAAATCCCGTACACCCAGCCGGCCCGCCACCGTGGCATCACGAAGAACAACTTCTACTCGCTCTACGACATGGCAATGCTGGGGATCACCAACCACTCCAAGGTTCCGCTGCGGTTGGCGGCCATGGCCGGCTTCATGCTCTCGATCGCGGCGCTGCTCATCGCCCTGGTGTACCTGGTCCTGAAGCTTGTCTGGTGGCAGACCTTCGACCTGGGCCTAGCCCCGCTGGTCATTGGCGTGTACTTCTTCGGCAGCGTGCAGCTCTTCTTCATCGGGATCCTTGGCGAGTACATCGGCTCGATTCAAACCCAGATCCACCATCGTCCCCGGGTGATCGAGAAGGAGCGGATTAACTTCGACGGACCATCCGGCGAGCAGCAGTAACACCAGCTCCGCACGGGCGCAGGGCGGCAACGGCATTGGGGCCTGTCAGTTCAGCCGGTATCTGGATTACTCGCATGCGGAAGGTCGGGACGAGGTCGCACGTCAGCGTGCTTGGCGCCGACGGATCTCGTGAAGGCGCTTGTCGGTGGAGCTGCTCAACTAGGCCAGGTCCGCCACGTGGACGGCCACGTCCGCCTTCGAGGATCCCCCATCTGGCGGTCATTTCCACGTCGCTCGGGGACGCGCCCGAACTGGATGCGATCTACGAGGCGGTCGAGGCGAACGAGCGTCCCGGCGACACCATGTACTCGTTCCCTGACATCAACTACTTCGACGTGACGGCGGAGCTCCCCAGCCCGACGTTCGGCAAGGTCGACTACTTCGACGCCGAGCCGTACAGCATGGCGGTCCGTGACGCCGAGGTGCTCCGCTTGCACCCGCCGACGTGGCTGGTCGGGATGGAGCTGACGCCAGCCGAGCGGAGCGCGCACGAGGACCTATTCCGCGGCGGTCGTCCCAGCGGCCAGCGGGAGATCGAGCGCGCCCTCCACTAGCTGATCGCCTCAGGTGCCTACCGCACGCTCGGCCAGTTCAGCGTCGCGAGTCGGATCCGATCCTAATCTACAGGCTCAACGTTCGTTGGGTAGGCGACCTCAGACCACCGGGACGACGGTGTTCGCCTGGGCCGCGCTCGCCCCGACGGCAATGCTCGAGGCCATCGGGTTCTTGCCCGCCCAGTTGTAGCCGAGCATGCTGATCCTTGGCGGCGTCACGACCGGGAGGTAGGGCCCGATGGGCGGGTGCCTCGGGATCGTCCCGTCGATGGCCTCGTACAGGGCGATCGTGAGCGCGCCTGCTGACGCGGGCGTGATGAGGCCCATGCTCCGCCGGATGCCGGTCCCGCTGCTGTCCGCCGACTGGTCGAGCGTCCCGGCGAGCCCGGCTACTCCATCATCAACATGCCGATGTTGCCGCTGCCCGATGGCGTGCCAGTCACGGTCGTGCCGGGACGGCCCGCGGTCCGGAGTGTTTCCGCGCGGAGCTTGGTCGGGCCGCGGGGCGCGTCGGTCGGATGGGATGATGATGCCGATGGCGACTTTGACGCGGCTTATCCGCCGTTGGGGGACGTGGATGGCCTACAGGTTCCGGGATCTCGGCTATCAGCCGGCTCGAGATAGGCTGCGCGCCCTGCCGGCCGCGGGTCTGACGCCTGCCCGGCTCCGACTCGTCATGATCGGCCTGACCGCGGGGCTCGCGGTCGCCGCCCTCGCTGGCTGGGCGATGCTATTCGTGAACCAGATCCAGGGCGGGTGGCTCGGCGCGGACTTCCACCTCTACCAGTCCTTCGGGGCGCAGGCCATCGCGACCGGCCGCCCCTACACCCCCGACCCGAACGCCCCCGAGCTGTCCGGCCAGTACCGCTACCCGCCGCCCGCGTTGTACCTGTTCGTGGCCTTCCAGTTCATCCCGTGGCCGCTGTGGTGGGCCGTCCCGCTCTCCGTGACCGGGTGGGTCGTCTGGTGGTGGCGCCCGGCCCCGTGGTTCTGGACGGCAGCCCTCGCCGCGCTGTGCTTCAGCGGCGCGTTCGTGACGCTCGGGACGGGCAACACCGACATATGGGTCCTCGCGGCCCTCGCGCTCGCGACGCGCTGGCCCGCCGTGTCGTGGTTGCTCGTGGCGAAGCCGAGCGCGCTCCCGTTCACGCTGCCCGCCCTGCTGCATCGCGGCTGGTGGCTCGGGGCCGCGTTGGCCGCCCTCGCTTCGCTCCCGCTGCTGCCCCTATGGCTCGACTGGCTCCGAATGCTGCCGCTCTACCACGGTGCGCAGGGGCCCCTGTGGCTCTACGGGCTCGTCAACTGGCCCGTGTTCGCGCTGCCTTGGCTGGCGAGGCTGTCCAGCACGAGGACCGCGCCGGTCGCGGTGACGAGGGCCCCCTAGACCGCCGAGACGATGGTTGCTCGCCGAGCCCCCACTCGTCTGGAGGGCGATTCTGGGGCCATCGGGTCCTTTCCGCCGAGCGGTAGCCGAACATCATGAACGTCGTCGTATCGATCAGCGGCGAGAACAGGCCGAACGGGATGATCGTAAGCGCGCCGGCCGAAGGGACGATGAGGCCCGTGCTTCGGTGGGTTCGTCCACCACTTCCGCACGAGCAGCAGAATGGGCATTCCAAGCTCGCGCGTGCGCCCGGCCCGCCGTCATGACCCTCGCCCCTCTGCGGACCCTAGCGGTGCGACGTGTCTGCCCGTCGCCCGCCCCGGAAGCTGAAGTGCTTGTGGGCGAGATAGCTCGCGACGATGACGATCGCCATGAACGCCGCCTGCACGACGTAGATGCTCCCGGGCCAGACCTGGAGGGCCACCGGCAACGCCACCAGGTTCGCCAGCAGCGTCGCCGAGTAGACGGTGGCGAACCGCGGCAGCTCGCGGAGGATTGCCCCCCGGCTGCGGAACACCAGGTAGCGGTAGCAGAGATAGTTGTTCAGGACGGAGAACGGCCACGAGATCACGACGATCACGAGGTAGTGGAGGCGCTCCCCCAGGAGGAACTGCAGGACCGCCCACTCGGCATAGCCGAACACCGTGTTCCAGCCGCCCACCGCGAGGTAGAGGATCTGCTCCCGTCGCGCGGCCACCAGCGCGAGCGGCGGCCGCAAGAGGCGATGGTCGGCTAGTCTGGCTCGCCAGCCCGGCCGGAGCTCCCCATTCGGCGTCGATGCCTGCGTGCCTTGCATGCTCGGCATCCTAGCGGTCCCTGGGCGGCTGCGAACCGGTAGCACGCGATGAACGTGATCACCGGGCTGGTGGTCCCTGGCTGCGCCCTTGGGTAACTCCTCCGGGCGGCAGATTCGAGATCAGGCTCGACGAAGGATAACCTCGTTATACTATAACGGCGTTATACTATCGCTGGAGAAGCCGATGAGGAACTTCGTCGGACGCGCGGGACTGCTGGCCAGGATCGATGCCGAATGGGCGGCTGCCCGGGACTCCGGCGAGAGCCGGATGGTCACGATCCGCGGCCGCCGGCGGGTCGGCAAGACCTGGCTGGTCGAGGAGTTCATCGACCGCTCAGAAGCGCCAAGCGTCTTCTTCTCGGCCAGTCGCCAGACGGAGGACCGTGAGCTCGGCCTGTTCGCGCAGGCACTCGCACTGTCGGACCTCCCGTCGCGCGAGCAGGCGGAGGGCGTCTCGTTCGCCACGTGGCAGGCGGCGCTCGTGACCGCCGCCGGCGCTGCCGACCCGGCACGGCCGAGCGTCATCGTCCTCGACGAGTTCCCCTACCTGCTCGGGGCCACGGAGCAGGCGCGAGACGCGGTGCTCGGGGCGGTCCAGACCGCGTGGGACCGCACGCTCTCCAAGCAGCCAGTGCTCCTCATTCTCGTCGGCTCCGACCAGGCGATGATGGAGATGATCACCGCGCCAAAGCAGCCGCTCCACCAGCGTCCCGCACGCGAGATCCTCGTCCCCCCGCTCAACCCAGCCGAGGCCGCGAAGCTGTCGGGCCTGACGGGCGCCGAGGCCCTCGACTCCTACCTCGTCACCGGCGGCTTCCCCAAGCTGGTCCGCGCCAAGATGGGGCGCAGCCTGCGGGACTTCCTCGCAGACCAGCTCGCCGACGACGGCACGGCCCTCGTGACCACCGGACGCCTCATCCTCGACTCGGATTTCGGTTCCAGCACGCAGGCGCGCACGATCCTGTCCGTGATCGGCGAAGGGTTCCGCAAGCGCGGCGACATCGCGAACGAGGTCGGGGTCGATGCGAACAACCTCAAACCCCCGCTCGATCTGCTCATCACCGACAAGCGGGTCGTCGAGGCGCGACGCCCGCTCTCGACGGCTGCCTCTCGCGACACGCGGTACGAGATCGTCGATCCGTACCTGCGCTTCTATCTGCGCTTCATCGACCGCTACAGGGGCGAGATCGAGCGCGGCCGCGGCCGGGTCGTCACGGACATCATCGTCCGCGGCTGGTCGACCTATGCGGGCAAGGCGATCGAGGCCCTCGCCCGCGAGGCGGTCGACGAACTGATCCCCGACGCCCGGTTCGGGTCCGCCGCGGTCGTCGGCGCCTACTGGACAACCGACAACGCCGTCGAGATTGACCTCGTGGGCGCCGACCGCCGCGATCCGCCCGCCAAGCAGATCGCGTTCCTCGGCTCGATCAAGTGGCGTGAGGCCAGGCCGGTGACCATGTCGGACTACGACGCGCTTGTGGCCGCCGGGGCAAAGGTCCCGGGAGTGCGCCCGACGACGATGAAGGTGGCAGTCTCGCGCCTCGGCGCCGACGCCGACGCGCGAACGGCGTTCGACGTCGTGCTCGAGGCTGGCGACATCCTGGCGGCGTGGCCGGTCGCCTGACGGCGCGCATCCACCGACCGTCTCTGGCGTACGAGGGCACTCGGCCCCCTGCGACTGTCATGGGTCCGCGACCCGGATGCCGGACGGGCGATGGCTGCGTCGGGCGGACCCTGCCACCGACCCCGTCCAAGAGCAGTGACACTTGGGCCGATAACACTGGTCAGCGCAAGATGTAGTGGGGCTCAGCGGCGACGTCGGTAGCGCATCCCAGGGCCGCGCCGGATGGGGGTGGTGCCTTCGATCCGCTCCGCCGCCACCATCGCACCGAGCACACGGCTCGCCTGAACCTCGTTGAGTCCCAGACGGC
>JAJZQV010000008.1 GCA_021803025.1 Actinomycetes bacterium | reverse complement strand
CGACCGGCTCACCTACGACGCCACCATCATCGAGACCGGCACTACCAGCTACCGCCTCGCCCACACCCGCGCGGGTGGGGCCAACTCAAACCGCCATGGTGGGGCCAAGTCGAGTTGACATACTCACTAGCAGCCCTGTCATCACGCCTCAACGGAAGCGAGGGCGCGCCCGTGGCGGTGGTACACCCTGCAGGGATGAAGGCGCCGTTCGCGCGCACCTCGCTTGAGCGGCCCAGAGGATCCTTTGTCGGGACCACGAGCAGAGGTCGACCCGAAGCAGGCAGCAGCAGGGCTCGGAGCTCGTGGAGGACGCGACGCTCCACGGCTTACCGAGAGGAGGTCGCCGTTGGTCACGCCGGTGATGTCGCGGTTGGCCGCTGCCGCGATCGCGTCGATGTACGTGGTGGAGTCGTTGTACGCGGACCGAACGATGCGAGGGCCCACCTGACCGGCCACGTGGCCCTCGCGATCTTGGGTTCATCGCAGCCTGGTACGCCCCTGATCGTCCACCCTTTGTCCTCGGCCCGCCACTCCCCCAATCAGCTACGAACAGCCGCAGTGGGCCGTACTCAGCGGGGGCACGGAAGGGCGACAGGGCTAGCTCCGGAACGCTAACCCCGAATAGCCCCCACGTGAGTGGGAAAGTCACCCGAATCCCGACATCACCCCTAGTGAACGGCATGTCGGGCATCCACCAGCCGCCGGTTCGAGTCCTGTCGCCCCGACTGAATGGTAGTTCAACAGGGTTCGGGGGTCACAGTACTGGGAGTGTCCTCGACGCGACGTCGGGAATGTGCCGTGCCGACGCTGGGACGCTCGGGCTCCTCCTCGTTCGCCAAGGGAGTGCCGTGGAAGGGCGCGAAGGCATAGTGTCCGGTCGTCGTAGGCTGCCTGCGTGCCCAATATCTTCGATGATCCTGAGGTCAAGGCGGCCATGGCGGCGGCCGGTGTCGTCCACAGGCCGGGAATCGCGCAGGAGGTACTGCGCGACCTGGCGCCCTTCCTCGCCGAGGAGGGCATCGACCTGAGCGACCCGGGCGATGCCAACCTGGAGACCCTCAATGCCGCGTTCGCGCGGGCGGCTTCGCGGTACAACCAGGGTCTCCCGCCTGTACGCCAGGTTCTTCAGGGGTCGTCGGACAGGCCCGCCAGTGGCTCGTCCGGCCAGCCCAAGCTGTCAAACTCCGATCGCTCTGTCGTCCGCGAGTTCGAGCTCTGGCTCCGCTGGCAGCCCGAGATCGCTGCCCCGAGCCCGGCGGATGAGTCCGGCATGCTCACCGAACTGTTCAAGGTGGCCCGGCACCATGGCTTCCATCTGCGCACCCCCGGCGGCGTCGAGGACCTGATCGCCCTGCTCCTCGGTGTGGACCACGAGCAGGAGCTGGACGATACCCTCGCGGCGGCTGTCGACACGCTCCACGACTACGTCCACTTCCGGGTGGAGACGGGCGGCGACGTGTCCGCCTGGGAGGAGATCCACGACCTCTTCGACGACCCGCTCCCGGGGGCTGACATTCTGCAGGCCGCCATCGTCGAGAGCGAACAGCTGGCTCCGGACGTGCGTCGGGCCGCACTCGCCGGCACGCAGCTCGTCGCGAACGTGGCGGAGCTGTTGGGCTGGATCCGATCCGGACGGAAGGTGGCCCCGTCCGGAGGCGTCCGGCGGGTCGACATCGCCCACGCCGCCGGGCTCCTGGGAATCGCTGCGGTCGGTGTGGATCGGCTGCCGCCGTCCGCCGCCGATTCCCCGGCACTGATCGAGATCGAGCCCGATCACTCGCCATCGAATGTCATCCGCGCCCGTTCGATGAAGGACGTCCCTCTCCTGCCTTCCTGGTGGCGAGCCCTGGCTGCGGCCGAACTCATCGAGGTGACGGGGTCACGGGTGGTGCCGGGACCATCCACGGCGGAGTGGACAGCCGAGTCGCTACCCCCGACGGAGCTTGCCGAGGAGGTGGTCGCCCTGACCGTGTGCGAGTACCTCCGCGAGGACCGGGACATCCGTTCGGCGTTCTACGCGGATGAGGTGGCCGCGATCGCCATCGCTCGACTGCTCTGTGCGTTGGACCCTCAGCAGATGGAGCTCCGTCTCGACGAGGACGGAATCGACCGGCTCCTCCAAGTCCGGGCGACGCACCACCTGCAGCGCCTCGTACGGGTCGGCGTCCTCGCGTCGGGTGCCGAGAGCGACTTCGTGGTCCCCCACGCACTCCGAGGCGCCGTGGCCCGCGGTGTCCTCGCCGCCCTCGCACTGCCCGGTGACGCCATCGAGACCGACTGAGCCGCCCGGGAAGGCCGGTGTCTGCGAGACGAGGTGCGGGCCCGACGCTGTCGGGGTCGGGTGACTCACAGCAACACCTCCCAGATCGTCGATCCGCCGATGCGTATTCGTAGGTGACCGTTTCTGCATTTCGGGACTGAGTTGAGTAGGGATTCGGCGTGAGGGTGTGGGTGGCCGCCGGTGTGCCCGGCTTCTCCACTGGGTTTCTTGCTCGTGCGGGTGCGGCGGGTGGTCAGGGGGTCCGGTGGACGATGGAGACGACTTCGATAACCAGGCGTTCGTCGACAATGCGATAGATCACGCGGTACTCCCCTCGGCGGGCGGCGTACAGCGGTGCCAGCGGCTCGCGTAGCGGCTTCCCGACCCGTCGGGGGTTCTCCCGCAACGGTCCCATGATGAACTCGAAGGCTGCCGCGGCGACCTTCTCCGGCAGCTCTACCTCCAAAGCGCGTCGCGCCGAGCGGGTGAAGACGACGTCGTACGGGCTGGGCATCCGGGACTACAGGCCGCGCGCAGCCAACGCCGCCCGGACCTCGTCAGCAGTACTGGTCTCCCCCGCCTCCAGCTCGGACAGGCCGACCCGTACCGCTTCCACCTCGTCGGGGTTGCTCAGGATGTCGAGGGTCTCCAGCAGTGCGTCGTAGTCATCCGCCCCCAGCAAAACGGCCACCCGATCGCCGTTGCGGGTTACCTCGAACCGCTCGTGGGTGGTGACTGCCGACTCCACGAGCTTCGAAAGGTTCGCCCGAGCTTCAGCCAACGACAGAGTGGTCATGTACAGAATTCTAGCGCGCTTCGACTGCTCGCCACCCCTGGCTCGACTACTTCCTCGTTTCCAGCCGCTCGCATCGACTCTCTGCTCACGGATGACTGTTCCCCCGCGACCGGTACGACCCCGGCGAGGGGAACTCCACTCATGGGGGTGTCCGCTGGTCGGGCCGTGCTTCTTGCAGAGGTTTGCTGCGTCCGCGTTGATGCGTTGATGAAGCCGCGCTCGGCAACCTCGCCTTCCTAGCCGGGTTCGCACACCCGGCATCCACAGGACTCGCGTTCGACTAGGCGAGCCGGAGGCACCATCATGCGACTGTCCGGAGCCTCTCCCAACTGCCGCAGCATTCGTTCGGCCGCGACTCGGCCGATGGCGAACGCATCGACGGAGATGGTAGTGAGGCTGGGACTCGCGAAGGCTGAATTCGGCACGTTGTCTGTACCGAGGATGCGGCACCTGGAGATCGGAACGAAGTTCTCGCGGAGCGCGCGGAGAACGCCGTAAGCGATCTCGTCACTGTGACAGTGGATGCCCGTGGGAAGGGTCGAGGCCTTCATCAGGCGTTGCGCGGCGACGTACGCGGCATTCGGGGTCGGCTCGCACGGCACCGACCACTCCTCGACAACCGTGGCCCCCGCGGCCGTGGCGACGTCGATGAACTGCTCCCTGCGAATAGCCCGCGGCGACGCCAGCTCGGGGCCTCCGAAGTAGGCGACCGTCTCGCACTGATGGACTCCGACAAGGTGGGCCGCGCCGAGTCGGCCGATGGACGCCTCGTCCGGCCCGACATACTCCACGCCGCAGCCCGGGACGTCGCGGTTCAGGAAGACGGTGGGGAGGGCGTTGAGCGCCTTCGAGATCGCCGCGCCGTCGGTTTTCACAGCGGGGAGAAGCATCACGCCGTCGACCCGGTGCTCAGCCAGGTTCCTGAGGATCTGGGTTTGGCGGTCGACCTCATCGTTCGTCCGCGCTGACACGACGAGGTATCCATGAGGCACGAGAGCATCTTCGGCGCCGCGCAGGGCCTCGGCGATGAACGGGTTGGCCAGGTCCGGAATCACCAGGCCAATGAGGTGCGACTGCTGCATCCGCAAGGTGGCGGCCCCACGGTTGTACAGGTACCCCAGCCTCTCGGCCTCGCGGACGACCCGTGCTCGAACCTCGGGAGCCACACTCGGGAGATCTCGCATCACGTTCGACACTGTGGATCGCGACACGCCCGCGGCCGCAGCGATGTCGAGCATCTTCACGGGACGCCGATTCCTGTTGCTACTGCCCACAGTCACGCAGATGAGGATACTCGCCCGTTGACGCCCACTCAGACGAACTCTATAGTATCGGTGGATCGATGCATGGATCGATCCACCGGCGACGACTCTCACAAAGGTGTGTCATATGAGCAGCCAGGCAGAAGTAATCGTTGAGCAGGGACGGAATCCCTGGAAACTCGCCTTCCTCACATCGATGGCCGACTATATCGATGCCGGTTCCATCGTCGCCATCGGTGCCTCGTTGGCAGTATGGAAGACGCAGTTCGGCCTAGCCTCATCAACCATAGGACTGATCACCGCCCTTGGTCCGAACGCCTTGGCCGCTGGTATCGGCGCCATTGTGGGAGGCAGGCTGGGTGATGCTATCGGGCGTAAGACCATCTACCAGTTCGACCTTCTCGTCTACGCAGTGGGAACACTGCTGTTCGTCTTTGCCGGCAGCGTGCCCATGCTCATCATCGGATCGCTCGTGGTCGGCGTCGCAGTCGGGATCGACATCCCCACCTCCTGGGCGCTCCTGAGCGAAAGCTCACCGAAACGGTCGCGGAGCCGGATGATGGGTGTCACCAATATTCTGTGGAACCTCGGCCCTGTTGGCGTCCTCGCAATAGCCGTCGCCGTTGCGCCCCTCGGGTCGTGGGGACCGAGAATCATCTTCGGGCACCTGTTCGTCCTCGCCATGCTCACCTGGGCCCTGCGACGTGGAATGGGTGAGTCGCTTCGCTGGAAGGAAAAGGCTGGATCCGATGGGGGTAACGCCCTGTCCATACGAGCCATCCGGGAGCTCTTCCACAGGGCCAGCGGCAAGGCGATCGCTTTCACGGGAGGCGTGTTCCTCTTCTGGAACTTGGCAGCGGGGACCAACGGAGTCTTCTTGCCATTCCTTCTACGAACGCTCGGCGCCCAGAGCCAAGCCGGGTCGGTTGCCATCCAAGGACTGGGCTTCCTCTGCGGGCTGTTGTCGGTCGCTTTGATCTTCATGCCGCTCGGGGACACGAGCCACAGGCGGCTGATGTTCGCGGTGGGCGCCGCGCTGCAAGCCATCGCGTTCCTCCTCTTCGCGGTGTTGCCCCTGACCACGCCGGTGGCCATCGCCAACGTGGTTCTCTTCGGGGTCGGTCAGGGCATGGCTCAGTACCCCATGATCAGGGTCTGGCTGAACGAGCTGTTCCCGACAAGCGTGCGAGCCACGGGCCAGGGACTGGTGTACGGGAGCGTTCGGGTCGTGCTGTTCTTCTGGAGCCTGGCCGTGCCGGTGATCGCATCGGTCGGAGTCGCAACCCTTGGGTGGCTGCTCACGGGCTTCCTGGTCATCAGCGGGCTCATCGGAGTCGTGTTCATGCCGAACACAGCGGGAAAGAGCCTTGAGGAGATCGCAGCGGAGCGAGCATGACACCCAACATCCTCCTGATCGTCTCCGACCAGCACCGACTTGACTGCGTCGGCGCGAGTGGCGCCTACCCCGTCTCGACACCACACCTGGACGCGCTCGCCGCGGGCGGGATGTGGTTCGGCCACGCCTTCACACCGATCCCGCTGTGTACCCCGGCCCGTCAGTCGCTACTCACCGGGCGGCGGCCGGAAACCCACGGAGGCCTGTGGAACTATGACCTGGGCTCCCGGATCCCTGCCCTGCGCCCGGACGAGTATTCGTGGGCACGCGAGCTCCAGCGGGCCGACTACGCGACACAGTACGTCGGCAAGTGGCATGTCAACCCCGACCACGGTCCGACCGAGTTTGGATACGATCGATGGATTCAGCTAGAGCAGTACGAGGCGTGGAGGCTCGAGCGCTATCCCGAGCATCCGATGTCGACCGACTGGTTCGGGGCCGTCGACCCGGTGCCGACCGAGGACAGCCGAACGCACTGGCTGGCGAGACAAACATCCGAGTTCATCCAAGAGATGACGACGTCCGGCAGACCATGGCATGCGCGACTGGATTTCCTCGAGCCGCACCTGCCGTGCCTTCCCACGGCGGAGTTCGCAGCGTTGTTCCCGGAAGACGGAATCCCAGAGTGGCTCGACTTCTCCGATGCGCTGGAGGGAAAGCCCTACATCCAGAGACAGCAGAGAGTCAACTGGGGCGTCGAGAACTACACATGGTCGGATTGGGCCCCCGTGGTCGCACGGTACTATGCGGTGATCTGCCAGATGGACGCTGCGATCGGAACGGTTCTGAAGACCCTGGACGAGGTCGGTGGCGCAGAGGACACTCTTGTGGTCTACACCTCCGACCATGGTGATATGTGCGGAGCCCACGGCATGATGGACAAGCATTACATCATGTACGACGACGTAGTGCGGGTACCGTTGATCCTTCGTTGGCCAGGACGGATCCCAGCCGGTTCTCGCAGCGAGAGCTTCGCCTACAACACACTCGATCTTCCTCCTACCATCGCGTCGATCATCGGCTTCCCACCGCCCCCTATCAGCCACGGGGTGGAGCTCTTGACGTCACGGGACAAACTCCAGTTTGAGGAGTCCCCAGACATTGCACGGCGGCGACATGTCGTATCCACCTACAATGGTCAGCAGTTCGGACTCTTCTCCCAGCGGATGATTCGCACGAACGCCTGGAAATACGTATGGAACCTCACCGACACGGATGAGCTCTACGACATGCGCAACGATCCGAACGAGATCACCAACCGAATCGCGGACGTATCGCTCCATGACATCGTGCAGGAACTGCGGCTGGAGCTGCTCCAGCAGCTCCAGCGCGACGGCGACAGCCTGGTCGCGAACGACTGGATCGTCGATCAGCTGACCAGTGGCAGGAAGCTCGTTCGTTGAGTGCCTCGCTACCACCCGGGGCGGTGGCGCGGTAGATCAGGCAGTACTCGCCTCGGCGCGCGGCGTACAGCGGCGCCAGCGGCTCGACGTGGTCACCCGACCGGTCGGAGCATCAGGCCTTGCTCAAGCACGCACAGGGTACGAATCGTCGTCCAGGCCCCCCATGGACGGGTCGTACGAGAGGTCGCCGACCGGGTACGCCGACGTCATCCAGTGGTAGAAGTTGTCGCCGCGGGCCCGCAGCCGCTCGTACAGGTCACGGAGCAGGCCGTTCCTGACCTCCTCGTACTCCGGCAGCCTGTAGACGTTGACCATCTCGTCCGGGTCGCGCACCAGGTCGTACAGCTCGTTCACCGACTCGGGGTTGACGACGAGCTTGTGCGTACGGGTCCGGAGCATCCGCTGAGGGTACGGGAAATGGTGGCCGTGGAACTCGCCCACGATCGCCGGGTCCCAGGGCGCCTGGTCGTTGCCGGGTGACATGAGCGGCAGCAGGCTACGTGAGTCGACCGCGGCCGACGGGTCGAGCCCGGCCAGGTCGAGGATCGTCGCGGTGCAGTCGACGAGGCTCACGAACTGCTCGCGCACCTCGCCGGACGCCTCACCGGGGACGCGCAGCAGACCGCAGGTGCGGTAGATGTCGTCGTACATGGCCGGCCCCTTGTCGTGCAGCCGGTGCGAGCCGGTGAACTCGCCATGATCGGAGGTGAAGAAGACAGCAGTGTCGTCGGTGAGGCCCAGCTCGTCGAGCGCCGCCAGCACTCGTCCGAGCTCGAAGTCAAGAAGCGCCACATAACCCCGGTACACCGCGATCAGCGTGCGGGACTCCTCCGGCGTCAGCGTGTCGTACGTCCAGTGGGCGGAGTAGTTCTTCTGCACCGGCGGCTTGCCCTCGAAGGTCTCCAGCGTCGAGCGTGGCAGCTCCACCGTCGCCGGGTCGACGAGGTCGAACCACTCGTCCGGAAGGATGTACGGCAGGTGTGGCCCGGAGAAGTGCAGGGCGAGGTAGAACGGAGTGCCCCGCTCCACGGCGACCGCGTACTCCCGGAGCATCTCGATGGTCCGTGTGGCCAGGAAGTGCTCGAACGTGGCCTCCGTGGGCTGCTTGAGACGTGCCGCGAGAAGGTTGCCCGGACCGCCGTTCGGCAGCGTCCCGCGGATCCGGTCGTGGATCTCGTACGGAGGGTGGCCGCCCTGCTGCAGGTACGCCAGGTACTCGGGGTGGTCGATCTGGTTGTGCCATCCGACGAAGTGCGGTCCCTCGAACCCGAAGTCGCGGGCGGTGAGGTGCTCGCCGGCGTGCCACTTCCCCATCAGCCCGACGTTGTACCCGGCATCGCGCAGCGTCCGGGAGAAGGAGAAGGCGTCCCGCGGCAGGTCCTCGATGTAGCCGACGTTGCGTTCCGCGTTCGCCAGCAGCCGGTGGCGGAACGGCAGCTTTCCGGTCAGGAGCGACGCCCGCGCCGGTGTGCAGATCGCCGTGGGTGTGTACCACTGGTCGAACCGCACCCCGGTCGCGGCCAGACCGTCCAGGACCGGCGTATGCGCCCCCGGACCGCCGTAGCAGCCCAGCGTGTCCCGACGGTGCTGGTCGGTCATGAGGAACAGGATGTTCCTGCGTCGCTTCGTCACTTGGCGCTCGTGAAGAGGTCGCCGAGATACCACTCGCTGGGTGCCGGGTTGGACGTGATCTTCTTCGCGGACAGGAAGTAGTCACCCATGCCCTTGAGCCAGCTCGTCGTCGTACCGTCCATCGTCTTGGCGTCCCACTCAGCCGGGGAGAAGATCTCGCAGTTCTCCGAGTCCGCCCTCACCGCTGCCTCGTCCAGCTTGAGCATCTTGGCCGTGAGGCTGATGGTCTCGGTGAGGTTGTCCTTGCGGAACTGCATGGCCTTCCGCAGCACCTTCAGGACGCGGATCGTGACGTCCTTCTGGTCGGTGACGACCTTGTTCCCGGCCACGAACGCGTTGGGGAAGGCGACCTTGCTCACGAAGTCCTGGTTCTTGGCGAGTTCGACGAGGTTGGGGACGGACTTCTTGATGGTCGCGATGTTCGGGTACCAGATGCCGGCGCCGTCGATGGCCTTGGACGAGAAGGCCGCGACCACCGTCGAGGCGTCCATTGGCGTGACCTGGATGTCGGCCTTCGTCATCCCGGCTTTCTGGAGCGCCAGCGTGAGGATCATGTCGCCCGAGGTGCCCTCGGGGACGCCGACCTTCTTGCCCTTGAGCTGCTCCATGGACGTGATGCCCGGTTGAGCGATGACGCGGTCCGCCGTGCCCAGGGTGTTCATCGCGACGATCTTCGCCTGTCCTGACGCGGGCAGCCAGAAGGCTCCCGGGCCGATGTAGCCGAAATGCAGGTCGCCAGTGCCCAGAGCGGTGATCTGGAGGGGCCCGTTGGTGAACACCTTGGTCGTGGCCTTGATGTTCTGCTCGGCCCACATGCCCTTGGCGTCGGCGATGGCGAGCAGGGACGTCCCGTTGAAGTCGCCGATGTAGCCGAACGTGATGGAAGCGGCCGGCAGCGAGGCTGACGAGCCCCCCTTGGTCGTCGCCGTGGGCATCGAGGACGAGCAGCCAACCAGCCCTGCAGTGGCGGCGCCCAATGAGGCGGCCAGGAGGCCGCGACGTGACAGTGACATGAGCTTTCCTTTGTTGGTGTGGGTTGTGTGGTGTTCGTCAGGACTGGTGGTGCACTGCTGACCAGACCTGGTTGCGCAGGTGGGCGTACTGGTCGGACATCCTGAATGCCTCGTCCCGGGTGACAGCCGGGACGTCGATCGTGGTGAAGATGCGCCCTGGCCGGGCGGCCATGACGACCACGCGGTTGGCGAGGAAGACGGCCTCGTCGACGTCGTGGGTGATGAACACGACAGTGCGCCGGTCCTGGCTCCAGGTCTCGAGCAGCTGCTCCTGAAGTCGTACGCGCGTCAGTGCATCGAGAGCCCCGAACGGCTCGTCCATGAGCAGGATCGAGGGGTTCACTGCGTACGCCCTCGCGATCGCGCACCGCTGCCGCATGCCGCCGGACAGCATCTTGGGCAGCGCGTCCGCGAACTGCTCCAGGCCGACCATCGCGATGTACTTCTCGGCGACCTCATGGCGTTCCCTGCGGCCCACGCCGGCCGTCTCCAAGCCGAACTCGACGTTCTTGCGCACGCTCAGCCAGGGGAAGAGCGCGTACTGCTGGAAGATGACGCCTCTCTCGGGTCCGGGGCCCTCGACCGGCTTGCCGTCAACCAGGGCCCTGCCCGAGCTGGGCTCCTCGAGCCCCGCGAGAATGTTCATCAGGGTCGTCTTGCCGCAGCCTGAGGGTCCCACGACGGTGACGAACTCCCTGTCGGCGATGTCGATCGAGACATGGTCGAGCGCGACGAAGTCCTCGCCTCCCAGCTTGAACGTCTTGCTGACGTCCATCACCTGAATCTTGGGCGAGCTGGTCATCGGCGTTCCTGCCATCCCGTGAGTCGGCGCTCGGCGAAGAGCAGGAGGCGGTCCATGAGCAGCCCGAGCACGCCGATCGTGATGAGCCCAACGAAGATCGTCGGGAGGTCGTAGTAGAGCTGCGCGGCCTGCATCCGGTAGCCGAGCCCCTCCTGGGCCGCGATCAGCTCGGCGGCGACCAACGTCGCCCACGCTGAGCCCAGACCGACGCGCATCCCGACCAGGATGAACGGGGTCGACGCGGGGATGACGACCTTGAGGAAGATCCGGCCGTCCTTGGCCCCGAGGACACGGGCAGCGTTGATCAGCGTCTTGTCCACGTTGACGACGCCCTGAAAGGTCGAGATCACGCAGGCGAGGAATGCGGCGAGGAAGATGACGAAGATCTTCGGCGTCTCCTCGATGCCCAGCAGCACGATCGCGAGCGGGATGATCGCCAGCGGGGGGATCGTCCGGAAGAACTGCACCCAGGGCTCGATCAGCGCCCTGGCAATGGTGTACCAGCCCATCAGGAAGCCGACCGGGATCGCCAGCGCCGTGCCCAGGACGAACCCCGTGAGAACGCGGCGCAGGCTCGCGAGGATGTCACCCTCCAACGTGCCGTCCGACAGCAGCCTCACCGCCGACTTCACGACCTCGGGCGGGGTGGGCAGCTTGAAGCCCGCCAACGACAGTCCCCACCAGAGCGCGATCCCGAACACGATCGAGGCCGTGTTCAGAAGGGTGATGCTCGGCGGGCGTCGCTTCGTCCCCGCCTTCTGTCGTGCATCGGGTGTCGCCGGAGCGTCTGCCCCGACGCCCACAAGACTCATGTCGTTCCTTTCGATTCGAGCGCCTGCGCGTCGTAGCCGGCCTGAAGGGCGCCGAGGGCCCCCTCGTGCGCAGTGACCAGCGGCCCGCGCACCCGTGGGACGTCCAGTCCGGTGAATCTCTCCGCCATCAGTGCCTCCTGGACACGGAGGAGCAGGCCCGGGAGGAGATCGAGAACGGGGCCCGCGACGACCACCTCTTCGGGGTCGAGCGCCATGACGACCGGTCGCAGGACCATGCACATCGCCGCCGCGACCTCAGTGGTGACCTCGTCCACAGCGGCCAGGGCCCCTTCGTCGAGGGGTGTGGCCGAGCCTGCCGCAGGCACCCCGGCCTCCTGGCAGGCCTTGACCACCTCGGGGAGCGCCGCGACGGTCTCCAGGCAGCCGCGCTTGCCGCACCGACACAGACCCTGCTTCCCGGGCACGGGCGCATGTCCCAGCTCACCGGCGAGCGAGTGGGTCCCCCGCGTCAACCGGCCCGCCTGAACCAGGCCGCCGCCGACGCCCTGGCCGAGCCGGATGTACACGAGGTCCTGGACGCCGCTCTCCTTCGCCTCCGCGAGTGCCGCAAGGCGCGTGTTGTTGTCGATGCTCGTCGGCGCTCCGTACCTGCCGGAGAGCGCCTCGCGCACCCCATAGCCGTTGATCCGCGAGCGTTCCCAGAAGGCGGGCAGCTTGACGCGAGCGCTGGGTGGGACGTACGGGCCGGGGACCCCGGCGTAGATCCAGGCGAGGGCGCCGAAGTGCGCGTTCGCCTTCTCTGCCACGCCGTCGATGAGGTCGAACGCCACCTGCATGCGCTCGTGCCAGGGCGAGCCGAGCTCGTACGTCGCCCGGCCGGCCCCGAGAACCTCGTGGGTGGCATCGGCGACAACCACCTCGACCCGAGCGTGCTGGAAGTCGAGCCCGATGTACTGCCCCGAGCTCGGGTCGAGCGCCAGACGCTCCGCGGGGCGCCCAGCGCCACGCCGGGCGGTGCCCTTGTCGAGCACGACGATGACACCACGATCGAGAAGCGAGGTGGTCACCTCCGACAGGCTGGAACGCGACAGGCCCACGAGCTCGCCCAGCTCCGCCCGGCTTCGCGCGCCGTTGTCCCGTAGCGCGGCGAGCACCCGTTCCTCGTGCTCGCGGCGGACTCCCGGCCCCATCGCCGATCTCATGGCGGGAACCTATGAAGGCCGAATTATTCCGTCAAGAACGCGACAGAATTATTCTTCCGCCGTCTCCGGGGGCGGGGGCAGAATCACTGACGGATGGGCAAGCAGGAGGACGTACATTGATGCGCGTCGCAGCGTTCGCCGCCCGAGTCACCGACAGCAGTACGTTACGAAGGAGCTCCCTGTGGGGACCAACCTCATCTTCATCATGTCCGACGACCATGCCCCGCATGCCATCTCGGCGTACGGCAGCACGGTCAACCAGACGCCCCACATCGACCGTCTCGCTCGCGAAGGGGTCCTGCTCTCGGCGACGTACTGCACGAACTCCATCTGCTCACCGTCGCGGGCGACCATCCTCACCGGCACGTACAGCCACATCAACGGTGTGCCGGGCATCTACGCCGAGATGGACTACCGGGTTCCCACCTACGTCGACGCGATGCACGACGCCGGCTACCAGACGGCCGTCTTCGGCAAGTGGCACCTGGGCGAAGCCGACTTCGCCAGGCCCCGCAGCTTCGACGAGTGGCTCGTGTTCCCCGGACAGGGCGCCTACATCGACCCCGTGATGATCGGGCCGAACGGCAAGCGGGTGATCCCGGGGTACGCGACGGACATCGTCACGGACCTGGCCATCGACTGGCTCGACCGCAGGGACCCCGGCCGGCCGTTCGCACTGATGATCCACCACAAGGCGCCGCACCGGCCATGGATCCCGGACGACAAGCACAAGGACCTGTACGCGGTGGGCACGATCCCTGAGCCCGAGACGTTCCTCGACGACCACGCCGGGCTGAGCGAGGCAGTACGCCACGTGACGATGAGCATCGCGGACGACCTCAACGAGCAGGACGTGAAGGAGCCGACGCCTCCCGAGCTGGAAGGGCCCGAGCGGACGGAGGCCCGCGCCCGATGGAAGTACCAGCGCTACATGCGCGACTACCTGCAGTGCATCCAGTCCGTCGACGACAACGTCGGGCGCGTGCTCGACCACCTCGACGCGACGGGACTGTCGGAGAACACGGTCGTCGTCTACTGCTCCGACCAGGGCTTCTTCCTGGGCGACCACGGCTGGTTCGACAAGCGGCTCATGTTCGAGCAGTCGCTGCAGATGCCCATGGTGCTCCGCTGGCCGGCGGAGATCCCGGCGGGCTCCCGGTGTGAGGCCATGATCACCAACGTCGACTTCGCCGCCACCTTCCTCGACATGTGCGGGATCGACGCCTCCGCTCTCCCCGCGCAGCAGGGACGCTCGTTTCGGCCCTTGCTGCGAGGAGAGGAGCTGGAGGACTGGCCGCGGTCGATGTACTACCGGTACTGGGAGCACAACGACCCGTTCCACCACGTCCCGGCTCACTACGGGGTACGCACCGAGCGCTACAAGCTCATCCGCTACTACGGGGCGGGCTTGGGCGTTCCGGGAGCCTCCGACGTGGTCACGCCGGACGAGTGGGAGATGTTCGACCTGGAGACCGACCCCCTTGAGCTGACCAGCGTGATCGACGACCCGGCCTATGCAGAGGTGCGCGGGTTCCTCGAGTCCGAGCTCGCACGGCTGCAGGACGTCTACGGCGACGAGCCGTACCGGGGTCCGGACACCCCTCATCCCGCATGGGGTGAAGGGGAGCAGGAGTTCTCATGAGGACCCTTCCGTTCTCGTTGATCACGAAGCCGACGGGTGCGGCCTGCAACCTGGACTGCTCGTACTGCTTCTTCCTGTCCAAGGAGGTCCTCTGGGGGCACGACTCGCAGCGGATGAGCGCCGAGACGCTCGACCGCTTCGTCGCGAGCTACCTGGAGGCACAGCCCGACGGCGCGGTGACGATCGGCTGGCAGGGCGGCGAGCCGACGATGCGAGGGCTCGCGTTCTTCAAGGAGGCCGTACGACTGGCCGAGCAGTACCGGCGGCCTCGGCAGCAGGTGCAGCACGCGCTCCAGACCAATGGGACGTTGCTGGACGACGAGTGGGGCGAGTTCCTGGGGGCGAACGACTTCCTGGTCGGGCTCAGCATGGACGGACCCGCCGAGCTGCACGACGCCTACCGGGTCAACAAGGCCGGTCGCGGGACCTACGACCAGGTACGCCGCGGCTGGGACGTGCTGCGGCGCCACCAGGTGGAGACCAACATCCTGTGCACGGTGAACGCGGCCAACGCGGACCGCCCTCTGGAGGTGTACCGCCACTTCCGTGACGAGCTGGGGGCCCAGTTCCTCCAGTTCATCCCGATCGTGGAGAGAGTCGAGGCCGGTCACGAGGACGAGGCCGAACGAGGTTTCCGTGACGAGCAGGGCGACCACGTCCTGTACCGGCAGGCCGGGGAGGGGGTCACCTCCCGTACGGTCGATCCCGAGGCCTGGGGGATGTTCCTGACCGCGATCTTCGACGAGTGGGTCACCCGCGACGTGGGCGAGGTGTTCGTGCAGCACTTCGACGTCACTCTCGGCGCCTTGTTCGGCCAGTACAGCCTGTGCGTCCACGCCCCCGAGTGCGGCAGTGCTATCGCCATGGAGCACAACGGCGACGTCTACTCGTGCGACCACTACGTCGAGCCGGACTTCAGGCTCGGGAACATCGCTACCGCTTCGTTCACAGAGCTCCTGACTCAGCCCGCCCAACGCGCGTTCGGGAGGGCCAAGCGGACCACCCTGCCCACCCAGTGCCAGGAGTGCCCGGTCCGCTGGGCGTGCAACGGAGGCTGCCCGAAGGACCGCTTTGCGACCACGGCGGACGGTGAGCCAGGGCTCAACTACCTGTGCGCCGGCTACTACAGCTTCTTCACCCACGTCTGGCCAGCGATGGACATCATGGGTGACCTGATCCGCAGCGGGAAGCCCGCACGAGACATCATGAAGAAGACGGCCACCGTGTGAGATCAGGCCCGGGGATCGTGGCCCCTGGCTCCCAGCCCGCTCCTCACGCAGACATTGACGCCTCGTGGGAGCGAGCTGGGCCAGACTGCTCTGCCGGTGAGGACCTTCGGGGCGACACCACACCGGAACCGGTCCTCACCCCCAGGCGACGACGGAGTTGCGCCCCGCCACGAGGGAGTGAACCGGGCCGGCGGCCGTGAGTCCGTCCGCGACGCAACCCAGGAGGTCCGTGCCGAGCTGGATCCCGGTGCCGTCCGGTGCCTCGAACTCCAGGTCGGGGAAGCGCACGTGACCGAGGTCCGCAGTTGTCGGGACCGCTACGGTGTGCGAGGCGAAGTCGTCGGGGAGGGTCAGCTCGACGGTGACCCGGTCGCCATCGGTCGCCACCGTGACGTGTGAGGCCGTCTCGGAGACGAGCGCGCCTGTCTCCCTGTCGAAGGGCCGGGCGCCGTCGAGGTAGACGTTGCTCCTGATCATCACCGGGTTCTTGACCGGCAGGAAGATGTTCAGGTCGCCCGGGAGGGCGGCCTCGATGGTTGCGAGGTACTCGTCGTACGAGGCGGGATAGCCGTCGTAGGCCAACGTGCCGTAGCCGGTCCGGGTCATGTCCGGAAGCGCCCGGCCGTAGGCGGCAGAGAAGTCGGTGGGATCGCCACCGGTACCGCAGAAGATGTTGCCGATCCACCGGTCGTCGCCGGAGTAGATGACGCCGTAGCCGGCGACCTTCGTCGAGTGGGCACGGTGGTACGGGGTGGCGCGGTTCATCACGTCCTCGACCCGGACGGTTCCGGCGACGAGGTTCCCGACGTAGGCGCCGCCTTCGCAGACGGTCTCGATGGACGCGTTCGAGGCGAAGACATTGTGGTCGACCACGTACGGGCCGTGGCTGACCTCGACGAACAGGTCGCGGCAGTTGTCATGCAGCACGTTCCGGGTCACGCGCGTGCCCTGGGTCTGCCAGTCCAGCCAGATCCCCAGCGAGCAGTCGTGGATGTGGTTGTGAGCGATCTCGACGTCGATCGCGGCGTGCAGCTTGATCCCGGCGATCTCGTGGCCGAAGAACTCCCGTTTGGTCGCGATCGCGTGGATGTGGTTGTCGTGGATCCGCGAGAAGATGCAGCCGAGGTGGCCGACGACGCCGTTCTGGCCGCAGTCGTGGATGTGGTTGTTGCGGATCACGTGCGAGCCGATGAGCTCCTTGCTCCACCCGATCTCGAGCGCGTTGAAGACAGATTCGAGCTGGTACTGGTAGCCCGGCTTGTCATGACGGCGGGTGAAGTTGTTGTTGCCGGTCGAGGCCTCCTTGCCGATGGAGATCGCCGAGCACTTCGCGTCATGGATGTCGTTGTCCTCGATGATCCAGCCCTTGGCCCAGTTCGGGCCGACGAGGCCCGGCTGGTCCGCAGTCGGCGGGGTCCACGGGCACGCGGCCTGCGCCAGCTCGAAACCACGGACGGTGATGTAGTTCAGGCCCACCACCGCTGGGTAGAACACCGAGCGGCGCACGTTGATCTCGACCAGCTCGGCATTCGGGTCGGCCTGGCCGAACGCGGCCCAGATCGTCGTGGTATCCGCCCCGACCTCCGCGTACCAGCGATGCGTGGTCTGAACCACGTCCGGCACCCGCACCATCCGGCCGGTCCAGTGGTCCCGAACCTCGGTCCGCGCCGGCGCCGTGAGCTCGTCGCGCGACAGCGCCTCGTAGAAGCTGCGCCCGTTGAGGTACACGTCGCCCAGGTGCTTGCGCGGCTCGTCCTCGGTCTCCCGTACGACCCAGTCACCCTCGATCGTCAGTGAGAACGGGTTGTGGTCGCCGAACATCGCGTTCGGCACCGTCACCGTCCACACCGGACCGGACTCGTGCGTCCAGCCGGTCACCTGCTCGGCGCCGGTGATCTTGACGTGCTCACCGGGCGCCGCCGCGTACGTGATCCGTCTGGTGTCGCTGAGGCCGCCATTCGCGGGCTTGACCCACTCGCGGTACAGACCTTCGTGCACGAGGACGGTGTCGCCTGGCAAGGCGAACTGCGCGGCGTGGTTGACCGTGCGGAACGGGGCGGACTCGGTGCCGGCGGCGGCGTCGTCGCCGGTCGTGGCGACATGGAAGATGGTCATCGGGCTCTTTCGGGTTGATGGTGTGCAGAGGCTGAGGGGTGTGCAGAAGAGGAGGGTCGCAGAAGGGGGTCGGGTGCGGGCTCGTCGAGGCGTCGGTGTCGGTGTTCTACTTCCCTATGCCCGCGGTGAGGCCGCTGAGCAGCTGGCGTCGTCCGATCACGTAGAGGACCAGGATCGGCACGGTGGACACGATCACTGCCGCGAGGATGGCAGGGATATTGACCGTGTACTCGCCCTGGAACGCCCACAGCCCGAGCGGCATCGTGCGCTTGTCTGGCGACTGGGTGAGGATCAGGGGGAACAGGAACCCGTTCCAGACGTTGAGTCCCTGGTAGATCGCCACCGTGACCAGCGCCGGGCTGGTCAGCGGGAACGCCAGGCGCCACATGATCCGCCAGTCCGTGAGCCCGTCGAGCCGCATCGACTCGAACAGCTCTTTCGGGATGTCGCGGACGAAGTTCGAGACGATCAGGATCGACAGCGGCTGGCCGAACGCGACGGCGGGCAGGATGATGGCCGGCAGTGTGTCGTACAGGCCCATCTTGGTGATCATGAGGTAGATCGGCACGATCGTGGCCTGGACCGGGATGGCGAGGCCCATGAGGAACAGGCCGTTGCAGAATCTCAGGAACCGGCCCTGGCCCCGCACGAGTGCGTAGGCAGCCATGAAGGCGAAGATCACGATCGGGATGACCGCACCCACCGCCACGATGACGCTGTTCAGGAAGTACGTGCCGATGTTGTTCGCGATGACTTCTTGATAGGGGTGGAACGTCGGCGGGATGGGCAGCGCCAGCGGGTTGGCGGTGAAGTAGTCGCCCTGGTTCTTCAGGGAGGTGACGACGACGTAGTAGATCGGGATGATCACTACGGCGAGCCAGAACCAGCCGAAGAACCCGGCGAGGTAGTTCGGCTTCCCGACGCCACGGCTGCCGGTGTCTCTGACGTCCACGGTCTTCTTTGTAGATGCCCGCATGGTGTCGGTCGTCACAACCCCTCCAGCTGGCTAGCGTTCTTGTCGCGGCCACCGAGCCGCTGCACTCCGAGGGCCATGCCGAGACCCAGTACCACGAGGAAGACCGCGATCACGCTCGCGGCGCCCATCTGGTTGGCCTTGAAGCCGCGGATGTACATGTCGAGCGCGAGGATGCGGGTGGCGTTGCCAGGTCCGCCCTCGGTCATCACGAAGACCAGGTCGAAGTACGTCAGCGAGCCGACCAGCATGAGCGTCGAGCTCGTGATGATCGTGTACTTCAGCTGGGGCAGCGTGATGCGGAGGAACTGCTGGAACCTGCCGGCCCCGTCGATCTGCGCCGCCTCGTACAGCTGCACGGGGATCTGTCGCACGCCTCCCTGGTAGAGCAGCGTGTGGAACGGGATGAACTGCCAGGCGATGACGGCCAGGACCACCGGGAACGCCAGTTGCACGCCCAACCAGTCCTGGCTCAGCAACGGGATGTGCAGGCCCGCCCCGAGACCGAAGTTGGGGTCGAACAGCGCCTTGAAGGCGATCGCCAGTGCCGCGGAGCTCAGCAGTAGCGGAAGGAAGTAGAGGACCGCGAGCACTGCGCGATAGCGCTGGTGGCCGGCGATGAACGTCCCCAGCAGGATGCTCAGCGGTGTCTGCACCGCCCACGTGATGACCATCGTCAGGAGTGTCAGCCACAGCGACCGCCAGGTCTGGGGATCGGCGAGCACCTGCTGCCAGCTCCCCAGACCGTTCGGCAAGATCGCCCCGATGCCGTCCCACTTGGTGAAGCTCAAGACCACAACACCGAACAGCGGCACGACAGCGAAGGTGACGAACATCAGCAGCGACGGCAGCACGAGCACGGCGAGAGGGGTGTCCCGTGGCCGTGATGCCGTAGCCATCAGAGCGTGGCGTTCATGTTCGAGGCGAACTGGTCGGGGCCGATCTGCTTGCTGAACAGCTGGGAGATGTTGTTCAGCAGCGCCTCCGCCTGGGTCGCGCTCAGGGCCTGGTCCCATGACTGCTGGAAGTTCGGAGCTGCCGTTGCCAGATTGAACACGAAAGTGAGGAAGTCCTTGTCCGCCGAGCTCGCGATCTTGGTCTGAGCCGACTTGACGACCGGGACGCCGCCACTGGCGATGAACGCATCGACCACGGTGTCGGTGAACATGCCGTCGACGAGCCACGCCTTCGCCACGGCCTGCTCGGCCGCAGATGCCTTGGCCGAGATCGACCAGTAGTTGGCCGGGTTGCCGACGACGTTCTTCGCGTCACCCTTGCCGCCCGAGATCGACGGGAAGCCGCCGAAGGCCAGGTTGTTCTTCACGAAGTCGGCCTGGGCGGACTTCATGCCACCGTAGGCCCAGCCGCCGTGCAGCATCATGGCGGCCTTGCCCGTGTACAGGAGGGCCTGGTCGGCGTTGCTGTCGGCCGTGATACTCATGAAGCCCTTGATGAAGCCGCCTGCATCGACGAGGTCCTGCACCATCTTGTACGCCTTCAGTGCCGAAGGGTCGCCCCACGAGCCCTTCTTGCCGGCGTAGATGTTGTTGAAGACCTCAGGGCCGCCGATCCGGTCGAAGAGGTACTCCAGCCACATCATCGAGGTCCACTTGGAGCCGCCGCCGAGAGAGAACGGTGCGATGCCCTTGCTGTTGAAGGTGCTGACAAGGTTCATCACGTCGTCCCATGTCGTCGGCAGGCTCGCACCGACCTGGTCGAACAGCTTCTTGTTGTAGTACATGACGATCGGCTGGGTGTTGTTCGTCGGAACGCCGAAGATCTTGCCGTTGATGGTTCCGGCGCCCCATGGGGAGTCGAAGAACGTGGCCTTCCACGCCGCGTGACCCTTGACCCAGTCGGTGAGGTCGAGAACTTGTCCGGCGTCGGCGTAGCCCTTGAGGATGCCGCCGCCCCAGCCGTAGATCAGTGTGGGGGCCTCGCCGGCGCCCACCGCGGTGCGGATCTTCTGCTTGTACGCGTCGTTCTGGAAGAACGTCACGTCGACCGTGCCCTTGCCCAGCTTGTTGAAGGCGGCGACGCAGTCCGTCAAGATCTGCTCATTGGGCTTACCCGACAACCCCCACATGGTGGCCTTGCCTGCTGTTGTCCCGCCGGAAGCGGCGGCCGTGGTGGACGTGCTGCTGCAGCCCACCACTGAGGCGGCCGCCAGTCCGGCGCCTGCCACGAGGAACCCACGGCGCGTAACACCTGACAGTTGCGTCATCTTTGACTCTCCTTAGGTCGCGTCCCGCACACCGCGTGCGTGGAGCGTGAATACCGGCGGCACGTCGCTGAGTTGCGAAACCTTTCGTCGATATTCGTGGTTCTTTCGGGAGAGTACGCCGTCGGCAATGGAGGCACAAGGGCAATGCCAAACATGATGATGTTACGAATTGATCTCGAAAGTTTCGGGTGTACGCTTCGACCATGAGTCGGCGAGTGACCTTGAACCAGGTGGCCTTGCACGCGGGGGTGTCCCAGTCGTCAGCGTCCAAAGTCTTCAACGACCGCGCGGACGTCGGTCCCGAGACGATCCGTAAGGTCAGGCAGTCAGCGCTCGAGCTGGGGTACCGGGTACCGTCGCGCAAGGCGCCCAGCGGCAAGGTCCCGGTATGGGTCGTCGTGGATTCGATCAACAACCTCTACGCACCTGAAGTACTCAGCGGCATGCTCCTCGAGGCCACGGCCGGGAATGCCACCATCACGATCTGCCAAGTGGACAGCGCCAGTCCGAACCCCCCGTGGACGAAGAAGTGGCTGGTGGACGCCCACCGATCGGGCGCACAAGCCTTTGTCTTCCTCACCACGGTGATCGACGCGAAGACCCTGGCGGCCGCGAACCAGCTGGATACCCCTCTCGTGGTGGTCGACCCCGTGAACCGCGTACCGGATGGGGTTGTCACGGTGGGCGCGACGAACTTTCGCGGCGGACACGACGCGGTGGACCACCTGATCAGCCTGGGCCACCGGCGTATCGCCTACGTCGGCGCCAAGAGCGAGTCGACCCCGGGCGGCGACCGTCTGGCGGGGTACCTGGACGCCCTTCGCCGGGCGAGCCTGGACGTCGACCCACGACTGATCGTGCCGGGTCGCTTCACCAGCGAGGACGGCCACGCTGCTGCGCAGCTGCTGAAGCTCCCAGACCCGCCGACGGCGGTGTTCGCTGCCTCCGACAGCGTGGCGTTCGGCTTCTACGATGCGTGCCACGAGCTCGGCGTGCGAATCCCCGAAGACATCTCCGTGGTGGGGTTCGACGACGGCCTGGGCGGAGAGCTCGTCTGGCCTCACCTCACCACTGTTCGACAGCCCCTGGTGGAGATGGGACGCCACGCCGTGCGCAGCTGTATCTCGGCGCTGCGCTCCGGACGACCTGCCGCGCCTCCGATGGAGCTCAGTACCACCCTTGTCGTACGCGGATCTACCGGGCCGGCCCCGCAGCACGCCGTGTCCGGCGAGGAACCACCTCCCTAGACTCAGCGGCTCGCCAAGGAGAAGCGAATGAGCAGTGTGCCCCTCATCGACCTGAACAGCGGCGCGAAGATTCCTCAGCTGGCAGGCGCTGGAGCGATTCGCCGAGGAGGGGCTCGAGGAGCGCTGCCTGGTCGCAGGCATCCGCGTGGAGGCATGGAGCCCGATCGCGCGGGGGGTCTCGTCGCAACGCCCGAAGTCGACGCCATCGCGGCCAAGTACGGCAAGACCGTCGCACAGGTCACCCTGCGCTGGCACATCGAGCACGGGCGCATCATCATCCTCGGACAGTGCACAAGGAGCGCATGGTTGAGAACTTCGACCTGTTCGACTTCGGCCTGGAGCCTGCGGAGGTGGCGGCGATCGACGCCCTGGAGAGTGGCAAGCGCGTGGGCTCGCACCCGGCGACGATGAAAAACGTCTAGCAGGCCGGCCCGGCCGCCGTCACTGCGAGAGCAGCTCCAGCAGGTGCACCGCTGCCGCCGTCTCCGGGCTACTCGGGGCGGTGACCACCGAGACGACCCACTCGGCGCCGCTGTCGGAGGGGAGCTGGACGACGCCGAGACCGGCTGCCTGCGGCTTGGCGGCGATCGTCTGCGGCACCAGCGCCACACCGAGGCCTCGGTGGACGAGATCGAGGAGGGTGTGGATGTCGTCGACCGTACAGCTCACCCGACGGTGGACGCCGTGCGACCGGCACACCTCGTCGTTGATCGCGCGGACCGCCCACGAGTCGTGGAAGTCGATGTAGTCCAGGCCGTCGAGGTCGGTCCAGTCCGCCCTCGCCTTGCCGGCCAGGGGATAGTCGGGCGGGCACAACAGGAGGATGGGCCGCCGCCCGATCTCCGTCCGGTCCAGCGCGCCCAGGTGGTCAGTGCTCGCGACGAAGGCCGCCTCCAGATCACCGGCACGGACCATGTCGAGAAGGTCGTACGAGCCGGCCTGCGTGAAGTGGATCGTCACCTGGGGATAGCGGCGATGGAAGCGCTCGAGCAGCGCCGGCACGTCCACGACTCCGAGGCACTGCTCGGCTCCCACCCGGAGCTGTCCCGAGAGCTCCCGGGTGACCCGGACGACCGCGTCACGGCCGGCACTGGCCTGGCTGAGCAGCTCTCGTGCGTACGGAAGCAGTGCGAGCCCGGCGTCGGTCGGCTCGACGCGGCGCGTCGTACGGCTGAAGAGCACGCTCCCCAGCTCGGCTTCGAGACCGCGGATCGCGGCGGACAGGCCGGACTGGGAGACGCCGCACACCGCCGCCGCCCGCGTGAAATGCTGCTCGTCGGCGAGGGCCACCAGGTACTCCATCTGACGCAGGTCCATTGAGCGCCTCTCCTCATAGAACACATGACTCGCACTTGTTGGACTTCTAGATTATCGGCCGCCTATCGTGTGGGCGAGCCCCGCGACACGAGGTTCGCGGATGACCGTGAGGTGAGAGAGAGCCACCATGAAGACGTTCGACCTGCCAGGCACCGACATCGTGGCGCCCGCCATCGTGACCGGCATGATGCGCATCCAGGACAAGTCGGACGCCGAGGTCCGCGCCCTGTTCGACGCGTCCCTCGAGGCGGGCATCAACTTCTTCGACCACGCCTCGGTGTACGGGTCGGCGCCCCACGGCTGCGAACGACGCTTCGCCGAGGCACTCGCCCTGACCCCCTCACAGCGCGACGAGATCACGCTCCAGACGAAGGCCGGCATCGTGAAGGAGGACGGTCCGTACTTCGACTTCTCGTACGAGGAGATCATCTCCTCCGTAGACGGCTCGCTGGCGGCGCTCCGCACCGACCACATCGACATCCTCCTGCTGCACCGCCCGGACGCGCTGGTCGAGCCGGAGGAGGTGGCCAAGGCGTTCGACGAGCTCGAGAGCCAGGGAAAGGTCCGCTACTTCGGGGTGTCCAACCACTCCCCCGCTCAGGTCGAGCTGCTCAAGAAGTACGTGAGGCAGCCCCTCGTCGCGAACCAGCTGCAGCTGTCGATCACACACGCCAACCTCATCACCCAGGGGATGTCGATCAACATGGGCGCTCTCGACCAGTCGGTCGACCGCACGCTCGGCACGCTCGACTACTGCCGCCTCCACGACATCACGATCCAGGCGTGGTCGCCGTTCCAGGCCGGCTTCTTCAACGGCCCGTTCCTCGGCAACCCTGACTACCCCGAGCTCAACGCCGTGATCGACCGGCTCGCAGCCGCGTACGACGTGCCGACCGAGGCGATCGCCACCGCGTGGATCACCCGGCACCCCGCCCAGATGCAGGTCGTCACCGGCACCACGAACCCCCAGCGCGTGACCGACGCCGCCAAGGGCGCCGACGTCGTCCTCACGAAGGTCGAGTGGTACGAGCTGTACCGCGCCGCCGGACACATCGTCCCCTGACCCGCCCGTGCATGGCGCGGCCGAGGCCACCCTCGCTCGGCCCCCTCGGCTACGTCGTCTCGCGCACTGTGAGGACGCCTGGTACGAGGATCCGTTGGCCGGAGACGCTACCCTCGGCCAGCGCGCGCACCGCAGTCACGAAGGCTTGTTCGATGTCGAGCCGAACCGTTGACAACCGGGGGTGGGTCTCGATCGGCAAGGCGTCGTCGCAGCCGAGCAGGCGGACATCCTCGGGAACTCGTACGCCCAGGATCGTGAGGCCGTCCAGAACCCCGTGGGCGATGACATCGTCGAAGGCGACCACCGCATCGACCTCTGCTTCCGCGATCGAGACCGCCGCAGCACGGCCCTCTCCGTACGTGCCCATGTTCGCGCTCACGTAGGTGACTGCAAGCCCTCGCTCAGCCGCGACCCTGCGCACAGTTCCCCAGCGCTCGGCCTCAGACCAGGAGTACGGCGGTCCGCCGACGTACGCCAGCTTGCGGGCGCCCGCGCCTGCAAGAAGCCGGATTCCCTGGTCGAGGGCCTCGGAAGCGGAGGCGAGCACCCTGGTGAAGCCTGCCAGGTCACTGTTGACGAGGACGACGCGGGTTCTTCGGGAAAGCTCCGTGAGCCTGGCGGCCGACAGGCGGGTGGATGCCAGGACGAGACCTTCCACCTGCGGAAGGACGCGGTCGATCAGACGCTGTTCGCGGTCGGCGTCGCTGTCGCACTCGACGACGATGGCATTCAACGACAGTCGCTCGGCCTCGCGTTGGGTGGCACGGATGGCCCGCGCGAAGAACGGGTTGGAGACGTCGCGGATGACGAGGCCGACGAGCCCGGACCGGCCGGTGGTGAGAGCCTGGGCGTGGCGGTTGGGCACGTAACCCAGCTCGGCGGCCTTGGCGAGGACGCGCGCCACCGTGTCCGGCTTCAGTATCCGTGGGTTGTTGAACGCTCGCGAGACCGTCGACGGAGCCACCCCCAACATGTGAGCGACGTCGACGATGGTCGGCGGTTTAGCCATTTCTCGAGACTAACCCGACGGCGACGGAGGTCATTCGCTCCGCCGCTCCCGGTGCGAATGCCGCTTTCATGCCGTAGTAGCGATGGGCGTCGACGACCTCGTAGCCGCCGTACGGGTACTCATCCACCGTCGGCAGGTAGCCGGGCACGCCGTCGGCGTAGCCCAGGACGAGGACGGGCTTCTCGGCAGCAGCCTTGACCGCTTCGGCGACCGCCAGGAACGGCTCCCCGGGAAGGGTCACGACGGCGACACCGCCCAGGTCGAGCCGGGACACGAACCCGTGCCACCCGTCCTCGTCCGTGCTTCCTTGCGGATCGGCGGGGGGGAGACGCGCCTCGCGTCGCTCGCCCGGGCCCTGCTCCAGCATCTCGTCGGCCCACGCCATCCAGGCCCGGTAGAGCGCCGCCAGGGGCGGTGGCGACGAGGATGCGGACTGTGCCCAGCTCTCGCGGTCACGCACGGTCTGCACCGGGTCGAAAGGTGACAGGGGCAGCACGACCTCCGTTCGCTGGAACGTCACCGGCCGTGTCGTGAGGGTCCGGAACGCCGCCTGGTGCAGCGTGTCTGCCAACAGGGTGCCGATGCGCTCAGCTTCGGCGAACGTCCGGCGTCCGCTCATGTCGCTGCGGAACGACGCCTCCGCCGAGTGCCCCGTGTTCACGTCACCGGCGCAGCCCGTCGCCCAGAGGGACACACCTCCGTCCCTCTCGATGGCGTCCCTCACGTATGAGGGATAGTCGCCGGAGATCTCTCGGTTGGCCCCATCGAGGACGACCGGGTGACAGGGATAGGTGACGAGGGTCGCCACAGCGTAGGCCCCGCGCCTGAACCGCAACGCCTCGATCGGCGGGTCGATGGGACGATCAGGGTGGCGCCGGTTCTTCGCCACTCCGGAGCCGGTCGCCGAAGCATAGTCCAGCGCGCACTCCACCTGGGAGCGGCAGGCCCCTTCGACCGCGGACACGGCCACCCGTACAAGCTCATCGTGGACGGATGCCGCGTGGGGCCCCAGCCGGCCGAAAGCCAGACACGGCCCGGAATGGGTGTGGGTGGCGAGCACCACGACGTCCTGCACGAGGTCGGCGGTGAGGTGCCGGATCTCCGCGGCCGTACGTTCGTGGAGCGCACACACGTCGGCGGACACCAGGGCAGTGTCGTCGAGCACCAGCGCCCGCACGGTCAGTGGGTCATGCACCCCAGTCGAGGCACCTTCCCGCGCCGCGTACCCGGCCATGGGCGTCCCACGCGGCACCGCCACCTCTCGCCGGGCGATCCCCACCCTCACGGTCGTACGTGTCCGCGGGCAACGACACCGACGACGACGCCGCTGCGCTCGATCAGGACGAGATCCGCCCGGCTACCCACTGCGAGGCGGCCAGGGGTGGCACCGGACACCTTGGTCACGACGCCGCCCGGGACCGAAGTGGCCAGGCTGACCGCGTGGGCCAACGACAACCCGACACTGCCGATCAGGAAGGGCAGGGCATGGGCGAGGCTCCTCGCCGCCCCGGCGAGGATCTTCGTCCCTACCGGGCTCAGACGGCCGTCCTCGCTGAGCTCCACGTCGCCTCCGACAGGGGTGCGATACCTTCCTGGAGGCATTCCGGCGAGGGCTGTGGCGTCCGACACGACGAAGGCGCCGCCGGCCGGCTTCGCCCGCAGCATGACCTTGAGCGTCTCCGCGGGCAGGTGATGCCCGTCCGCGATGAAGCCGGCGGCGAGGCGGTCCTCGGCGAGCTGGCTCCAAATGGGGTTCGGATGACGTGGCAGGTCCGGGAAGATGCCGTTGCCCAGATGAGTCGACAGGCTCGCGCCCGCATCCACGGCCGCTCTGATCTGAGTGTTGTCGGCGTGAGTGTGGCCGATCGCGACGGCTATCCGGGCTGCCACGATCCGTCTGATCGCGCCCGGGCTGTCGGGCCAGTGCGGTGACACCGTCACGATGCCGAGGGGTCCCTCAGCCGCCCAGCGCTCGACCTCGTCGCTGTCGATCGGCCGTATCGATCTCAGGTCATGCACCCCGCGCGGGCCGTCGAGGTCCGAGAGGAACGGCCCCTCCACCGACGCGAACGGGATGGCAGCGGCAAGGACCACATCCTTTCGCGCCTCTCTCACGACGTGCAGTGCCTGCCGGATCCGATCCTCGGGTGCCGTCACGATCGTGGGCACCCAGGTGGTCACACCCTCTTCTGCGAGCGCGAAAGTGATGGCGGTCAGATCGTCAACGGTGACGCCCTCCGCGTTGACGTCGTGCCCTGCGTACCCGTTGACCTGCAGGTCGACGAGGCCGGGCGACACGTAGGGAAGCGTCAGGTCACCAGTCCGGCCCCGACGACGGACGTCAGCGACCACGTCCTGGCGACAGTCGATCTCGAGCACCTCACCGGTGCTCGGGTCCAGTCCCTCGACGGTGGTCACAGCCACTTCACCCTCCCCCGGAACCTGTCGAGGAACCGCGCATTCGCCTCGTCGCCGCCGGGGGCGTTGCCGCTGCGCCAGATGGGGACCTCGACCCCCTGCCGATCCAGCAGCTGGATCGTGGCCAGCATCAGCCAGTTCATGGTGTACGCGTTCGCGAACGTGGACACCGACCCGCTCTTCTCGACTGCATCGCCGACCTGGATGACGGCGTCGCCGACCGGTACGAACGTGTCGATGTGGTGGTCCACCACCTCGTACAGGTTCTTCTTCGACGGGTGCCGAGCCGGATGCTCCGGTGACGTCTGGCTCGCATGCGTCCGAGACGAGACACCGATCGTCACCACGCCCCTGTCGTGCGCCGCCAGTGCCGCGTCGATGAGTGCCGCGTTGATCCCATAGGCGTTGACGAGAATGAGCACGTCACCGGAAGCGAGACCGGCGTTGTCGATGACGATCCGACCGTAGCCGGGCAGCCTTTCGACCGCCATGGACCGTAGGGCGCCGTCCGACAACAGGGTTCCGGAGTCGAGGATGGCGGAGACGTGCATCAGCCCGCCGGCCCGGAAGAAGACCTCCTGTGCCGCGAGGTTCGAGTGCCCGCCGGGCGCGTACACGTGGACGAGCTTGTCAGCGGCGATCTGGTCGGCGAGGAGACGTGCCGCCGCGTCGATCGCCGGGGCCTGGGTGTCGTGAATCCGGCGCAGCAGGTCGGTGACTGTGTCCAGGTACCGTCCGCCCAGCTCCGTGCTCATGTCTTCCCGCTCTCCGCGTCGACGTACAGATGCGCATCCGGGTGGCTCCGCAGCGCCGTCCCGGGGTAGTCGGGACCGGGCTCGCGGTCCAGGGTGTCGCGGACCGCTTGCCGCTTCTCGGCGCCCGGCACGCTGCAGATGACGACCCGCGCGTTGAGCAGACGCGGAATCGTCACCGTCACCGCGTGCGTCGGGACGTCGTCCAGCCGTGGGAAGAGCCCCTCGTCGACTTGCTGCTTGCGCGACGCGTGGGCGAGCTCGACGACCCTGGTGGGCTCCGGGTCGGAGAAGTCCGCCGGAGGGTCGTTGAACGCCAGGTGGCCGTTGATGCCCAGGCCGCACAGCGAAAGGTCGAAGGGCTCGTCACCGAGTACCTTCCCGTAGGCGTGCGCCGCCTGTTCCGGGGACAGCGAGATGTCCATCCGCGAGAACGAGACGTGCGGACCGAGCAGCGACAGGAAATGACGCTCGAGCCAGTTCGCGAAGCCACGCGGGCTATCTGGCGCAAGGCCGACGTAGTCGTCCATGTGGAAGAAGTCGATGCGCGACCAGTCGATGCCGTCGCTCTGGGCGAGCGCCGTGAGGGTCTCGAGCTGGCTCGGGGCTGCCGCGAGCATGACGCGCAGCCGGTCGCTGTCGGCCTCGCGCAGCACGGACGCAGCGTGCGCACCTGCTGCTCGGCCGAGCGCACGCGCATCGGGACATGAGTGCAGGGTGATCATGCAGCAGCTCCCTCGAGAGGTACGCAGGCATCGAGCCGAGCGAGCAGGATGAGGGCTCGGATGATGTGGAAGGGGTCCTTCACCGGCAGTGCGACAACCGTACTGAGCGGGTTGCCTCGGCGGTCCCGGACCTGCAGCCATTCTCCTGACGGGCTGGGGAAGGTCGTCAAGGTGTAGTCCCTGACCCTCGTGTTCCACTCCTCGAGGGCATGCGAGCCGGTCCGGTCTGCCAGCAGCGCGGTGGCAACCATCGTGTCCGCGTGCACCCACCACAGCTTCGTGTCCCAGGTCTCGGTCACCAAGGCTTCGTACCTGGTCGGCTCCTCTCCGAGGAGACGCCCGGTCGGACGCCCTCCCTCCTCGTCCACGTAGCGCAGCAGCCCGCCGTACTCGCGGTCCCAGGCGAGCTCGAGAGCCCGCAGGGCGAGGCCCGAGTAGCGGTGCAGGTCAGTCGGCAACCCGCCCGTCTCCTCTGCGAGGACGAGCATCCAGAGCAGCTCCAGGAGATGGCCCGGCGTCCGGTGGCGCGCCAGCAGAGTCTGCGTCGAGACGGACGGCTCTGCTCTGAACTCCACCCACGAGTCTTCGCCCAGGAAGTCCCTGTTCAGGGTCGCGAGCGCTCGGTCCCGCACCCCTGTCGCGAGCGTCGACGGGGCTGAGCGCAGGAGCTCCGCCGACGCGTGCAGCAGGTTCATCGGCCCTGCCAGGTCGCGGAACCCGACCGGTACGGGATAGGGCTCAGAGAGGGCCGTACGATCGGCGATCGACCGCTCGGCCGTGGCGAGGATACGCTCGGCCACATCCAGCCACTCGGCGGGCGCCTCCGGGCCGGTGCGGAGAGCACCGGCGATTCCGAGGACCACGAACAAGTCAGCGAACACGCTCGTCGCCACAGCGCCGTCCGCATCCGGGACCGGAACGCCCTCCTTCGTGGTCCGGAAGACCGTCCTCCCGTCGTCGCGCACAGCGAACCGGAGGAGGAACTCCACGGTGGAACGGCAGCGGCTCCTCCATTCCGTCGGGTCGAGCGCAAGCCGGCCCGCCGCCGCATCATCAGCCAGCTCGCTGCAGAGCCATGCCCAACGCCCTTGCGACCAGGTGAAGCGGTCGGAGGTGACAAGGTGCCCGTCGTTGTCGAAACCCGTGAGGACTCCTGGCGCGTCGTCGAGGCCGTGCGAGACCCACCATGGCAGTACATGCTCGAGAAGATGTTCTGTGGGGGAACCGGTATGGGCCTCGCTCATGACACCGCTTTGTACTCACGCACAGCGACCTCTTCATCCGTGTCGATGTTCAAGGCGTCGACGATGGCGTCCCTTTCCGGAGTGTTCTCCGGCTTGATGAAGCCCAGGACGATGAACACGACCATCGAGCCGATCACCGGCGATGCGACGGTGAAGGCCTGGGCGTTGGTTCCCATCGCGGCCACCTGTCCGGGAATCACATACTTGTTCACCGCGAAGATGACGAGCCCGACCGCCCACGAGATGATGGCGGCACTTGGACCGGACTTCTTGAACCACGGGAGCATTCCCAGAAGCATGGGCACGGCGATCGGTCCGACCAACGCGCCGAACCACAGGATCAGCAGGCCGAGAACTCCGCCGAAGCTGTCGGCCTTGAGCGCGATGGACATCGACAGCACGATGAACAGGAAAGTGGTCAGCCGTGACCAGAGAAGCTCGGAGCGAGGCGGCAGGAATCCCTTGCCCTTGCGGAAGAAGGGAATGATGTCGCGGATGACGACTGCAGAGATGGCGTTCGCGTCGGAAGACGTCATCGCCATCGTGTGCGAGAACATCCCCGCAAGAACGAGTCCGATCAGACCGGCCGGCAGTAGGTGCGTGGCCAGGAGCGCGTACGACTGGTCCGGCTTCGCCAGGCCCGGCAGCAGGATGGGGGCAGCCCACATCGGGAAGAAGAGCACCAGGGGCCAGGCGAGGTACAGCACCGCGGACAGCAGCATCGAGCGGCGGGCGACGACCCCGTCGGAGGTCGAGAGGAACCGCATCGCGAGGTTCCAGGTTCCGCCGTTGTACGAGAGGGTCGCGATCACGCAGTACGCCAGGAAGAACCACAGCGTCAGGCTGCTGTTGAACGGATGCGAGTTGGCCGGAGGGAGCTGAGACCAGATCGTCCAGATCGACGAGACCCCACCGAGCTTCGCCATCACGATCACGGCCATCGCGATCGCGGCCACGAACTGGATCAGGAACTGACCGAAGTCGGTGAGCACGTCGGCCCAGATACCGCCCACCGTGGAGTAGATCATCGTCACGCCGCCGACGATGAGGATCCCGACAGCCGCCGGGACGCCTGCGAAGACATTGAGCAGAATCGCAGACGCCGTCCACTTCGCGGCCACGTCGAACACCTTCAGCGCGGCCCCGGACCACGCGAGAACCTGCTGGGTGGGGACATTGAACCGGTCGGCAAGAAACTCCAGGGGCGAGATGATCCCGAGTCGCTTACGAAGCCGTGGCCATCGCGGAGCGAACAGAAAGGCACCCACCACGCAGGCGAAGGTGATCGACAGGGCCCACCACACGTACACGGCGAAACCGGCGGTGTACGCGAGCGCGGCATAGCCGACGAACACGGCCGCTGAGTAGCCCGACATGTGATGGGAGATTCCCGTCAGCCACCACGGGATCTTCCCGCCGGCCACGAAGTAGTCGCTCGTGTTCTTGATGCGGCTACGCGCCCAGAACCCGATTCCGACCATCGCCAGGAAGTAAGCGGCGACGACAACCCAGTCCAGCAGCCCCATGGGAACTCCTACGCTTGATGTTTGTGCGCGCCACACTGACATGCAAACGTTTGCATGTGAAGAGCCGATCTGGACCAGAACTGACACGTTCAGGTTGTTGAGCCCGGGTGACCTAAAAGGTGCGTCGCATTGCCGGCGCTGAGGCAGTCAGCCCCGACGGATGCGGACCTCCCGGACGATGACGTCGACCGGGACGAGGCGGCACAGATGAACTTGGGCCCGCAGGACTGGGACCGCTCGCACCGCCGAGAGGACGCGCGTCCTTCTGTGGCGACGTCTTCATGCGCAGCGTCGTCTCCTCGTGGCGGCTGGTGAACATCACCCCCCATGGGCCCGCACCTGTGACCGTCGGGGCTATGTTGAGGGCTGGATTGTCGGGAAGCCTGGTCGACGACGACTTCGGTGCGCATGCCGAGGTGTCCGAGCAGCTGAGAGGCTCCCATGACATCGACCGCCGTCAGCCCATGTGCGAGAGCGATGCCCCGTCGCGTCAGACCCCGCCGGCGGGATCGCAAAGGTTGCGTCGAGCGACCGAGAAGGCATGCTCGCCGGAAGTCGTCGGGAGCGATGTCCCAGGCAATCGCAGTGGTCATCGCGTCGTTCACCCACACGTCGATCTCGCCAGCTCGCTCTCGACCTGCTGCGCGGCGGCGAAGACCTGGTGCTCGTCGGCGACGTCGATCGGGACCGCCAGCGCCCGGCGGCTCTCGCCGGAAGGCTCAGTCATCGTCGCGCTCCAGCGTGCCGCCGACGCGGGCGAACAGCTCGGAGGCCACGGCCCGCGCGCTGTTGGTGATGACCTCGCGGGAGTCGGGGTCGCCATGGATGACCGACTTCGCGACGCTCTTGGCCTGCTCGTAGGTGACATGCGGGGGCAGCGGCGGGATGTTCTTGTCCGTGACCACATCGAGAAGGACCGGCCGGTCCGCCGCGAACGCCTCCCGCCACGCGTCCTCGACCTGGCCCGGCTCGTCGACGCGGATGCCCTTCAGCCCCAGCCCTTCGGCGTACCTGGCGTAGTCCATGTCCTCGACCAGCTGCGCGGTGTCCCAGCGCGGGTTCCCTGCCTCACGCATCTCCCACGAGACCTGGTTGAGGTCGCTGTTGTGCAGGACGAGGACGATGAAGGACGCGTTTGGCCATTCGTGCCAGTGGCGCTTGATCGTGATCAGCTCGTTCATGCCGAGCATCTGGAACGCACCGTCTCCGATCGTGCAGACGACGGGCCGGTCGGGGTAGGCGAACTTCGCAGCGAGCGCGTACGGCATCGCGCCGAGCATCGTGGCCAGGCTTCCGGACAGACTTCCCATCTGGTTGCGGCCGAGCCGGATGTGGTGCCCGTACCAGTCGGCCGTGCTTCCCGCATCCGCCGTGATGATCGCGTCGGACGGAAGCTGGGCATTGAGGTGGTGGAAGACCAGCCGTGGGTTGATCGGGTGGGCATCCACCATGGCAGCGTTCTGGATCATCCTCTCCCAGGTCTTCATGCCCTTGGCGACGCCCTCCTGCCAGCTCAGGTCGTCCGTCTGGCGGAGGAGGGGGATCAGCGCGCCCAGCGTGGCCCGGGAATCTCCCCAGAGGTTGACCTCCATGGGGTAGCGGATCCCGAGGTGAGGCGGTCGCAGGTCGATCTGTACGCCGCGAGCCTGTCCCGTGGGCGGCAGGAACTCCGAGTACGGGAAGTTGGACCCGACCATCAGCAGCGTGTCGCAGTCCTGCATCTGGTCCCAGCTCGGCTTCGTACCGAGCAGGCCGAGCTGCTGAGAGTGGTACGGGATGTCGCCGGGCACGACCGCCTTGCCCAGCAGTGCCGTGATGATGCCCGCTCCGAGCCTCTCGGCCACCTGGAGCACCTCGTCCTTGGCTCCCATCGCGCCCTCTCCGACGAGCATCGTGACCTTCTTGCCCGCGTTGAGGACGTCCGCGGCACGCTGCAGCTCGTCCATGGGCGGGCAGATCCTCGTCGAGGTGTGTCCCGCCCCCGAACGAGAGACGAAGTGCGCAACACCGGGCTTCTCCATCTCCAGGTCCTGGACGTCGCCCGGCAGGATGACGACGCAGGGCTGCCGGGACGTCTCTGCCACACGGATCGCCTTGTCGAGAACCATCTGAGCCTGCATCGGTGTGGTGACCGTCTTGACGAACTCCGCTACGTCCCCGAAGAGCCGCTCCATGTTCAGCTCCTGCTGGAAGTCGCTGCCCATGGCGACCCGGGCCTGCTGACCTACGATCGCGACGACGGGCTGGTTGTCGCCACGAGCGTCGTACAGACCGTTCATCAGGTGGACCGCGCCCGGTCCCGAGGTGGCGATGCACACCCCCACCTCGCCTGTGAACTTCGCGTGGGCGGACGCCATCAGCGCGGCCACCTCCTCGTGGGTGGGGCGGATGTACTGGAAGTCCTTGCCTTCCTCCTGCGCCCGGCCGAGCGCACCGTCGAAGCCGCCGATCCCGTCTCCGGGGAAGCCGAAGAAGCGGTGAAGGCCCCACTCGATGAGTCGGTCTACGACAAAGTCACTGACGGTGTACATGAGTTTCTCCTCCGCGAGCAGCTGGGGACGGAGCGTTTCCCGGCAAGAGCTCGCGCTCCCGCCCCCTGGTCTCTGTGGGGACTGCACGTGCAGGCGCCCACGCCGTCTCAGCGGGCCTCACCGGGCTGCGTGGAAGCGCACGCCTTCGGACTCCCCCGAGACGAAGTCCACATACCCAGGTCTGGCCGGACCAGTCGGCGACACCCGGGATTCGTCACCTGACCGTCCTCCGAAGTTGTCGCCATTCGGAGCGGTCTGGCGACGGATGGGCGGTCGTCCTCCGAAGTTGTCGCCAAACCGGTCCATCCGGGCTGAATGACGACAACTTTCGAGGATGCGAGGCGGAGAGGGGTCGGGCACCTCCGAATGGCGACCACTTTGGAGGACGCGAACGCTGATCTATGATCACTCCGGTTGTCCTGCCAGACCGACTTGCTAAGGTCTGCGCATGAATGCAGACGATGGGACAGCACGGCCGAGCTCGGAGAGCCAGTACGTGGAGCTGGCTGTCGAGATCTTCTCGATGCTGGCCGATGCGACCCGTGTCCGCATCATCCTCGCCCTGCGAGATGAGGACCTGTCGGTGAACCGCCTGGCCGAGCTCCTGCACAAGTCGCCGGCTTCTGTGTCGCAGCACCTTGCGAAGCTTCGGCTGGCTCGGATCGTGGCCGCCCGTCAAGACGGTCAACGCGTGTTCTACCGGCTGGAGAACGAGCACGCGCAGCAGCTCGTCTCCGACGCCATCTTCCAGGCGGAGCACTCCCTCGGCGGTCAGCCCGCCCACCACCACGGAGAGTCCGACCGATGAGCACGCCTACCCACGGTTCGACGCCTCACCACGACCACGAGGTCGGCCATCCGCACGACCACGACCACGAGCACCACCACGACCACGAGCACGGTCACCCACACGGCGGCCACTCCCACCCCACCGGGGTGAAGGGATTCCTGTACGGGCTGTTCGTACCTCACACGCACGACGCCGCGGACTCGATCGACGACGCGCTGGAGGCCAGTACGCACGGTGTCCGCGCGCTGAAGATCAGCCTGTTCATCCTGCTGGGCACCACGGTGCTGCAGCTCCTGATCTTCCTGGCCAGCGGGTCGGTCGCGCTCCTGGCCGACACGATCCACAACTTCTCCGACGCACTGACCGCAGTCCCCCTGTGGATCGCGTTCATCCTCGGACGCCGCGGGGCCAGCCGCCGCTACACCTACGGGTTCGGGAGGGCCGAGGACCTGGCCGGCCTGTTCATCGTCGCCGTCGTCGCTCTGTCGGCTGTCATCGCCGCGGCCGAGTCGATCAGCCGCTTCTTCCACCCCCAGACGCTGCACAACCTGTGGTGGGTGGTGGCGGCCGGGGTCATCGGCTTCGCCGGCAACGAGATCGTGGCAATCTACCGGATCAGGGTCGGGCAGCGCATCGGCTCTGCTGCCCTCGTCGCCGACGGCGTCCACGCGCGCCTCGACGGCTTCACCTCACTCGCCGTGGTCCTGGGCGCCCTGGGTGTCATGGCCGGCATCCCCCTCGCGGACCCGATCATCGGCATCCTCATCTCGGCCGCGATCATGGTCCTTCTCTGGGGCACCATCCGAAGCATCGGGCGGCGGCTCATGGACGGCATCGAACCTGACCTCGTCGACAAGGCGCGTCAGGTGCTCGAGGAGACCCACGGCGTCGTGTCCGTACCCACGATCCAGCTGCGCTGGGTAGGGCATCGCCTCCACGGCGCCGCCACCCTCCAGCTCGCTGACATGCGGGTATCGGAAGCGGAAGCCATCGCACACGAGGCCGAGCAGAACCTCGCCCACGCCATGCCGAACGTCGACGACATGGTCTTCCGGACGGTCACGACCACCGCCGTCGCGTCGACCAATGGTCAACCGCCCTGGCCCGCCTGACCCGAACTGCGGTTTAGTCACTCTTTACTTTCGCCGCCGGTTCTGGTTTACGCGCGTCTGGAACGCTCTTGGTATCGGGTCGCTACAGGCCCCTGAGAACGAGAGGCACAGAGATGATGGGTTACGGCGGTATGGGTTGGGGCGGCTTGGGCATTGGCGGCATGATCGGGATGATCGTGATCTGGTTGCTGCTGATCGCGGCGATCGTGTGGGCGGTGAGTCGGCTGCTACCGGGTCGTCAGGCACGGCAGGGTCAGTCGGAGTCCGGCCAGGAGACGCCCGAGGAGATCCTCGACCGGAGGTTCGCACGTGGCGAGATCGACGTGGAGACCTACCAGGTGCAGCGCGCGGCGCTGGTCTCCGCCCGCGGTGAGGGCAAGCGATGAGTAGCCACTTCCTCACACTGACGTCGCGCTGGCTGCCGTGGACGGTGCTGGTCACGGCCGGTCTGCTTCTCGTCGGTTCGGTCGCATACGGCGCATCGAGCACGTGGCAGTCGGCCACCGCCCCGGGAAGTTCCAGCGGCCGGCTCGCAGCGAGGGGCACCGCGCCGGGTCCGGCTGCGGGTGTGCCGACCTCGTACGCAGTCCCCTCGGCTGCTCCCGGACTGAGCCGCAGGGCTGGTGGGGGCGGCTTGATGGGCGCCGGCGGCGGCTCGATGATGGATACGCGGGCCTGGCTGTCCGGGAACGGTGTCCAGGTGACGACCATCGCGGCGGCGCGGAGACGAGCCGACACGGCCGCGACTCCGTACGGTCTGCACACCGGTGAGGTGATGCAGTTCAGCCAGAACTTCTACGTCGGGCTGAAGGACGCCAGCGGCGCTTCCGTGGCCGAGGTGCTGGTGGATCCGGCGACGGGTGCGGTCTTCACCGAGTTCGGGCCGGCGATGATGTGGACGACCGGCACCGCTCCGTACGCGGTCTCTTCGGAGCGCGCGACGGCGATCGCGAACGCGTGGTTGCAGGCCAACGCGGCGGGGCAGACCGTCGCCGGCATGACGGAGGCGTTCCCCGGCCACTACACGATGGACACGGCCGCTGGAGGCAATACCGTGGGCATGCTGTCGGTGAACGCCACGACCGGCGCCGTGTGGTACCACACGTGGCACGGCACGTTCATCGCGAAGGAGGGCGTCTGACCGTGGGTCCGACGCGGAAGCTGAACGCGCTGGTCGTCGATGACGAGCCCAGTCTCGTACGTGTCGTCGAGGGCTACCTGGCCAAGGACGGCTTCGACGTGCGGACGGCCGGCGACGGCGAGACAGCGCTCGCACTCGCCCGCGCGTCGGAACCCGACCTGGTGGTGCTAGACCTCGGCCTGCCCGGCATGGACGGCGTCGAGGTCTGCCGCCAGCTCCGTACGTTCAGCCGGTGCTACATCCTCATGCTCACCGCCCGCGCCGACGAGGTGGATGTCCTCATCGGGCTCGGCGTCGGCGCCGACGACTACGTGACGAAGCCGTTCTCTCCGCGCCAGCTGATGGCCCGGGTCGGCGTGCTGCTCAGACGTCCTCGTACCGGGCTCTCCGCCGAGAACGACGGCGAGGCCCAGCGGACGTTCGGGGACCTGGTCATCGACCCAGCCGCGCACGAGGTCCGCGTCGGCGCGTCGGTGGTCCCGCTGACCCGCATGGAGTACGACCTGCTGGACGTGCTGAGTAGCCGCCCCCGCGTGGTCTTCAGCCGCCAGCAGCTTCTCGACGCCGTCTGGGACGACACCTCAGGCATTGCCAGCGACGAGCACCTCGTCGACATCCACATCGGCCACCTGAGGCGGAAGCTCGGCGACGATCCCAGAGCCGCGCGGTACATCCTCACGATCCGAGGCGTCGGCTACCGGATGGGATCGGGATGACACGCAGCACCGGGCCGCGGCTCGCGGGACTGGGCCTTGCCTCCCGGCTCCTGCTCAACAACATCCTCGTCATCGCGGCGGGCGCAGGTACCGTCCTCGTCACTGCCCTCCTCGTCGGCCCGGCAGTCTTCGAGGCGCATCTCGAGAGCGTCCGGCCGATCCCGGACCAGCTCGTCCACGAGCATGTCGCCCGCGCGTTCGACGAGTCGATCCTCGTCTCTCTCGGAGTGGGGATCCTCATGGCGGGGTTGACGGGCGCCGCCATCAGCTGGCTGGCCGCGCGGCGGCTCGCGGCTCCTGTGGCCGAAGCAGCCGAGGTCGCCAGCCGTCTGGCAGACGGGCGCCTGCACGCGCGCCTCGTCGATCCCGGGATGGGACCCGAGTTCACGACTCTCGCCAGCTCGATCAACGAGCTGGCGCATCGGCTCGAGTCGAGCGAGCAGACGAGGCGACAGCTCACCGGCGAGCTCGCCCACCAGCTGCGCACGCCCGTCGCCTCCCTGAGCGCGACCATCGAGGCCGTACGGGAGGGGGTGCTGCCGGTCGACGAGGAGAGCCTGGCCACGCTCGAAGGGCAGAGCCGTCGCCTCGGGCGACTCGTGGACGACCTGGAGGTCGTGTCCCGAGCACAGGAACGCCAGCTCCTCATCCACCCCGCGCCGGTCACCGTCGCCAGTCTCGTCAATGCGGCGCTGGCAGCACACCGAGAGCGGTTCCGCGTGGCGGGGGTCGACCTCTCGTCGGCGGTCGAGGACACGACCCCTGAGGTCATGGTCGATCCCGACCGGATCCAGGAAGTCCTCGGGAACCTCCTCGACAACGCGCTGCGACACACCCCGGCCGGCGGGACGGTCGCCGTGACAGCACGGCACGGCGACGACCCGAAGCACGCCACGGCTGTCATCGAGGTCGCCGACTCGGGGTCCGGATTCTCCCCGGCCGATGCGCAACGGATCTTCGAGAGGTTCGAGAGGGCGTCGACCAGTACGGGATCCGGCCTCGGGCTGACGATCGCCCGCGCCATCGTCGAAGCGCATCACGGAACCCTCACCGCACACAGCGGCGGGCCCGGGCAAGGCGCCCGCTTCACCCTCACCATCCCGGCCGGCTCGGCACGCCCCACGGGCTGACGAGCCCGGTCATCGCCGTCTCAGCGGACCCTCACGCGTGCCCGAAGCATGGTGTGGACGCGCGCATGGGGGTCGTCCGCATCGCCGGGGCGGCCTGGGTCAGGGCCTGCCCCATGCCCCGGGTGAGGGGTGTCACGACAGGGAACCCCAGGCCCCGCGATGCCCTCCTACGGTGAGTCCATGACTCCTTCTGACCATGAGCCCCACACCGCCGCCGAGCTCCGCGAGGGCGTGGACCCTCTGGCCAGGGAAGGGCTCGTGGACGACGTGGACCTTGCGAGCGAGGAGGGCCTGCCGAACGCGCCCCACTCGGGGATCGTCATCACGCTCGCGTCGATGGGGTTTTTCCTCATCACCCTCGACATCGGCATCGTGAACGTGGCCCTGGCGAGGATCAAGGCTGACCTGGGAGGCGGCACGACCGGGCAGCAGTGGATCATCGACGCGTACACGCTTCTGTTCGCGTGCCTGCTGCTGTTCGCGGGGAACCTCTCGGACCGCGTCGGGGCGAAACGTGCCCTCGGCCTGCTCACCTCGTACGACTGGCGCCTGGTGTTCACGATCAACCTCCCTGTGGGGATCGCGATGCTGTTCTTCCTGGCCTGGGTCGCGGCGTCGCCGAGGAGGCCCCAGCCCTTCGACTGGGCGGGACAGGCGCTGGCCGTGGTCGGGCTGACCGGACTGGTGTACGGGCTCATCGAAGGCGGGCACGCCGGTTTCGGGTCAGGACTCGCGCTGCTCGCCCTGACCGTCGCCGTGGTCGCGCTCGTCGGCTTCGTCGTCGTTCAGTCCCGGGTCGCCCACCCGATGATGCCGCTGGACCTGTTCGGTGCGCACGGGTTCCGGCTGGCGCTGCCCGTCGGCTTCGCGTTCATGGTGGGCAACTTCGGAAACGTCTTCGTCGTTGCCCTCTACCTGCAGCAGCATCTCGGCCTGTCCCCGCTGAGTGCCGGGCTCGTGTTCCTGCCCTCCGCCTTCTTCGCGATGCTGATCCTTCTGGCTGCCCTCAACAGTCTCCGCATCCGACCACGCGTGGACACCGCGTCGTGAGGGCTCCGAGCAAACGACGAAGGACCGCCGCGGTCATGGCCGACCACCGAGTACGTGAAGCGTCTCCGGATGGCGCGGGCCCGTGAGCTGCTGCTCACGACGGACCGCAGCATCGCGGACATCGCCGAGGAGGTCGGCTACCCCGACCAGTTCTACTTCTCACGCCAGTTCCAGGCCGTGACCGGTTCCAGCCCCCGGCACTTCCGCCGTCCGTCGAGCTCACCCTCGTACGGGGAGTACAGGCTGTCGACGGGGAAGTTACTCGCGAATGCGGTGCGCTCGGCGAGGTCGCAGCTCGCCACGACAACCGTCGGCGAGGAACTCCCGTAGTCGACGCGGATCGGGCTGTCGTCGCCCGTGAACCGGGTCGAACGGGATCCTGCAGCCAGGGATACCGGATCGATCCGTGCAGGTTCCGGTGGTGCGCGTCCACCACGAATGGCAGTGCCATGTCACTCCTTCGCGTCGACCGGGACACTATGTGGACGCCGATGGTCGCGACTACAGTCGACTGAAACGTCCCAGGTTCCCAGAGGAGCAGCTATGCCCGCAGCCATCAGGCTCAACGACGGTGTCGAGATCCCCCAGCTCGGACTCGGTGTCTGGCAGGTCGGAGACGAGGAGGCGACGGATGTCGTGCTCACCGCGTTCGAGGCCGGCTACCGTCACGTCGACTCCGCACAGGGGTACGCGAACGAGGCCGGTGTAGGCCGTGCCATCGCGCGGTCGGGGCTGCCGCGCGACCAGATCTTCCTCACGACGAAGCTCACGAACGAGTTCCACAAGCGCGACGACGCCCGACGGGCCACGGAGGCCAGCCTCGAGAAGCTGGGCCTCGACTACATCGACCTGTACCTCATCCACTGGCCGGCTGTGATCAGGTACGGCGAGACGTACCTCGAGGCCTGGGAGGTCCTCAACGAGGTCAAGGCCGAGGGGCTCGTACGATCGATCGGCGTCTCGAACTTCAACCCCGACCACCTCGACCGGCTGCTCACCGTGAGCGACACGGTGCCGTCGGTGGACCAGGTCGAGTGCCACCCCACCTTCTCGCGCACTGACCTCGCTCCGGAGCTCGCACGCCGCGGCATCGCCCTGGAGGCGTGGAGCCCGCTGGGCCAGGCCCGGGATCTCCAGGACGGCGCGATCGGCGCGATCGCGGCTGACCTGGGCCGTACGGCGGCGCAGGTGGTCATCCGCTGGCACCTTCAGAAGGGGAACATCGTCATCCCCAAGTCGGTCACCCCCAGCCGCATCGCGGAGAACGCCGACGTGTTCTCGTTCGAGCTCAGCCCCGACCAGATGGCGACCATCGACGGCCTGGACTCCGGGAACCGGATCGGCCCGGACCCGGCGACAGCGACATTCTGAGAGACTCCGCCACGCGACGCAGACCCACGCTCCGGCGTCGGAGCCCGGCGGAAAGAGAGTGACTTCGTCGCAAAGCGAGGTGCACGTCGTGAGCCAGCGGGTCCGCCAGGCCTACGACGACTTCGCCCAGCCCGGTCGTCTCGTCGTCGAGGCAGCGCTTCTGCCCGGCCTCGTGGCCCTGCGCCGTCGCTCAGCCGTGCTCGCCCTGCTGGCCGTCGGTGTGGTCGGCCTCGCTGAGCGTTCACCCGGATACCCGGAGGGGCTCGGGATCGTCAGTCCTGGGGCGCCTCTTTCACCCGTGCCACCAGCTGGGTGGGGTTCACGAACCTCAGTGCGACCAGCAGGATGACCAGCATCATGAGCATGTACATGACCGCCATGGCGTCCACGGACTGCTGGGCTCGGATGCCGGCCGCGTTCATCGAGTTGAACAGGGCCACGACGATCGTCTGGGAGCTGTTGCCGCTGGTCAGGAACGTGAGCTCGAACATGCCCACGGTGCGCACCAGCACGAGGATCCCCGCCGCCAGCATGCCGGGGATGAGCAGCGGCATGAGGATGCGCCGGAAGATGGTGCCCGTACCGGCACCGCACATGCGGGCGGAGTTCTCCAGCGAGGGGTCCAGCTGCTCGACGAACGGCGTCATCGTCATGATGACGAACGGCACCGACGGTACGAGGTTCGCCAGGATGACCCCGGACAGGTTCCCGGCCAGCCCGAACCGGTAGAGCGCGGTGGCGAGCGGGATGCCGTACGTGATCGGCGGCACCATGATCGGCATGAGGAACAGCAGGTTCAACAGGGCCTTGCCGGGGAAGTTCTTCCTCGCGAGGACGTAGCTGGCCGGCACGCCGACCAGCAGCGAGATGAGCAGGACTGCTCCCGTCACCTCGAGCGTCACCAGGAACACCTGGGTGAGGTTGAACTGCGTCCAGGCCTGCCCGTACCACTGCGCGGTGAAGCCCTGCGGCCACCACGAGTTGAACCAGGTGCGGCCGAAGGAGTTGACCAGGACGGAGCCGACCGTACCGAGGAGGAAGATCATGAAGGCGATCACCCCACCCCACACGACCCACTGGGTGGGGGTGGCGACGATCCTCCGGGTGCGGCGACCTGTGTCGACGGTGTCGAGGGCCGGGCCCATGACGGGAACGCTGCTCATGCCCCCTTGCCTCCTGTCGTTCCGATGTAGAACGTGCGCCGTATGGCCTGCACGGCTGCGATGACGAGAAGCTCGACAGCACCCATGATCATCGCGATCGCGGAGGCGTAGCTGTAGTTGTAGTACGTGTAGGCCTGCTCGTACGCAGCGATGGCGATGACGTGCTCCTCGCCCTGAGGGTTGCCCAGCATCAAGGCGGATGGGAAGACGCTGAACGCCATGACGAACGCGAGGCTGAACGTCGTGGCCAGTCCTGGGGCGAGCAGCGGCAGCGTGATGCGCATGAAGCGCTGCCAGGTCGAGGCGCCCATGGTCGATGCGGCTCGTTCCAGCGTCGGGTCGATGCCCGAGGTGTAGCTCAGGATGAGCAGGAACGCGAAGGGGAACCCGCTGAGGATCAGCGAGAGGAACACGCCCCAGTAGTTGTACGTGAGCTTGAGCGGCGTGTCCGTCACGTGGATGAGCATGAGGAACCGGTTCAGCCAGCCGGCGTTGCCGAGGAAGTTGAGAAGGCCCTCAGCGGTGAGGACCGTCCCCAGCGTGATGGGCACGACGAGCATGGTCGTCACGGCTCGCTTGCCCGGGAAGCGGCCCCTCATCCAGTACGCGAAGGGCACCGACGCGAGCGTGTTGAACAGCGTCGCCGGGATGGCCAGGCGCAGCGTCAGCCAGATCGTGTTCCGGTAGTAGGAGTCGGCGAAGAACTTCGCGTAGTTGCCGAAGATCCCCGGGGCGTCCTTGGTGGGGGTGAACGACAGGCTGAGACCGTACAGGAACGGGTAGACGAACAGTGCCACGACGAAGATGACGGCGGGCAGCAGCAGCCACAGGGTTCGGTCGACGCCCCGGTCGGCCAAGCGGTGTCGCCAGGCCCCCTTGGGGTCCGTCGGCACGGCCGCTGCCGGCAGCGTGCCGGCGGACATCAGGACTCCCCCGCGGCGACCGCTTCGGCCGACACTCCCAGGTCGGGGACACGGGTCACCGTGTTGTCGTCGGCGAAGGCCAGCGTTCTCCCGGTCGCCGCCGCGACGCTTACCCGGCTGCCAGCGTGAAGGTCCTCGTCGGTCCGTAGCGTCAGGCTGAGCCCGTTGGGCAGACGCACCTCGGTCACCACCTCGCGACCCTGGTACTCGACCACCTCGATCAGGCCCTCGACGAGGAAGCCGTCTGAGGTGGTTCCCGGTCCGGCGACCAACACGTCGTCGGGTCGGACGCCCACGATGGTGGCGTCACCCACCTTGAGATCGGTCATCGCCGTCGCACGCACGCGGATCCCTGAGACGTCTGCGACGACCTGCTTGCCCTCGACGGCGGTCACCTGTGCCTTGAGGAGGTTGCGGTAGCCCATGAAGTCGGCGACGAAAGCGTTCGCAGGCTGGCTGTACAGCTCGCGCGGGGTGCCGATCTGCTGCACCTTGCCCAGGCGCAGAACGACCAGGCGGTCGGCGAGACTCAGCGCCTCCTCCTGGTCGTGGGTCACGTAGACCGTCGTGAGGTTGAGCGCCTGGTGGAGCCGTCGGATCTGCGTGCGCATCTCCAGGCGCAGCTTCGCGTCCAGGTTGCTCAAGGGCTCGTCCATGAGTACCAGCGGCGGACGCAGGACGACCGCACGAGCGATCGCGACCCGCTGCTGCTGGCCACCGGACAGCTGGCCCGGAAGCTTCGACGCCTGGTCCTCCAGGTGGACCAGCTCGATGGCCTCCGCCACCCGCTCCTTGATCTCCGCGGGCGGGGTCTTGCGCATCTCCAGCCCGAAGGCCACGTTCTTGCGGACGCTCATGTGCGGGAAGAGGGCGTAGTTCTGGAAGACCATCCCGAAGCCGCGCTTCTCGGGTCGCATGGTGTCGATGCGCCTGTCGTCCTCCCAGATCGAGCCGTGCGTCAGGGGAAGCAGGCCCGCGAGGCAGTTCAAGGCCGTCGACTTCCCGCAGCCCGACGGCCCAAGCAGGGCGATGAACTCGCCCTGCTTGATGGTCAGGCTCAGGTCGGTGAGCGCGTTCGCCTCACCGAAGCTGCGTCCGACGCGGTCGAGTCGCAGCTCGCTGAACTCCTTGGCCGGGGCGACTGTCACTTGGCCGCCTTGGATCCGCCGATGTTGCGGTTCCACAGGTCGAACGCAGCCACCATGGCCTCGTAGGGGAGGGGAACCACAGTCGGGTTGTTGGCGATCAGGCTGTCGTACTCGGGACGGCCGTACTTGGCGATGACGTCCTGGCTGGCCTTGGGCGCCATGGCGAGCGTCACGTCCTTGATGGCGGGGCCAGGGTAGAAGTAGCCCTTGTCGTAGGCCTTCGCCTGCTGGTCGGGCTTGAGCATCCAGGCGATCAGGCGCACGACGGCTGTCAGCTGGTCCTGCGAGACACCCTTCGGTACGACGACGTAGTGCGCGTCGGTGACCCACTTGAAGTTCTTCAGGGTCCCGACCTTGGCCTCGATCGGCACCGTGCCGAGGGCGCGCGGGTTGATGTCCCATCCGGTGGTGGTGACGATCATGTCGACCGAGCCGGACGCGAGGTCCTTCATCGTCTGCGTCGTCCCGGAGGGGTAGACGCTGATGTACGAGCCGAGCTCCTTGAGGTAGGCCCAGGTCTTGTCCCAGCCCTTCGTCGGGTCCATGGGGTCTTTGTCGCCCAGGATGTAGGGCAGGCCCATGAGGAACGTGCGGCCGGGACCCGAGTTGGCGGGCTGCGCGTACTCGAGCTTGTTCGGGTGGGCCTTCGCCCAGGCGAGCAGCTCGTCGGCGCTGGTCGGCGGCGTCGGGACCCGGTTCGGCATGTACTCAAGGAGCGGGCCGGACGGGTAGTACGTGATGCACACGCCGTAGTTGCCGGCGAGCGTCTGCATCTTCCCGGCGGCGGGCAGGTAGTTGGCCATCCCGGTCAGCACGCTGGCGTTGGTGGGCAGGAGCGGCTGCCAAATGCCCTGCGAGAGGCCACCGGCCAAGCCGTCAGTGCCGGTCAGCACCATCGCGATGTCGACGCGGCCGGCGCTCTGCTGAGCCTTGATCTTGCCGACCAGGTCGGGCGCGCCGGCTGCGGACGTGGTCACGGAGCTCACGATGTCGGGGTTGTTCGCCTTGAAGTCGTCGATCATGCCCTGAGTCAGCTGGAGGTTGCCCGCGACATCGAGGATGTTCAGCGTGACCGGCTTGCTCGGCTTGAGGGGCACGGCGCTGCTGGCATCAGCGGACGGACCAGCACTTGGCGCGGCTGGTGCGCCGCAGGCCCCAAGAGCGGCTGCTCCGAGCACGGCCGAGGCCCCAGCGAAAACGGAACGGCGGGGAATGTTCATTGTTGTCCCTTCTTCTACTCGGACCCAACAGTTGGGTTCGAGTCTTGGGCTCGGCGGTGAGCCCGGGCGGTTTGCGGGGGTCCTGTCTGATCGCAGCCCAGTCCAGACCCCGCGGTCGAGATACTGCCGGTCTGAGGTCGCCGATGCCTACGATTGCACACGCTTGGCACGTTTTCCGCGTTCCCCACCGCACTCGATCTGCCAGTAGGCGTACTTTCATGTGCCTCCCCGTCACTTCAGGGTCCCGGCTGCTACGGTCGGGCCGAGCGGGCCCCGAGAACGCTGAGGAGCGGGCAATGTCTGATCGGATCGTCACGGCGGAGGTGCTCCTCTCGAGCCCGACCCGCAACTTCGTCACGCTGCGGGTGACCACGTCCGACGGCCTCGTCGGGCTGGGCGACGCCACCGTCAACGGACGCGAGCTCGCCGTCGCCTCGTACCTGCGGGACCACGTCGCACCGCTGCTCGTCGGCCTCGATCCCGGTCGTATCGAGGACGTCTGGCAGTACCTCTACCGGGGGGCCTACTGGCGCCGCGGGCCGATCATGATGGCCGCGATCGGCGCCATCGACATGGCCCTGTGGGACATCCTCGGGAAAAGGGCCGGCCTGCCCGTCTACCAGCTGCTGGGCGGCCGCGTGAGGGATGCCGTCCCCACGTACGGGCACGCCTTCGGCTGGGACGTCCCGGCGCTCCTCGACGCTGTGGACGTGCACCTCGCACGAGGCGCCACGCACATCCGTGTGCAGTTCGGCGTGCCCGGGCTCGACAAGGTCTACGGCGTGTCCAAGGACCCGAGCTACGAGCCTGCAGGCCGTGCCGCGCGTCCGTCGGAGGAGCGCTTCGACCCCGACGCCTACATTCGACACGTTCCGAAGGTACTGGCTGCCGTGCGTGAGAGAGTCGGCGACCAGGTCCACCTCCTTCACGACGCCCACCACCGGCTCACGCCGACCCAGGCCGCCCGGCTGGCCAAGGCGGTCGAGCCGTTCCACCTGTTCTGGCTCGAGGACGTCACTCCCGCGGAGGACCAGGAGGCCATGCGGTTCGTCCGTCAGGCATCAACCACTCCGCTGGCGATCGGCGAGGTGTTCAACACCATCTGGGACTGCCAGTACCTCATCGAGAACCGGCTCATCGACTACATCCGCACCGCCGTGGTGCACGCGGGCGGCATCAGCCATTCCCGGAAGATCTACGCCCTGGCTGAGGTCCACGGCGTCAAGGCTGGCCCGCACGGCCCCTCGGACATCTCCCCCATCGCGCTCGCGGCGAGCATCCACATGGGCGCGTCGACGCACAACTTCGGCGTCCAGGAGTACATGGGCTACGCGGACCTCGTCCACGAGGCGTTCCCTCACGCCTGGACCTACGACGACGGCGTGCTGCAGCCCGGGGACGCGCCCGGCCTCGGCGTGGACATCGACGAGGAGATCCTGAGCCTTCACCCGTACGAGACGGCCTACCTTCCCGTGGCTCGACGCGTGGACGGCTCGGTCCTGGACTGGTGAGGGAGCCGACGGGCCGGGCGGGCCTCGTGTCCAGCGCCAGCTTCTCGGTCCGGCGCCAGCGTTTCGGGTCGAGCAGGTCGAGGGGTGCTCAGGCCTGAGGTCCAGCAGCACCTTCCCCGACTCCTGGGCGCTTCGAGCCACCGCGAAGCCGCTGTCGGCCTCCTCGAGCGGCAGCACGTGGGTGACGACGGAGTCTTCCGGCCCGTACGTCCGGTCGACGCCCGGCGATGTTCACGTTGCCGGTCGCCGGCACGCGCTGCCTCTCCGCGACGGCCGGGCCGTCCTCGGCCCCGCGGTGGGCGGACGCGTCGCGGACGACGAGCCCGGCCAGGGTCGCGAGACGGCTCCCTCAGCTGCCGTACCGGGTTGACTTCCGTGAGTTCGTGCTTATGGGCCTGGTGCCGCTGAGGCTGCCTCGCTGACTTCCGTGACCTGGTGGTTCTGGGGGCGGTTTCCGGGCTGATAACCACCAGGTCACGGGAGTCAACCAGGGGACACGGCGCGGCCCGCGCGATAACCACGAAAACACGGAAGTCGAGGCCGTGCCGCCGCAGCCTCGGTGGCGTCGACGTGCCTCTCGACCCGGATCTGGGCAGCGAGCTGCTCCATCTCCTGCGCCATCGTGGCCCGCGGCGACAGCTCGTAACAGGTCACGCGGCACGAGCGATGGCCGCGGCGACGATCAGGGACACCACCTGGTCCTCGCTGAACCGGGTGGTGTCTATGACGAGGTCGTAGTAGTCGTCGCCGACAGGGTCGAAGCGGAAGATCTTCTGCGACAGCTCGCGCCGGAAGTCGTCCTCGAGCGGCTGTCTCCTCGCGGACTGGTCCTCCGAGATCCCGAAGATCTGGGCGCCGCGAGCGATCCGCGCTGCCCTCTGGCCGACGAGCTTCACGTGCAGGGCTTTCGGCCGCTCGTGGAGCAGGAAGGCCCCGTTGCGTCCGAGGATGACCCCGCCCTTGTCGGCGAAGGAGTTGACGTCCTCGATCACCTGGCGAGCGGTGTCCTCGACTGTCCTGGCCTCCTCGATCGCCGCGTCAGCAGCGCTGCTGTTGGGGATGGCTGCCGGTACGAGGTGGCGCAGGAAGCGTCCGAAGGACCCCTCGCGCTCGCGCTGTGCCATCGACTCCTCGATCTGCTCGCTCGAGAACGCCTGTCCGTGGAGCTGGAGGTTCAGCCGGCTCGCGACCTGCGCCGCGACCTGCTCCATCCCACATCCGTACAGCTCCCACATCGTGATGATCTGGGCACCTGATGCCTCGGTCATGTCACTTACCCCCTGTCTCTCCGACGACGTCGCCGAAGATCGTGTCCCCTGCGATCGCCGACTCCTGGTGACGCTTGTTCAGGGTCGCCGCGTTCTCCAGCACGAGCCTCTTGCTCAGCGGGTACCACAGGAGCAGTACGAGTGCCACGAGTGCGTACAGGACACCCGGGACCAAGGTCGACAGCAGGTAGATGCCGTGGACCGTCCCATCCGACTGCGCGGTCGTCCCCGCCTTGTAGCCCACCCAGCCCAGCGCCCAGCCGCCGATGCCGGCTGCGAGCGCCTGGCCCACCTTCCGGGCCCAGGAGTACACCGAGTACACGACGCCGTCGTTGCGCTGCGCGGTGAGGACCTCCTGATGGTCGATGACGTCGGTGATGAACGCCCACACCAGCATGTTGAACACGCCCAGTCCGATGCCCGCGACGAAGGTCGCGAGGACGAAGCTCCAAGGCGACTGCTGCAGCGGGACGACGCTCAGGACGATGTAGATCACGGCGGCGGCGCCCACACCGAGGATCGACACCTCGCGCTTGCCGAAGCGTCGCGCGAGCTGCGTCGCGAACGGCAGGAGCAGCAGGGTGGGGACGAGGGCCAGGGATGCCGCCGCGCTCTGCATCGCGCCGTTGTTGAAGTAGATGGCCCACAGGTAGGAGGTCATGGCCCCGACCAGCATGGTCGCGATGAGCAGCAGGAGGGCGGCGACGACGATGGCGAGCATGGCACGGTTCTTGCCCAGGCTCGCGAGGGTCTTGCCCATGCCGAGGGTCTCCGACCTGGGCCCCGTCACGACGTGGACCCGCTCCACCGACATGGAGTAGCACGCGAAGTACGCGATGACCGACAGCACAGCGCAAACGATCGCGATGTAGAAGAACGCCTGTGGCACGACCTGGGTCTTCCCGTGCGTGTCCTTCGTGAAGATGAGCAGCGGCACGGTGAACGAGAGCGCCAGGTTGGCCACGAACGCGCCGAAGGTCCGGAAGACGGACAACGACGAACGGTCGACCGGATCCGGAGAGATGACGGCCGCCATCGACCCGTACGGGATGTTCACCGTCGAGTACAGGACGCTCCACAGCATGTACGTCACGGCCACGTACGCGACCTTCCCGCCCGAGCTGAAGCCGGAGGCTCCGTAGTAGTACATGAGCACCGACGCAATGGCCACGGGGATCCCGAACCGGACGAGCCACGGGCGGAACCGCCCGTGGGGGCCCGTCTTCGAGCGGTCGACCAGGCGGCCGACGGCGACGTCGATGAAGGCGTCCACGAACCGGACCACGAGCATGATCGTGCCCGCGACGGCCGCGCTGATGCCGACGACGTTGGTGTAGAAGATCATGAGGAAGATGGCGGCCAGGATGAACGAGAAGTCGTTCGCAAGGTCGCCGAAGGCGTATCCGATCTTGTCCCGAGCACCGAACGGCCTGGTCCCGGTGGGAGGCGCTGCCGTACTGGTCATGTGGCTGTCCCTTCAGCGATGGGTCTTGTCGGCACGGCGAGTGTGCGCTGGCCCGAGATCATCTCCAAGGGCACATGATCGGGCAGCCTCGCGGTGAACTCGGCGATCAGCGCGTCCTGGTACGCACCGTCGAACGTCTCGTTGAGGAAGGCGGGCAACGCCTCCTCGGTGAAGCGGAACCATGACCTGGTCTCGTCTCCGGCGAGGATCGGGTAGAAGAGACACCCGACGTCGGCAGCGGCGACACGGTCGCCGGGGGCGTCCCCGATGAGCAGGATGTGGTTCATCGGGTACTTGCCGACGGCGGCGTACCGCACGTGCTCGGCCTTGCCGCCCATCTCCTGCCCGGCGATGACCCTCATGTAGCGCGCCAGCCCGTGCTCGGACCACTCGCGCCGCAGTGCCTCGACCGGAGTGGCCGAGACGGTCATCTCGTCCACGTCCTGGTACATCGCCTCCAGCGCCTCCCGCACACCTGGGAACGGGCCGCACCCGTGCACCATGTCGGCGATGGCGGCGTTGACGCCCTCGCTCCACGCGATCATGCGGTCGGCCGTCGCCGACGGGTTCGCGGCTGCCACCGAGGACTGGGCTCCTGCCTTCGGTGCGTGGGCCGCGCTGCTCATGGGATCTCCTGACAACGCCCTTTGGCTCACCATAGATCCGGAACCGCTCGATGCGTCGGCCCTTCTCGTTGCCGGGCTGGTTCGTCGGGTAGAGTCGTCCCGGCCCATGGGCCACGCGGATGTAGCTCAATGGCAGAGCCCCAGCCTTCCAAGCTGGCCATGCGGGTTCGATTCCCGTCATCCGCTCCCCGGGCCGGCGGTCGGTCGCTGGGGGGAGGTTCTCCTGCCGCGCATCGCCCCTGTCCCTCGCCGAGGTGCTGACCGGCCTGCCCGATCAGCCTCGCTAGGATCCCGGCATGAGGATCGTCGAGCTCGGTCGAGAGGCTGTGGAGGCAGCCGTGGCCCTCTGGGCGGCGAGCGACCTCTCCTGACTCCCCCCTGGCGCCCCGGCCTCATTCTCTGGGTCGGCTGGTGGTCTCGGGATTGTCAGGTGGGACCTCCACGTCAACTTCCACGAGACGCGGGACAACCTCCGTCACGGACCCTCAGTCGATTTGACACGGGCGGTCTCGCGCGTACTCTACCTGTGGATCGTTCCACATGAACTACCCCGAAGGAGCACCATGGAGAACCCGCGTTCGAGGTTTCTCTCCTTGTGGGGGATCAATGGCGCGCTCGAGCGCGGCAGGCTGCGTGCGGCACTCGATGAATTCGCCCTCGCCGGTCTCGACGGGGTGGTTTTCCATCCTCGGTTCTACCCTGGTCAGCCGGCCTACTTGGGGCCCGAATACATGGAAGCGGTGTCGGAAGCAATTCTGCATGCAAAGTCTCTCGGGCTCGCATTCTGGATCTACGACGAGGATGGATGGCCCAGTGGCGGTGTCGGCGGTGCGATGCTCGAGCGGTATCCGCACCTTCGCCAGAGCTGGGTTGCCCTGGTCGAGCGACAGCCTCGGCATCCAATCGCGGCCTTCGAGCGCAACGACAGTGTGTGGTATCTCGATATTCAGCGCGGGCCTGAGGTCGATTACTTGAACCCCGAGCTCGCCCGCCGTTTCATCGAACTGACCTATGAGCGCTACCGGGTCGGCCTCGACGCCGAGGCGTTCGCGTACGTCGAGGGATTCTTCGACGACGAGCCCGAGTTCGGACTAGGGCACGCGCAGCACAAACTGCCGCCGGGTGGCGCATTGCCGTGGACCGACGCCCTTCCTCAGCTTTTTCACGATCGTTTCGGCCTCGACCTGATCGACCTCCTCCCGTCCATATTCTTTAACGATGAACGTTCGGCTGAGGCGCGAACCATGTTCTGGCAAACACTCGCTGATCGATTCGGCCGCGACTATCTTGGTGCACTCGACACATGGTGCGTCGGGCAGAACAAGCTGTTCACCGGTCACGTGAAAGGCGAAGAGCATCCGCTGTTTCAGACATTCACCGTCGGTTCGGTGTCCCAGGTGATGCGCAACGTATCGCTTCCCGGCGTCGACGCCCTCGAGCGAATGCCGTCGAACAACTTCTTCGCACGCCAGGTCTCGACACTCGGCCGCCAATTCGGCTCGGGTCGCTGCATGGCCGAAGCCTTCGGCGGCGCAGGCTGGGGAGCGACACCCGCAGATTTCGAGAACTACCTGCTCTGGTTGGGGGGCAACGGGGTCACCGATTTCGTCCTCCACCTTGCCCAGTACCGGCTTACAAGCAACGCCATAGTCGACTGGCCTCCCTCGCATCCGATGCACATCACGTGGTCAGCGGCGTACAAGTCGGTTCTCGCTCGCGTTCGAGCGCGGCTCGACGCTTCTCCTCGTCCAGCCGCCGACACGCTGCTCATCGCACCGCAGAGAAGCATCATGGCGGCGATGGAACCCTGGGAATTTGTCGCGACGAACATCCACACAGCCCATAGCTACCCCGACTCGCGCGCAGGAGCGATCAATCGGTCGTTTCTCGAGATGGTTGCGCAACTCAACGCCTCCAGTGTCTCATTTGACGTAACCGACGAGCGAACGTTTGAAGATGCCGCATACGCTTCCAACGGCAGGTTGCGCATGGGGGCCGCCACGTATGATCGCGTCGCTTCTCATCCACAGGCAAGTTTGAGCGATGCTGGCCAGCGACTCGCCGCGCTGTTCGAACTCGAATCTCCAACAATCTCGGCGCACGCTTCGACTCCTGTGGCCTCGACTCGACTCATACCTCCGCGGGGAAGGGTCAGCGCCATCTCTTGGCGGCTTAAAACCCCAGCGCAAAATGCGCTCCTGGTCGAATGTCATCCCCTCGGCGGCAACCGTTTCGCGGGCACCATCGAATTCGATGATCTCCGCGGCGAAGACCCCGGTATTGAACTCGCTTTCGCAGACACCGTCACAGACCTCGTCGTCAATGGCGAACCGGTCGAGGCGCTCACGGGAGAAGGTGGAACACGCCTCACTCTCGCTCCTGACTTGAAGATGGCCCGATTGGTTGTCGAGTTCCGCTGCCCCACGGGCGTGGTGTTGCCATTCCTCTGGCTGCACGGACGGTTTCGCGTGCACAGCAGCTCCGGTTTTCAGCGAGTAGGATCCGTCCTGACGACGGAAGGCCCGTTCGTGGTGAAGGCCGAACGGTCCGCACTCGAACCAGACCTGGTGACCGATGGATTCCCCTTTGCGTTCGAGGCGCTCGTGGCGACAGCCACGTTCGCAACCGATCGTGACCTCGAGGCGCTCGGTTTCGACGACCTGCAGGCGGACGCGGTTCGGGTGCGCATCGGATCCTTCGACTCCGGCTGGCTTTGGCGTCCGGAAGATGTCGTGATGATTCCGGTGAACCAACCGACCGGCCGGCATGTGTTGCACCTCGATATCCTACCGAACGGGTACAACCACTATGGCCCGCATCATTACTACCGAGGCGACTCGGTTGTGGTGAGCCCGGCACAGATGCATGGTGGGAAGAACTTCGCCGACCCCGACGATGCTCCCATGCACACGCACGTGAGAGCTTGGACATTCCGCCGGTTCGCGGTTCCTCGGACGGTGCGGCTCCTGGAGACGCCAGATCCCGCCGAACAATCCACGCCCACAGCGAGTTGACACGAACCGACACCGGGTGTAACGTCGCCCTCGCTTGTGGATCGTTCCACACGCCTAGGCATGAATTGGAACACTCGACAGCACCAGAACCATACCCTGTCCACGCATCTGTTTCACAGACTCACAATGCGCCGACGGGCATAGATCCGCTTTTCCCTTTACATGGAGGTAAAGAAGATGCATGCATTGCGTTCGAGGCGGACGTTACTGACGGTTGCTTCCATCGCCGCTGTCGCTCTCAGCATAGCCGGATGTAGTTCTGGCGGCAGGACTCCTGGCGCGAGCAGTTCTGGCGACAGCGCCGCGACCGGTGACGGCGGAAAGGTCTCCCTGACCTTCCTCACGTCAGGCAACCCCAACACCATCAAGGCATCGGACGCGCTTGTCAAAGCGTTCGAGGCAGCCAATCCGAACATCACCATCAAGACGGAGCC
>JAJZQV010000101.1 GCA_021803025.1 Actinomycetes bacterium | reverse complement strand
GAGCGCCTCGACGGTGGCCAGGCCGTCCTCGACCGTCGAGTACAGCTTCTCGTTGATCTCGTTGGCGACGCCGTCCTCCTCGCCCCCGACGACGCCGACCTCGATCTCGAGGATCTGGTGGGCCTTGCTCGTGAGCTCGAGCAGCTCCTGCGCGATCGACAGGTTCTCGCTGCGCGTTACGGCCGAGCCGTCCCACATGTGCGACTGGAAGAGGGGGTTCAGGCCCTTCTTCACGCGCTCGAGCGAGATGTCGATGAGCGGGCGCACGTAGCCCGAGAGCTTGTCCTTCGGGCAGTGGTCCGTGTGGACGGCGATGTTCACGGGGTAGTTCTTCGCGACGACGTGGGCGTACTCGGCGAGCGCCACCGCGCCGTCGACCATGTTCTTGATCGTCGGGCCGGAGGCGTACTCCGCGCCACCGGTCGACACCTGGATGATCCCGTCGCTGCCCGCCTCGGCGAAGCCGGCGATGGCTGCGTTGAGGGTCTGCGAGCTGGTGATGTTGATGGCCGGGAAGGCGTACGAGTTCGCCTTGGCCGCATCGAGCATCGCGGCGTACACCTCAGGGGTTGCAATGGGCATGAGCGCTCCTCACGTTCGTGGACCGGGCCAGTCTTTCATGGGTGGGGCCACCCTGGCTCACCGGGCCAGCGGGTGCGGTCAGTTGCCGAGTTTCGACGTGTCGATCCACTGGGTGCCGCGCGAGTAGGCGCGGATCGCGGAGTCGAGCGTGCCGGGAAGCGTGTCGAGGAACGTGATCGGGACGGACACCGAGGCGCCTGCCGAGTCGCGCAGCATGAGTCGGGCGTAGCCGCCCAGAGGGCCCCGCACCGTGGCGATCGCCGACACGTCGGGCCAGGCGACGCGCTTGCCGGCCACTTCGATGCCCTGGGTGTCGACCCGGACCGCGTAGCCCTGCGTGGCGTTGATCCTGTCGAGAGCTCGCCGGGCCCGCACGTACAGGACGACGGCGATGACGAGCCAGATGCCCGAGAAGGCGAGCCCGATGACGTACAGCCAGATCGTCTGCGCGACGTCGAGCTGGTCACGCAGCCAGAACCACAGCCCCAGCAGGAGGACGACGCCGATGCCGAGCCACATCAGCCGAGACCGTACGAGCCCCTGGTAGTGGGCCACCCGTTCCGCTGCGGGGAGAGGGTTGTACCCGACCACCAGCTCCTGCGCCATGGGGCCATCGTAACCAGCGGAGCCTGTGCGGCCTCGCGGAGAGAGCTCAGGACGTGCGAGCCTGGGCCGCCAGCTCCTGGCTGCGGTCGCGGCACGCCTCGAGCGCGGCGAGGAAGGCGGCCTTGACGCCGCGGTCGTCGAGCGTCCGGAGCGCGGCTGCCGTCGTACCGCCCGGCGAGGTGACGTTCTCCCGCAGCACGGCGGGATGGACGCCCGAGTCGCGGAGCAGCTTCGCCGACCCGTACAGCGTCTGGGCGGCGAGCGTCGTCGCCACGTCACGAGGAAGGCCCAGCAGGACCCCGGCGTCGATCATCGCCTCCGCGACGTACATGACGTACGCGGGGCCGGAGCCGGACACGGCGGTGACGGCGTCAAGGTGCTTCTCGGGCACCGTGACCACGCGTCCCACCGCCCCGAGCAGGTCGGCGGCGCGCGCGAGATGGGCCTCGGTCGCGGACGTGCCCGCGGCGATGGCCGACATGCCCTCCCCCACGGAGGCCGGGGTGTTCGGCATGACCCGTACGACCGGCTGTCCCGCCGGCAGGTGGGCCTCGAGAACCGACAGCTCGACGCCGGCCGCGAGCGACACGACGAGCGTGTCGGGCGATAGCGCCGCGGAGATGCCGTCCAGCACGGCGGCGACGTCGTACGGCTTGACGATGACGACGACCGTGTCGGCGCCGGTGACGGCCTCGACGTTGTCGCCGACGACGCGCACGCCGTACCGGTCGGAGATCTCCTGCTGGCGCTGGGGCCTGAGGTCCGTACCGACGAGGTCACCGGGCGTCACCCCGCTCGCCACGAGACCGGCGAGTAGGTTCTCGCCCATCATGCCGACGCCGAGCAGCGCGGTCGTCATCGCGGCAGCTTGCCGGCGACGATCTCGGCGATCTGGATCGCGTTGAGCGCGGCGCCCTTGCGGAGGTTGTCGTTCGACACGAACAGGACGAGCCCCTTGCCGTCCGGTACGGACTGGTCGACGCGGATCCTGCCGACGTACGAGGGGTCCTTGCCGGCGGCGTACCGGGGGTTGGGGACGTCCGCGAGCTCGACGCCGGGCGCCTGCGAGAGCAGCTCGGTCGCGCGCTCAGGCGTGATCGGCCGAGCGAACTCGGCGTGGATCGCCAGGGAGTGGCCGGAGTAGACGGGCACCCGCACGCAGGTTCCCGCGACGGGGAGGTCGGGGATGTGGAGGATCTTGCGGGACTCCTGGCGGAGCTTCTGCTCCTCGTCGGTCTCGCCGGTGCCGTCGTCGACGAGCTTCCCGGCGTACGCGATGACGTTGTACGCGATGGGGAGCACGTACGGGCCCGGGTCGCCCGCGGGGACCGCGTCGCCGTCGATCGCGAGCGCGGACGCGTCACCGGCCGCGGCGATCTGGTCGCGGAGCGCGGCGACGCCCTTGACGCCGGAGCCGGAGACGGCCTGGTACGTGGCGACGACCAGGCGCGTCAGGGTGGCCTCGTCGTGCAGCGGCTTGAGGACCGGCATCGCGGCCATGGTCGTGCAGTTCGGGTTCGCGATGATGCCCTTCGGAGGGTTGAGCGTGTCGCCGGGGTTCACCTCGGAGACGACGAGCGGTACGTCGGGGTCCTTGCGCCACGCGGACGAGTTGTCGACGACGATCGCGCCGGCGGCGGCCACCTGGGGCGCGTACACCGCGCTCATCGAGGCGCCGGCCGAGAAGATCGCGATGTCGATGCCGGTGAAGTCCGCGGTCTCGGTGTCCTCGACGACGTACTCCGTGCCGCCGCACGTCACGGTCTTCCCCGCCGACCGGGAGGACGAGAACACCCGCAGCTCCGTGTACGGGAACTGGCGTTCCGCGAGCAGGGTGAGCATGACCCGACCGACCTGACCTGTGGCCCCGAAGACTCCAACGCGCATGGCCCACAGCCTAACGGCGCGCCCCCGTACCCCTGTGCGATATCCGGGCGTTGGCCCAGAGCCCAGGGCTGCACCCCGCGGGCTCCGGCTGACGTGCCGTCCGGCTGCCTTCGGCCTTCAGGTCCGTCGGTTCTGCGAGCGGGCCGTCGGTTCTGCGAGCGGGCCGTCGGTTCACCATGTTAAGTAGGCGAACTAGACGTTCTCATGGCGAATCTGCCATGAGAAGCGACAACTCACCCACTTAACATGGTGAACCGGTGCACTCGCCCGGCCGTGCCGAAAGGGGTTGCCCCTGGGGGAACAGCCAGGGGCGGTGTCGCTACAGCCAGGGGAGGTACGGCTTCGCGAGGGCGTAGCCCACGAACGAGACGATGTCGAGAACCGTGTGCGCCACGACGAGGGGCATCACGCGGCCGAACCGCCTGTACAGCCAGCCGAAGGCGAGGCCCATGAGCAGGTTGCCGAAGGCCCCGCCGAACCCCTGGTACAGGTGGTACGCGCCGCGGACCACCGCCGACACGACGATCCCCACCCAGGGCCGCTGGCCGAGGTCGGCGAAGCGCGTGAGCACGTACCCGAGCATCGTCACCTCCTCGACGATGCCGTTCATCGCGGCGAGGCCGAGGAGGACCGGTACGGTCCACCAGTTCTCGGCCAGGTTCGCCGGCGAGACGTTCGTGTTGAGCCCGAGCGCGCGCGCCCCGAGGTAGATGCCCAGCCCGGGGATCCCGATCCCGGCCGCGATGCCGAGCCCCCAGGCGAGGTCACGTCCGGGTCGCTGCAGGTCGAAGCCGATGAGCCGGCGGGCGTGCGCGTGCGTGAGGTGCAGCAGGTACAGGACGAGGAGGACCTGTACGAGAGGGAAGACGATGTACGAGATCTGGTAGGCGAGGTCGAGCCAGGGTCGGTCCGGTACCGCGGAGCTGTTCATCACCGTCGTCTGCTGGCTCAGCGGCTGGTGAGGGCGCGTAAGCTCCTCGATGATCGACAGGATCGAGTACACCGCCGACCGGCCGAGCCCCAGGAACAGCACGATGGCCACCTCGAGTCCGTACCGGGGCTTGTCCACGCGCTGAGTCTGCCCCAAGCGTCAAGCGCCATCCCCCGAAGTTGTCGCCATTCGGGGACCTCAGCGACGATCTCGGTCGCCGTCCTCCGAAAATGTCGTCATTCCCCCGCATGTCGGGGCGTTTAGCGACAACTTCGGAGGATGCCTCGAAAGAGCCGGTCCGCAGCACCGGAATGGCGACGACTTCGGAGGTCACAGCCTCAGGGCGCGAGCGATCCGGTCCAGCATGAGGTCCGGCCTCAGGACGCACTCCCTCGCCTCCCACCGCACCACGTCGTAGCCCACGTCGCGGAGCGCCTGCTCGCGCCTCTTCTCCCGGACGTACGCCTGGGCGTCGTCGTACTTCACCGCCCCGTCGCACTCGCCGACGAGCCGCTGCTCCTCCCACAGGCAGTCTGCGAAGTACGTGCCGGCCGGCGTGACGATCTCCGCCTGGAACCTGGGAACGGGAAGCCCGGATGCCAGGATGTGGCCCGCCGACACGGACTCGGCTGCGGACTCCCTCCCGGGGCAGACGAGCCCCAGCGCCTGGGCGAGCGTACGGGTCGCCCTCGCACCGGCCGCTTCCTCGAGGAGCTCAACAGCCGCCCGCTCCAGCCGCGGGTTCCCGTAGTCCCGCCGCCTGATGCCCGCGACCATGGACGCACAGATCACCCGAGCAGCACCGTCCAAGATCGCGAGAGCCTCCGGAAGCTCGAGCCCCAGTGCCAGGTCGATGGCCGTACGAGCCGGGCTGGTCGTCGGGCATCCGTGGGGGTCGCGCATGACCTGGGCAGGCGGGATGTCGAGGAGATGGTGGACGGCGGCTCGTACGTGCGACGAGTGGCCGGACGTGGGAAGCGTCACCGAGACGGGCAACGCGGACCACGGGGTGAAGCCTGGTGCCGGCAGGCGCCACACGAGGGCGGCCGACTGATGGCTCAGCACCGCGGCCTCGTTGGCCGCCACCTCAGCTCGAGCCCGGACGAGGTGGCGCTCCGCCTCGTCGCAGGGCCAGTGATCGGCGCCGACGACGACGCCATGGCGGACCTGTACCAGCGTCCCTGTGGCGAGTCCCGTACGGATCATCCGCTCGGTCACGCCGAGTCGCAGCAGGTCCGACCGTCGTACGGGCTCGGTCGGCAGGGTCCAGGGACGGGGTGGGCGCACGGGGTCAGGATCGTCCCGACCGGCGGGCTGGGACCGGTCCTCAGTCGAGACTGTGGATAACTCCCTGCCGCCGCCGCGCCCTGTGGACAGCCGGCGAAAACACCTTGCACGCCGGGCCAGCCCGTGATGGGTTCGCCGCATGCAGAACGTGTTCATCGGCGAGGTGGCCGAGCGGTACGACGAGGACTGCGCCGACATCTCCACGCCTGCCGCACTCGCGCCCATGCTGGACGTCCTCGAGGAGCTCGGAGGGCCCGCCTTGGAGCTGGCCATCGGTACAGGCCGGGTCGGTCTGCCACTGGCGGCACGGGGCGTCCCCGTGACCGGGATCGAGCTCAGCGGGGACATGGTTGCCCAGCCGCGGCGCAAGCCGGGTGGCGAGGCGCTCCCCGTGACGGTGGCAGACACGGCGACGACGCGGGTCCCCGACACGTACAGCCTCGTCCACCTCGTGTTCAACACCCCTCCAACCTCCTCGCCCAGGACGAGCAGGTGGCGTGCTTCGCCAACGCGGCCGCCCATCTCACCCCGGGAGGCGTCTTCGTCGTCGAGCAGGGCGAGCCGGACCTGCGACGTTTCCCGCGCGGCGCCGCCGGCGTGCCGTTCGAGATCGGTGAGCAGCACCTGGGCGTCGACAAATACGACCTCGTCACCCAGCAGCTGACCTCCCACCACTACCGGGTCGGCGACCGCCAGGTCTTCGCGTCCCGCCATCGCTGGGCCTGGTTCGGGGAGATGGAACTCATGGCCCGTCTCGCCGGGCTTCGACTCCTCTCCCGCGGGAAGGGCTGGGGCCGCGCAGCCCCGGACAACGACGACACCGGCCGTGTGTCTCTGTACGAGAAGCGCGGCTGAGCCCCGGCCCGGACCCGACCGCCGCGAGCAGCCCTCGCACGCGACGCCGCCTCCGCCGTCCCGCCCATGGCGCACGATCTGCGCCCGGCGCCCGCGGGTCGGTCGCGGTGAGGGCGGTGGCCCGGGGACAATCGCCCCATGCGCAAGACACTCGTCGTCGCCATGCTCACCCTCGCGCTGGGCGCGTGCGCGACGACGGCACCTCCCAGCGTGGCGAGGTCCACGACACCTCCCCGTACCACCGCCCCGGCCACGACGTCACGACCACCGAGCCACTCCCCCTCGTCCAGCGCCGGGTCGCCGAGCACGGCCCCCTCGTTCGAGAAGCTGCCAGCCGGTTACACGTACGCCTTCCTGCTGAGGCTCACGAACGTCTCCGGACGCTGGAGCGTCGTGCTGGACCCGGTGACGATGTGCATGTACCCGAGCAAGGACCCCAACTGCTCCGACATCACCGCGCCCCCCGCGAACGACTACGAGATCCGCAACATCAGCACGAGGACGTTCACGGTCCCGCTGGCAGCCGGTACGACCCTCAGCGTGGTGGGCTCCAGCGGACAGCCGGACGACTACGTCGTCGTACCCATGGCCGAGACGACCTGGGCGACCTCGTCAGACGGCCCGCAGAGAATCGTCACGTACGCGACGAACGCGGCCGGTGAGGTGTCGCAGATCAAGGAGTGGTGGCACCCCTGATCGGCACGCGCCGGGGCTCGCCGCGGCGGGATGGTTCGCGTCAGGGCATCGGCGACGCCGGTCAGCTCGCCTGAGCGTCCGCGAGCTGACCAAGGTGCGTACGGGTGAACGCCAGCGCATCGGCGAGGGCGTGCTCCCTCGCGCCGCGCGACCCGATCGAGCGGGTGTTGACCTCGAGAACGACGTGTCCGTCGAAGCCGTTCTCGAGCAGGTGCGCGAGGACCTCGTCGGCCCGCTGGTCGCCCTGTCCCGGAAGCAGGTGCTCGTCCACCGCCGAGCCGTCGCCGTCCGTGAGGTGGAGGTGGCGCAGGCGGCTCCCCCACGACTTCGCGAGGTCGAGCGACTGCACCCGTGCCGTCGACGCGTGGCTCAGGTCGAGGGTGAGGAACTCGTAGTCGAGGTCGGACGGGTCCCAGCCCGGAAGGTATGCCTTGAAGTTCCGCACCGGTGTGCGCCACGGGTACATGTTCTCCACGCAGAACCGCACGCCCGAGTCCTCGTTGAGGCGGCGGATCCCGGCTTCGAAGCCCGAGGCGTACGTGCCCTGCCAGCGGAACGGCGGGTGCACGACGACCGTGTCGGCCCCGAGCCGTGTCGCAGCCTTGGCGGACATGGCCAGCTTCTCCCAGGGGTCGTCCCCCCATGTCCGCTGCGTCACGAGCAGGCACGGGGCGTGCACGGCGTGGACAGGGACCTCGTGGTAGTCGCGCAGCTTCTCGACCGCGTCGATGTCGGCGGCGACCGGGTCGATGCCCACCATCAGCTCGACGCCGTCGTACCCGAGGGCCGCGGCGAGCTCGAAGCCGCTCGCGGTCGTCTCCGGATAGACCGACGACGTCGACAGCAGCACCTTGGCCGTACTCGATGCGTTGTCAGACACCTTGCCAGCGTAGTCGTCGTCGGCGCGACCACACCCGAGGCGCCGATCCGGGCCTTGCGACCCCCCGCACCGGGTCCGTGTCCCCCTTCAGGGGGGGCCGATTTCGCGGTGGCAGGGCACTCCGACCAGAATGGGGCCATGCACGTCGATCATGTCGTCTATGCCGTCGGACCCGCTGGCCTCGCCGCTGAGGCGAAGAGGTTCGAGGACGCGCTCGGCGTCAAGTCGCGGGACGGCGGGATCCACCCCAGGTTCGGCACCGTGATGCGGCTCATCCCCCTCGCCGACGACCGCTACCTCGAGATCGTCGAGGTACTCGACCACCCCGCTGCCGACAAGGCCCCGTACGGTCAGGCCGTACGTGCCCGCTCGGAGCTCGGCGGCGGCTGGCTCGGCTGGGTCGTCTCGGTCGACGACCTCGCCCCGTACGAGGAGCGCCTCGATCGGCCGGCTGTCGTGGGACTGCGCCACTTCCCCGATGGGCGCGCGCTCGAGTGGCGCCAGGTCGGCGTGAAGGGCCTCATCGCCGACCCGCAGCTGCCCTACTTCATCCACTGGGTGTCCGAGCCCGAGGTCCGCCCCAGCGCGCTGAGGGGCACCGTGGCGCTCAAGAACATCGAGATCGCGGGCAACCGGCAGCGGGTCGAGGACTGGCTCGGCGAGACCGTACCCACGACGTTCGACGGTGTCGGGATCGACTTCTCGTCCCCCAGCGGCTACCCCGGCGTCCAGTCCGTGACCTTCGTCACGGACAAGGGCGAGGTACGGATCTAGCGTCTTCGAGCACCTCCCCAGCACCTCGGGGGCCTGCTCGCCGTTTCCACACGACGAGAGGCCACGACACGCGCGGTCGGTGCGGCGCGTCTCGACACGACCTGGCCTCTCGACCGCGCCCTGTCCTCGCCGTCTGGCTCGGGTCTTGGAGTGTCAGTCGCTCATGAGAGAGTCACCGCCATGGTGAACAGGCTGCGGGCGTCGTACCGCTGCACCGAGTGCGGGTGGACCTCGGTGCGATGGGTGGGGCGCTGCGGCGAGTGCCAGACGTGGGGAAGCGTCGTCGAGGCGGACGCGCCCAGGCTGCAGCAGGTCGCGGCGACCGCACCGACCAGCCGCGCCGTACCGATCAGCGAGGTCGACGAGCAGGCTGCCTACCGGATGCTCACCGGCGTCGGCGAGCTCGACCGGGTGCTGGGGGGCGGGCTGGTGCCCGGAGCGGTGGCCCTGCTCGCCGGCGAGCCGGGCGTCGGCAAGTCCACCCTGCTGCTCGAGGTCGCGGCGCGGTGGGCGCGCGAGGGACGACGCACGCTGTACGTGACGGGGGAGGAGTCGCCTGCGCAGGTACGGCTCCGCGCGACGAGGACCCGCAACGTGGCCGACGACCTGTACCTCGCCGCCGAGACCGACCTCGGCATCGTCCTCGGCCACATCGAGGACGTACAGCCCTCGCTGCTCGTCGTCGACTCCGTGCAGACCATCGGCACCGCCGAGACGGAGGGGTCCCCCGGCGGCGTCTCGCAGGTGCGCGAGGTGACGGGCGCCCTCGTGAGGGTCGCCAAGCGACGTGGGATGGCCACGGTCATCATCGGCCACGTCACGAAGGACGGGGCCATCGCCGGCCCGCGGCTCCTGGAGCACCTCGTCGACGTCGTCCTGTCGTTCGAGGGGGACCGCCACTCGGGGTTCCGCATGGTGCGGGCCACGAAGAACCGGTTCGGGCCCGCGGACGAGGTGGGCTGCTTCGAGATGGTCGAGTCCGGCATCGTCGAGGTGCCGGACCCCTCCGGCCTGTTCACGACCCGGCACGACGAGCCCGTACCCGGCACCTGTGTCACGGTGACCCTCGAGGGACGACGACCGCTCCTCGCGGAGGTGCAGGCGCTCGTCGCGCCGTCGCCGCAGCAGGTCCCGCCGCGACGGGTCACCACGGGGCTCGACTCGGGCCGGTTCCAGATGGTGCTCGCCGTGCTGGCGCGCAAGGCCGGCCTGGCGCTGTCCACGAAGGACGTGTACGCGTCCACCGTGGGCGGCGCACGCGTCGACGAGCCGCCCTCCGACCTCGCGCTCGCCGTGGCCGTCGCGTCGGCGACGCTCGACCGCAACTTCCCGGCGAAGGTGGTGGCGCTCGGCGAGGTGGGCCTGGCCGGAGACCTCCGCCGCGTCCCCGGCCTGGAGCGACGGCTCCAGGAGGCCGCGCGGCTCGGGTTCACGACGGCGGTCGTGCCGGTACCGGGCAAGGGCGAGCGGCTCGACATCCCCTCCTCGATGCGCGTCGTCCAGGCGGCGACGCTTCACGAGGCGCTCGCGTCGCTCGGCCTGAGACCCCGCCGGGTGGTCGACGCCCCGCCCTAAGGGTGCCCTAAGGGCGGCGGTACGAGCGGCGACTACGATGCGGATCACCCCGAGAGATGAGGCAGAGGTGGACCACGACCGGCTGGGCCGCTATCAGGCGCAGATGGCCCCTGGGACCCCGTTCCGTGAGGGGCTCGACAGGATCCTCGCGGGACGTACGGGCGCCCTCATCGCCATCGGGAACACGGAGGAGGTCGCCGAGGTCTCCACCGGCGGCTTCCACCTCGACGCACCGTTCACACCGACCGCGCTGAGGGAGCTGTCGAAGATGGACGGGGGCCTCGTCGTCACGGCCGACCTGAGCCGGATCGTACGGGCGGGCGTCCACTTCACGCCCGACGCGTCGATCGAGACCGTCGAGACGGGAACCCGCCACGCCAGTGCGGACCGGCTCGCGAAGCAGACGGGCATCCCCGTCGTCACGGTGTCGGCGTCCATGTCGACGATCGCCCTGTACCTCGAGGGCCAGCGTCACGTCGTCCAGCGCACCGATGCGCTGCTGACGCGCGCGAACCAGGCCTTGGACGCGCTGAGCCGCTACAACCTCCGTCTCGAGGGGGTGACGGCGACGCTGTCGTCGCTCGAGGTGGCCGACCAGGTGACGGTACGAGACGTGGTCCTCGTCGCCCAGCGGCTGGAGCTCGTACGGCGTCTGGCCGTCGAGGTGCGCGTCTACATCCGCCAGCTCGGCGTCGACGGGCGGCTCCTCGACCTCCAGCTCCACGAGGCGACCGACCACCTCTCCGACCTCGCCGGGCACCTGCGCCTCGACTACGGAGACGACGCCGAGGTGATGACGTTCGACCGGCTCGCCGACCTCGTCGACGCGGAGATCGTCGACCTGGAACGTGTCGCGGACGCCCTGGGGTTCGCGGGTCTCGACGACAAGCTCACGCCTCTGGGCATGCGCCAGCTGCTGAGCATCCAGCGCCTGCCGCCGTCTCTGGCGCCGCGGCTGCTCGACCACTTCGGCGGCCTGCAGGGGCTGCTGGCCGCCTCCCAGGCGGACCTGCGGGAGATGGACGGGATCGGCGAGACGCGTGCGGCCCTCATCCGCGACGGCCTGGTGCGTCTCACCGAGGCTGCGTACAGGCTGGGTTGACACCACACGCACGGCCTCTCCGCCGCGCGTCGCAGCCCGTGGACCGGCGCCCTCGCTCCGTAGGATGCGCCTATGGAGCCGGAGCCGCGCAGGGTCGCACCTCGCCGGCTTCCGCGGCGGGTCTACTGGTTCCGGCGAGGCGTCGTCCTGGCCGGGGTGGCGCTCGTCGTCGCCCTCATCGTCTGGCTGTCCTCGCTGACGGGGAGCCCGAAGACAGCGGGCACCTCCGTGAAACCCCCGCTGGCGCCCGCGAGCACCGGCCCCTCCGCGGCTCCCACGGACTCGACCGAGGCGACCGCTCTTCCCGGACAGGAGAGCTCGAGCCCGTCGACGTCGTCGGCACAGGGCACGCCGGCCACGGCGAGCGCCCCGGCCCTCGCCGACTGCGACCCCGGCATCCTCACGCTCTCCGTCTCAGGCCCTGGCGTCCTCAAGGCCGGCGCGACCGGGCAGTTCACCGTCACGGTGACCAACTCGGGCCTCGACGCCTGCATCTTCGCGTTCGACTCACGCTTCACGATGACGATCGTCTCCGGCACCGACCAGATCTGGTCAACGGCTGACTGCGCCCAGTGGGCGCCCACGGGCTCGCAGCAGCTCGCGGTCGGGGCGACCGCCACGTGGCAGACGACCTGGGAGCGGCACCGGTCGGAGCCCGGCTGCAAAGTGGTCGCCACGACCCTGCGCGCCGGAACGTACGTCGTCAACGCCCTGTACCAGGGGGCCGCCACCGCTCAGCAGGTGGTGCTGCTCACCGCCTGACCACGCGGTTCGTCGCGGACGCAACGGGCGGGGGACGGCTCCCTCTCGCGTGAATGGGTCCAGCTCCGGCGAACCGGGCCGGCTCACGCGAACCGGGCGGGCTCAGGCGAACGGGTCGGGCGTCAGGGTGTACTTCGTCTGCAGGTACTCGTGGATGCCTTCGGCGCCGCCCTCGCGGCCG
>JAJZQV010000100.1 GCA_021803025.1 Actinomycetes bacterium | reverse complement strand
CGCCGCGCAGCACGACCCGCTTCGCCGCGAGGCCCTGGCCTGCGAGGGCGGCCAGGCCGTCGGCCTGGCCGCACAGGAGTCCCTCGACGAACGCCCGCGCGAGGTACGAACGGGACGCCGTCTCCAGCCGAAGGCCGTGCAGCGCGCCCGTCGCGTGCGGGAGGTTGGGCGTCCGCTCGCCCTCGAGGTACGGGACGAGCACGAGCCCGCCGGAACCCGACGGGGCCGACAGTGCGAGATCCGACAGCTCGTCAAGGTCGACGCCGAGCAGCTCGGCGGCGGCGTCGAGGACGCGGGCGGCGTTGAGCGTGCAGGCCAGGGGCAGGAAGTGTCCGCCTGCGTCCGCGAAGCCGCTGACGAGGCCGGAGGCGTCGTGGCTCTGGACCTCGGTGACGGCCGCCACCACGCCGGACGTGCCGAGGGACAGCGAGACGTCGCCCACCCCGAGGCCCAGCCCGAACGCGGCGGCCGCGTTGTCTCCGGCGCCCGGACCGATCGCGCACGCGGTGCCGTGGACGGTGCCGACACGCTCCGCCGGAGCCGCCACCCGCGGCAGGACGACATCGTGACCGAGGGCACGGACCAGGAGCTTGCGGTCGTACGAGCCGGTTGTCGCGTCGAAGTACCCGGTCCCCGAGGCGTCCGAGCGGTCGGTGACGAGCGCGTCGAGGTCCGGACCGAGCGGGGACTCGGCGGCGGGGCCGTAGCCTGCCAGCCGCCACGAGACCCAGTCGTGCGGGAGCGCGACGGCCGCGACGCGGGAGGCGTTGGCCGGCTCCGCGTCGCGCAGCCAGCGGAGCTTGGTGACCGTGTACGAGGCGACCGGTACGGACCCGGTCACCTGGGCCCAGTGGTCGGCGCCCAGCTCGGAGACGAGGTCGGCCGCCGCCCCGGCCGAGCGGGTGTCGTTCCACAGCAGCGCGTCGCGGACGACCTCGCCGTTCTCGTCGAGGGCGACCATGCCGTGCTGCTGGCCGCCGACGGAGACGGCGGCGACGTCGTCGAGTCCCCCCGCCTCCGAGATAGCGGCGTGCAGGGCGTCCCACCAGTGCGCCGGGGCGACCTCCGTCCCGTCCGGGTGGCCCGCACGGCCCTCCCGGACCACCTCACCCGTGTCGGCGTCGCAGACGACGACCTTGCAGGACTGGGTGGAGGTGTCCACCCCGGCGACGAGTGGCATCAGCGGGCGCCGAGGATGTGCTCGATCGCGAGCTGGTTCAGCCGGACGTGCCCGTACCCCTTCTGGCCCAGCTCGGTGACGTCGATGTCGGCGAAGTCCTCGGGTCCGGAGGCGATGAGGTCGGCGACGGTCTCCCCCGCCGAGAGCGTCGGCTCGCCGAGCTCGAAGATGCCGCAGGCGGCCATCGCCTCCTGGACCTCGGGGTCTGCGCGGAACGCGAGCGCCCGCTCCTTGAGCAGCAGGTACGTCTGGATGTTGGCGGCCGCGGAGGCCCACACGCCGTCGACGTCCTCGGTGCGCGAGGGCTTGTAGTCGAAGTGACGCGGGCCGGTGTAGGTCGGGCCGCCGTTGGGGAAGCCGTTCTCGAGCAGGTCGACGGTGAAGAACGCCGAGGCGAGGTCGCCGTGGCCGAAGACGAGGTCCTGGTCGTACTTGGGCCCGTGCTGGCCGTTGAGGTCGATGTGGAAGAGCTTGCCGGACCACAGAGCCTGCGCGATGCCGGCCGTGTAGTTGAGGCCCGCCATCTGCTCGTGGCCGACCTCGGGGTTGAGGCCCACGATGTCGCCGTGCTCGAGGGTGGCGATGAAGCCGAGCGCGTGGCCGACGGTCGGCAGGAGGATGTCGCCCCGGGGCTCGTTCGGCTTGGGCTCGATGGCGATGCGCAGGTCGTAGCCCTTCTCCTTGATGTAGGCGGCGACGGTGTCGATGCCCTCGCGGTAGCGGTCGAGCATGGCTGCGTGGTCCTTCGCGCCGTCGTACTCGGCGCCCTCGCGGCCGCCCCACATGACGAACGTCTTCGCGCCGAGCTCGGCGCCCAGGTCGACCTGGCGGATGACCTTGCGCAGCCCGTACCGGCGCACCTCGCGGCGGTTCGACGTGAACGCGCCGTCCTTGAAGACCGGGTGCGAGAACGTGTTCGTCGTGACCATGGGGACGATCAGCCCGGTGTCCTCCAGCGCCTTCTTGAACGCGGCGATGATCCTGTCGCGCTCCGCGGCCTTCGTGCCGTACGGGACGAGGTCGTCGTCGTGGAACGTCACGCCGTACGCGCCGACCTCAGCCAGCTTGTACACGCTCTCGATGGGGTCGAGGCGCGGGCGCGTGGTCGGACCGAACGGGTCCGCCGCCTCCCACCCGACGGTCCACAGACCGAAGCTGAACTTGTCCTCAGGGGTGGCAATGGGCATCCGGTGACTCCTTCGTTGAGCGACGACCGTGAATTGATGACGCCGACAACATAATCCATCCCGCGCGGGGACAACACCCCGGGGTGGGGACCGAATCCAGCGTCAGTCGAAGATGGGCCCGACCGTACGGGTGCGCTTGAGCTCGAAGAAGCCGGGATACGCCGTGACCTTGACAAAACCGTCGAAGAGGTCGCCGGCCGCCTCGCCCTTGGGCGCCGGTGAGATGACAGGGCCGAACAGGCTCATCCCGTTGACCCGGATCACGGGCGTGCCGACGTCCATACCGACGGGGTCCATGCCCTCGTGGTGCGAGGCGACGACGGCCTCGTCGTACGTGTCGGTCTGGGCCTCGTCGGCGATCGCCGGGTCGAGGTCGACATCGATGAGCGCGGCCCGTACCGTCTCCACGGACTTCGGCTCCTTGCCCAGGTGGTAGCGCGTTCCGAGGGCCGTGTAGAAGGAGCGGAGCGCGTCGGAGCCGTACCGCTGCTCGACGGCGATGCATGCCCTCACGCCGATCCATCCCTCGGTCTCCAGCATGCGGATGTAGTCGTCGGACAGGTCGCGACCCGCGTTGAGCACGGCGAGGCTCATGACGTGGAAGGTGGTGGAGACGTCACGCACCTTCTCCACCTCGAGCATCCAGCGCGAGGTCATCCAGGCCCATGGGCACAGCGGATCGAACCAGAAGTCCACATCAGTCGTCGTCATGGCGACCACTGTGCCACGCCGCAGACAGCGTCAGGAGTCGCGGCGTACGACCTCGGCCGCCGGCTCGTTCGCATCGAGGCTACGGCGCCACGACGGCGTGAGACCGATCAGCGCGATGATGCCCCCCACTGCCAGGGGCAGGACGAGGAGCAGCACGAGGTAGGCGATGGCCGACGGGTGCTGGACCGGCCACTCCATGGGCACGAGCAGAGGCAACGTCATGCGGGGAATGGTAGCCGGAGGTTCCGAGCCGGAGTCTCAGCCTTCCCAGCGCAGCCTGGCGTCCCAGGGCCGCTGGCGCAGCGTCATCTGCACCGCTTCCGCGGAGACGCCGAGCGCGGTGAGGAAGAGCGCCATGCGGACCGGGATTCCGTTGTCCGTCTGGTGGAAGATGGCGAGCCCCGAGAGGTCGTCGACGTCGGGCGACAGGTCGTACGAGTCGCTGCGGGAGTCGCGCGGAAGAGGATGCATGATCACGATGTCCGTCGCGCCGGCCTCCTGCAGCATGGCGCGGTCGAGCAGGCTGCCGCGCAGCGACGGCGGCAGCTCCTCCGTGAGGCGCTCACGCTGCACGCGGGTGGCGTAGACGACGTCGGCGCCTGAGACGGCCTCGACGACGGAGTCGCAGTGGACGACGGTGTGACCGCGGTCCCGGACGAACGTGGCGATCGCGTCGGGCAGCTCGAGGCTCGGCGGCGAGAAGAGCCGGAACGTGACGCCTGTGAAGATCGCGAGGAGCTTCATGAGCGAGTGGACCGTTCGGCCGAAGCGCAGGTCGCCGACGATGGCGATGGTGCAGCCGTCGATGGCCGTGCCCCGGGCACCGAGCTCCCGGCGCATCGTGTAGATGTCGAGCAGGGCCTGCGACGGGTGCTCGCCCGCGCCGTCGCCGGCGTTGAGGACCGGTACGAGGGAGGCTGCCGCGAACTCCGCGACAGAGCCCTCGTCCGGATGACGCACGACGAGCACGTCCGTGTAGCCGGACACGACCCGGGAGGTGTCGGCGATCGACTCGCCTTTTGCCATCGACGAGAACGTGAACCCGGTGGTGGTGGTGACTTCGCCGCCGAGGCGCAGGAAGGCCGACTCGAAGCTCAGGCGGGTACGGGTGCTGGGCTCGAAGAAGAGGCTGCACAGCACGGCGCCGTCGAGGACCGTGCAGACGCTCTTCCGCTCCGCGATCGGCGTGACGAACTCCGCGAGCGTGAACAGCGCGTCGAGCCCGGCACGGTCGAACTGGCTCACCGAGAGCAGGTGTCGGCCTTGTCCGAAAGCGGGGAGCGCGGCGTCCGTCATGAGTCCTCCAGTCGTGGCTGCGCGACAAACTACCAGCGCGCCCGGTCGGGTCTCGGCGGGGGCTCATGGCGCCGCGGCTGACACGATACGACCCGTAGACGGCCGGGAAGGCGCCTCACGGCCTCCGGCGGTACATCTGCTGCGCGAATCGCGTCAGGCCTGGAACGACACCTCGAGGGTCTTCTCGATGCCGGAGAGCGCCTGGGACACCGGGCAGTCGGTCTTCGTCTTCTCCGCCGCCGCCTTGAAGGCCCCCTCGTCGATGCCGGGCACCGAGCCGACGACGGCGATCTTGGCGCCGGTGATGCCCGTACCCGGCTGGAACGTCACGTCGACGGTCGTGTCCAGGCTCGTGGGCGGAGTGCCTGCCTTGGAGAGCGCGTTCGACAGCGCCATCGAGTAGCAGGTCGCGAGGGCGGCCGCGAGCAGCTCCTCGGGGTTGGTGCCGCCCGACCCCGACTCAGCGCGCTTCTGCCACGTCATGTCGAACGTGCCGGCTCCGGACGTGACGAGGCTGGTCGTGCCCGAGCCCTCGGTGAGCGATCCGTGCCAGGCGGTACGAGCGGTGCTGGTGGTGGCCATCGACGTGTTCCCTTCGACAATGAACGTGCCGCAGCGGACTGCCGCGACGGTGGACGTCTCCGGCAACCGGGCCGCTCCGGCTCCTATTCCGTCACGCTTCGAGGATCTCGTGCATCTGGCGGAGCACCGTCTCGGCCACCTGGTCGTTGTCGACGCCCAGCCACGTGAGCACGTTCGTCACCGTCTTCGCCTCGTCCTCGACCACGAGGGCCTTCACCTCGTCGGCCCTGAAGTCGTTGACCGGAACGGGCCCGTACCCGCGCAGGTGCAGCACCCACGCCGCGACCGGACGGGTAGCCCCGGGGTTCACGATCCCCTTCTCGAGCTCGGCCTTGAGTGTCGGTACGAAACGGATCGGGATCTTCTGGGAGCCGTCCGCAGCGATCTGGCTCAGCAGGTGGCGGATCGACGGGTTCTCGAACCGGTCGACGAGCGCTCTGCGGTACGTGGCGAGCTGGTCGGCGGGCAGGGGCAGGTGCGTCACGGCGGCGTCCCACCACTCCTCGACCCAGCTGCGCAGGACGGGGTCGGTGATCGCCTCGTACACGGTCTCGCGTCCGAGGATCGGTCCCGCGTACGCCATGAGCGAGTGCGACCCGTTGAGCAGCCACAGCTTGCGGTGCTCGAACGGGACGATGTCGTCGACGAACGTGGCCCCGGCCTTCTCCCACTCGGGGCGCGCGGCGACGAAGTCGCCCTCGATGACCCACTCGGTGAACGGCTCGGTGACGACCGGTGCGCGGTCCTTCACGCCCGTGATCTCGGCGACCGTCGCGATGTCGGCGTCCGTCGGCCGGGGCGTGATCCGGTCGACCATCGTCGTGACGATGCCGACGTTCGCGTCGATCCAGCCCTGCAGCGACTCGTCGACCTTCGCGGCCAGCTCCTCGACGACCCGGCGGGTGATCTCGCCGCTCTTCACGAGGTTGTCGCAGGGCACGATCGTGATCGGTCCTGCGTCTGCGGCGCGTCGGGCCAGCAGGCCGGCGACGAGCTTGCCCGGGGCGGTGGTCACCGTTCCCGCGAGCGGCGCCTCCTTCAGGGCGGCGATGTCGTCGCGCACGGCGTCGTTCGCGACGTCCAGCGCTCCGGACGAGTCCCGTACGTAGCCCGCCTCGGTGATCGTCAGCGTCACGACGGTGACGTCCGGAGAGGCGAAGTAGCCGCGCCAGGCGGCCAGGTCGTGGCCGGTGTGAACGGCGGACAGCGCCGAGATGACCTCCGTGTGGACCTCCTTGCCCTGCTCCACGAGCGTGTACAGGCAGTCCTGCGACGCGAGCTCGGCGACATGCGTGTCGCGACGGCCCGAGAAGGCCGCGATGCCCCAGTCCGGAGAGCTGTGCTCGGTGTAGGCGGCGCTGTGCGCGCGGAAGAAGTTGCCGAGACCCAGGTGGACCGTACGGACCGTGCTCTTCGGCCGCCCGTACTCCTCACGGGAGAGCGTGTGCTCAGCCAAGGCGGAACACCTCCCTGGGCTGTACGGCGACGAGGTCGTGGATGACCTCGAGCGCCTCGTCCTCCTCGAGCCGGTGCTCGACGACGAGGTCGGCGAGGTGGACGCTGTCGATGCGGCGCGACATGTCGTGGCGGGCGGGGATCGAGAGGAACGCCCGCGTGTCGTCGATGAAGCCCGACGTCTTGGTGAAGCCGGCCGGCTCGGTGAGCGCCTTGCGGAACCGCTTGATGGCGTCCGGGGCGTCGATGAACCACCACGGCACCCCGACGAACATCGAGGGGTAGAACCCGGCGAGGGGGCCCAGCTCGCGGCCGTAGATCGTCTCATCCATCGTGAAGACGACGAGCCGGAACGTCGGGTTGGTGCCGAAGGCGTCGAGCAAGGGCCGCAGCGACCTGGTCGCCTCGACCGTCATCGGGACGTCCGCGCCGACGTCCGGCCCGTAGGTCAGATGAGTCTGCGTGTGGTGGTTGCGGAAGGCGGCGGGGTGCAGTGTCATGACGAGCCCGTCCTCGGACGCCATCCGCGCCATCTCGAACAGCATCGTGCGCCTCAGCGCGTCGCCCTCGCTCGCCGTGATCTGGCCGGCCCGCGCCTTCCGGTACAGGCGGCCCGCCTCGTCGGCCGGAAGCGGCGTGGTGTCCAGGTCGCTGTGCGCGTGGTCGCTGGAGACGGCTCCGTTCGCCTTGAAGTAGGCGCGGCGGTTCTCCATCGCCTGCACCCAGCCGTCGTACGTGTCGGTGTCGATCCCGGACACGGAGGCGAGCGTGTCGACGAGCGCGGTCCAGCCGTCGCGAGCCGGCTCGAGGTAGCGGTCGGGGCGGAACGTCGGGGCGACGCGGCGGGTGAACGAGGCGTCCGCGGCGAGCTGCTGGTGGTAGTGGAGGTCGTCGCAGGGGTCGTCCGTGGTGGCCATGAACGCGATGTCGAAGCGGTCCATGAGCTGGCGCGGCCGGAAGTCGGGCTCCGCGAGGGTGGCCGAGATCTTGTCGTAGATCTCATCGGCCGTCTCTGCCGACGGCCGCACGTCGACGCCGAAGATCTCGACGAGCTCCGCCTCCATCCAGTACCGGACGGGAGTGCCCCGGAAGACCGGCCAGTGGCTGCAGAAGGTCCGCCAGGCGGCGCGCGCCTCGTCGTCGCTGAGCGTCACCTTGCCCGGCGGGACGCCCAGGCTCGACAGCTCGACGCCGTGGGCGTGGAGCAGGCGGTTGATGTAGTGGTCAGGGCTCAGCAGCAGGCTCGTGGGGTCGGTCCACGGGGTGTTCTCGGCGATCCACTGCGGCGGTACGTGCCCGTGCGGCGAGATGATCGGAAGGTCCTTCACGGTCTCGTACAGGCGGCGGGCGACGTCGCGTGTCGTCGTCTCGGCAGGGAAGAGTCGGTCAGGATGCAGCGTCAGCGCGGGCATGTCGTCATCCTCGCGTGGCAACACACGGCGGCGACAGCCTTGCAGAAGATTTCCCGTTGTACGGTCGAGCCGAGCAAGGAGGACTCGTGACGACACCCATTCCGCTCGAGGTGATCGGCGGAGCCCACCAGCACCTGTCCGACGCCGAGCTGGCCGACTTCGTCGACCGCAACCTCGCTCCCCTGCCCGTCGACGGCAAGGACGTCGTCCTCGTGGTCCCGGACGGCACGCGCAGCATGCCGCTGCCTCTCGTCATGGGCATCGTCCACAAGGCCCTGGCCGGACGGGTCGCGAAGCTCACGGCCGTCATCGCGCTCGGCACCCACTCGTACATGGAACCCCACGAGATCGAGCGGATGTTCGGCGCCCAGCCGGGCGGGCTCGAGACGCTCTACCCCGGGCTGGAGATCGTCAACCACGAGTGGGCGAGTCCCAGCCAGGTCGTCTCCGTCGGCCGGCTCCGCGCGGAGCAGATCTCCGAGCTGAGCCAGGGCGCGATGAGCGAGGCCGTCGACGTCGAGATCAACCGGCGGATCGTGGAGAGCGACTACGCGATCGTCATCGGCCCCGTGTTCCCCCACGAGGTGGTCGGCATCTCCGGCGGCAACAAGTACTTCATCCCCGGCTGCGCCACGCACGACATCATCGACCTCTCCCACTGGGTCGGTGCCCTCATCGGCGTCGAGAAGATGATCGGCGTCACGGGGGTCACGCCGGTACGAGCGATCATCAACGCGGGTGCCGAGCTCATCCCCACCGAACGGCTCGCGCTGTGCCTCGTCGTCGAGTCGGGCAGCGGGCTGCTCGAGGCCGCCGCGTTCGGCACCTCCGAGGACGCCTGGGCGGCCACCGCGGAGATCGCCGCGGAGAGCCACATCGTCTACACCGACACCCCGTTCCAGCGCATGCTGGCCATGATGCCCAGCCGGTACGACGACATCTGGACCGCCGCGAAGGGCTGCTACAAGGCCCAGCCGGCGATGGCCGACGGCGGCGAGGTCGTCATCTACGCGCCCCACGTCACCGAGGTCTCCGAGACCCACCACGAGATCTACGACATCGGCTACCACTGCATCGAGTACTTCACGAGCCAGTGGGACCGGTTCCAGGACGTGCCGAAGGGCGTCCTCGCCCACTCGACGCACGTGCGCGGCGCCGGGACGTACGACCCCGCCTCAGGCGTGGAGACCAACCGGATCCGCGTCACGCTGGCCACGGGCATCTCGCGCGAGGTCTGCGAGAGCGTGAACCTCGGCTACCTGGACCCGGCCAGCATCGACGTCGAGGCGTGGAGGGCCGAGCCGGGCACGATCGTCGTCGAGAACGCGGGCGAGGTGCTGTACCGGCTCCGCTGAGGAGGCGTCAGGCGCGGGGAGCGCCCGTGGACTCGCGGACGATGAGCCGTACCGGCACGAGCGTTGGCGCGTCGCCCCGCGGTCTGGCGCCGCCGATCATCGCGAGCACCTGCCGGATCGCCGTCTCGCCGATCGTCGTGAGCGGAGCGGCGACCGTCGTCAAGCGCGGGGTGACAAGGTCGGACGCGAACGTGTTGTCGAAGCCCACGACGCTGATGTCGTGCGGCACCCGGACGCCACGGGCCCGCAGGCCCCGCATGAGGCCCATGGCCATGACGTCGTTGTAGCAGACCACCGCGCGTACGCCCTTGGCCACGACCTCGTCCGCGGCGTGGTGGCCGCCCTCCACGGTCGGGATCGCCGGCGTCAGCCGCGTCTCGCGCAGGCCGAGCTCAGCGGCCGCCTCCCGCATCGCGAGCCACCGGATCCCGTTCATCCAGGACGCCTCGGGTCCCGGCAGGTAGTGGATGTGGCGGTGGCCGAGCGTCGCGAGGTGCTCGACGGCGCGGCGCATGCCGCGTGGCGAGTCGGGCACGACGCACGCGAGCCCGCCGACCTGCCGGTTCAGCACGACGACCGGCGTGCTCTTCGACACGCTGCGCAGGACCGTGTCGGAGGTACGGGTCGAGGCGATGACCATGCCGGAGACCAGCGGCAGCACGCGCTGGAGGTTCTGGCGCTCGATCGTCTCCGACTCCTGGGCGTCGATGAGCAGCAGTGTGTAGCCGGCGCGTGCGGCCGCCCACTCCGCGCCGCGCAGGATGCCGAAGTAGAACGGGTTCGTGACGTCGGCCGTGGCCAGCGCGATGAGCTTCGAATGCTGCGGCACGGTCGGCCGGAACACGCCGTCGACCCGGTAGCCGAGCTGTGCGGCCACCTCCCGCACGTGGTCAGCGGTCCGTACGGAGACACGACCGGGCCGGGAGAACGTGCGCGACACCGTCGACGGGCTCACCCCGGCGGCCTCAGCCACCTCGTAGATCGTCGCAGGCCGTGCCAGTTCGCTCTCGTCGTCGGCCGCCACGTTCGGGATCCTACGGCACCGTCCTGCACGGCGACAGGCTCAGGTGCCACTCCCCTGCCCAGTCGAGCCCGCGCCCCGTCGTCGGCCACGGATCCCTGTGCACACGGAAACTGGGCGCAACCCAGGCCCGCCCGAGGCGGCCTCCCACCAGAATGTCCCGTGAGATCGTCTGGGCTCGCCCGCTGACACCATCCGGGTCGATGCTTGGATCAACCAGCAACCGTCGAGCACCGAGGAGTGCAATGAGCGACACGAACGCGACAGCCCAGATCGGCGTCATCGGCATGGCCGTCATGGGGTCGAACCTGGCTCGCAACTTCGCCCACCACGGGTATCGCACCGCCATCTTCAACCGCACCTATGCGAAGACCGCCGAGGTCCTCAAGGACTTCCCCGAAGAGGGCTTCGTCGCCTCCGAGAAGCTCGAGGACTTCGTCGCGAGCCTCGAGAAGCCCCGCCGCGTCATCCTCATGGTGAAGGCCGGTCCGGCGACCGACGCGACGATCAACTCGCTCGTACCGCTCCTCGAGCCCGGCGACATCGTCATCGACGGCGGCAACTCGTTCTTCCAGGACACCCGTCGCCGTGAGGCGGCTCTCCGCGAGCACGACCTGCACTTCGTGGGCTGTGGCATCTCCGGCGGCGAGACAGGCGCCCTCGAGGGCCCCTCGGTGATGCCGGGGGGCTCGGAGCACGCCTACACGTACGTGGGCAAGATGCTCGAGGACATCTCCGCGAAAGTCGGCCCGAACGGCGACGAGCCCTGCTGCACCTACATCGGTACGGACGGCGCCGGTCACTTCGTCAAGATGGTCCACAACGGCATCGAGTACGCCGACATGCAGTTCATCGGCGAGGCGTACGAGCTGCTGAAGGGCATCGGGCTGTCCGCCGACCAAGCCGCCGACGTGTTCGCGCAGTGGAACACGGGCGACCTCGACTCCTACCTCATCGAGATCACCTCGGAGGTCCTGCGCCAGGTCGACGCCAGGACGGGCAAGCCGCTCGTCGACGTCATCGTCGACGCCGCGGGCATGAAGGGTACGGGGACCTGGACGGTCCAGGAGGCGCTGCGCCTCGGGGTCCCCGTCGACTCCATCTCCGAGGCGGTGTTCGCCAGGGCCGTCTCCTCGAGCCCGGAGCTGCGCAAGGCCGGACAGGCTGCGCTCACGGGCCCGTCGGGGATCAGCGGCGAGGACACGAAAGCCCTGGTCGACGACATCCGCCAGGCCCTCTGGTCGGCCAAGGTCGTCGCGTACGCGCAGGGCCTCGACCTCATCAAGGCCGGCGCCGCCGAGTACGGCTGGGACATCGACGTCGCCGCGTGCGCCCGCATCTGGCGCGGCGGCTGCATCATCCGGGCCAAGCTGCTCGACCGCATCTCGAACGAGTACGCGGCCAGCAACCTCGTCACACTCCTCGAGGCGCCCTCGATCAAGGCGGAGCTCGCCAAGGCGCAGGACGCCTGGCGCCGGGTCGTGACGCTCGCCATCGCCGGCGGCGTCCCCGTTCCCGGGTTCTCGTCCGCCCTCACCTACTACGACTCCGTGCGCGCGCCTCGCCTCAACGCCGCCCTCACGCAGGGGCTGCGGGACTTCTTCGGCGCCCACACGTACAAGCGGGTCGACTCGGACGGGACGTTCCACACGCTGTGGTCGGGCGACCGCAGCGAGATCGAGGCCGCCGACACGCACTGATCCGGTGGCGATGTCGGTGACGTCGATGCCGACGTCGTGGTCCTCGTGGACGAACCGGTGCTCGGCGTGGGCACCGTCTACTGCGGGGGGGACGAGCACGACGAGGGTCGAAGTGCACGCCGACGCGATCCTCGCCGTCGCCGCCTCGCCGGTGGTCGTGGCAGTCACGAATGACTGACCAGAGGCCCCTGGGCATGGCTCACCAGCGCCTGCTGAACCTGCGACGATAGGCTGACTCGGGAGTTGGAAGGATCAAAATGGTGCACGTCCCCTAGATCG
>JAJZQV010000099.1 GCA_021803025.1 Actinomycetes bacterium | reverse complement strand
TCTCCCAGACGCTGCGGACCTTCGACAGTCAGCGAGCGTACGGGTGCGATGGGGTCGGGGGTGGGGCCAGATCAGAGCATCACTGCACGCTCAGGGGTGGGGCCAGTTCTGAACGTCATTCCCACTTGCGCGTCCGCCGCGGCGATAATCGCCGCCCGCTCCTCGTCGCGCTCCTTGTCGCGACGGGCCCACTCGTCGAACAACTCGGGCTTGTTCTCGCGGGCCCTCCGCCTGAGCGACTCGTGACGAGCCGCTCGCGCCCGGGCCCGGTTCTGCTCGAGCGGTGTCGGCTCGCGTTTGGGTGTATCGAGAGCCGAAGCGACCCGCTGCGCCCTGGTCTCGACGGACGCAGGGTCGCCGGCCGGCGACAGCGCCCGGTCCAACTCGATCTCGAGGGCGCGGAGATCAAGCAGCCATGACTCCGAGTCGCCGCCCACCCGCACGTACTCCTCAACGGCTTTGTGCCGGAGCTCATTCAGCTCAGCGATCGTCCACTCGCTGCCCACCACGATGCCCTCCTGCCGCCCCGCTGCGCTCTTTCAACTTCGCCAAGGCTACTCCGTGGCGGGGAGACCTCCCTTTGGGATCGCGCACTCGGGGGTCCGCCCCCGGTACCGACCTCGACTGATCGGAGTCACGCCACCGGCCATGAGGCAGACCGAGGACACCAGTAGCCAGACAACGGCACGGTCAACGCCCCGAGGTCGCCGGCGGGCAGGATCGTCGCTTGGTGGAGCCCCGCTCGCGGTCCGCGCACGCCGAGGCGAGCGGGAGTCGCCCATCGGTCGTTGACAGGCTTGCCGCACGGAATCGACCAGCGCGGTGCGCCGAGGAACGCCCTTCTGGCCAAAGGATCGCCAACCCTTGAAACATTCTTGACATAGGCGGACATCTTGCGTAGGATGGGAGAATATCCAGGAGAGCAACACAGCCTACCAAGGAGCTGCGAAATGTCTGAGACCAAGCGGGATGCCTTCAAGCGACTGGCGACCAAGCGGACGACCGCGGTCATTGAACGCATCCGCGTGCTTTCGAACTGCTCGAACCCGTACGCCTACGAGTACACGGACGAGGACGTAAAGAGGATCTTCACGGCAATTGAGAGGGAGCTGAAGGCGGCCCGCACCAAGTTCCAGCAGAACGAGAACCGGTCCTTCACCCTGGAGTAGAGTCGATGATGCGCAAGACCATCCCCTCGGCGTCGAGCGTCGAGGACGAGTGCCGGATGATGGGCGAATGCTCCTGCGGTGGCGACTGGACGCTCACCTTCAACGAGGTCGTCCTTCGTCAGCATGCGTGGGTCGACTACATCTCCGTGCGCTGTGTCCGGTGCGACTTCCGGTCGTCGTTCGAATTCGATGTCTCCCGTTTCTTCGAGCCGCGCCCGGGCATCTGGGCCCGTAGGCTTGTATCGGGCCGAGGGACGGTCACGCGTCTTCGTGGAATCCCAAGGGCTCGGATGTCGCTCGCGCGCGCAGTGCGGGCCGTTGCGTAATCAGGGGATGGCATGAAGGCCACGGGCGTTGTAGAGCAGCTGCTGTTCGACCTCATGGAAGCCTCCTCCGAGGAAGCAGTTGTGGAGCTGCTCCGGAAGGCGAGGTACTGGGAGGACGACGCCGCCTGGCGCTACTACAACGACGAGCCGGACAACTTCGACCGCGCCGGCAACCAGCAGCGAAACCCCGAAGCAGCCCTCGTCGAGAAGCTCGTCAACTCAGTTGACGCCAACCTCCTGCGTAGGGCCGCAGAATTGGGCCTCGACCCGAGGTCGCCTGATGTCCCGACCAGTCCGCGCGAGGCGGTCGCGGTCTTCTACGAGGGCGCAGCGACCGGCGACGTTCGAGCGCACCAGGGCTCGCTGGCGGAGTGGACAGACTCGCAGCGCCGCGACGCTTCGCGCGACATCACTCTGGCCATCACCGGTGCGAAGCCCGAAGCGGGCAATCCCTGCATCTCCATCGCCGATGCCGGCGAGGGTCAGTCGCCTGAGGGCCTGCCCAACACCATCCTGTCGTTGTCCAAGGGCATCAAGAAGGGAATCCCCTTCGTCCAAGGCCGATTCAACATGGGCGGTACTGGCGCACTGCGGTTCTGTGGCCGACGCAACCTTCAGCTCGTTGTGAGCAAGAGGCTCCCCGCGCTCGCCGAACGAGAGGGCGTGTCGACTGCGTGGGGATTCACGGTCGTACGGCGGGACGACCCGACCGATGAAACTCGAGTGTCGACGTACCGGTACCTCGCTCCGCTGGACTCCGCAGCGAGGCCGAAGCGCGGGGAGGTGCTGCGAGTCGAGCGGCAGATGCTGCCCATCTTCCCAGAGGGACAGAAGCCGTACACCCGTGAGGCTGAGTGGGGGACCCTCATCAAGCTGTACGAGTACAAGACCCGCGCTCGGACGCACATGTTCCGGCGTGGCGGCCTTCAGGAGCGCCTCGACATCCTGCTGCCGGGACTCGTTCTTCCCGTTCGGCTGCATGAGTGCCGCGACTACCGAGGTGAGGAGCGCAGCTTCGAGACAACGCTCACTGGCCTCGAAGTCCGCCTCGCAGACAAGGACGGCCGGTCTGCGAACGTCGAGGAGAGCTTCCCGTTCACTGGCGACATCTCCATCCGCGGGCAGGACCTCGCCTTCACCCTCTATGCCTTCAAGGCAGGGAAGTCCGAGACCTACAAGCGCAACGAAGGCATCCTGTTCGTCCTCGGGGGTCAGACCCACGCCAACGAGGCAGACCGCTTCTTCCGCCGGAAGGACGTCGGAATGAGCTACCTGGCGTCGTCGCTCCTCATCGTTCTCGATTGCAGCAGGCTCCAGGGGCGGACGCTCGAGGACCTCTTCATGAACAGCCGCGACCGACTGGCGGATGAGGAGCTAGCGCACGAAATCCTCGATGAGCTCGCGGAGGTACTGCGGAAGCATCAGGGCCTGAGGCTACTGCGCGAGCAGCGACGCCAGGAGGAAGTGTCGGGCAAGCTCGCCGACGAAAAGCCCCTTGAGGAGGTTCTGGCACAACTCCTGCGGCGCTCTCCGTCTCTTGCGCGGCTATTCGTCACCGGGGCCCGTCTGGCGAATCCGTTCGACACCGGCGAGGCACCAACGGCCGAGGAATTCAAGGGGAAGCCTCACCCGACGTACTTCCGCTTCAAGGACAAGAAGGCCGGTGAGGAGCTAGCTCGAGCCGCGCACCTTGGTCAGCGGTTTCGCCTCGACTTCGAGACCGATGTTGAGAATGAGTACTTCCGCCGTTCGGCCAACCCCGGGGAGTTCGCGCTCACGGCCTCACTGAACGGGCTGCCTGTGTCGCTGACTCACTCGCTGAACCTGTTCAATGGCCTGGCGCACCTCAATGTCACGCCGCCGGCCGACGCGGCCCCTGGCAACGAGTTGAGCGTCACGGTAACGGTCACCGATTGGACTCTCGTTGAGGAGTTTGTCTGCAAGGCAACCTTGAGACTCGAAGCCCCCGTCGACACCGTCAGCGGGCCTCCCGGCGAGCGGAAGGAGCGCAACCCACCCGCGCCGAAGGGCCCCCAGCAGCCTCAGCCGACTGGCGTTGAGCTGCCTCGCATCGAGTGGGTGACTCGCGAAGGGTGGAAGCGGGACGAATGGGAGCGTCCTATGGACGAGTTCTCAGGGCTGCGCGCCACATTGGCCGATGCCGCAGACGAGGAGACCGGCATCACCAAGTACGACTTCTTCGTCAACGAAGACAACATCTTCCTGCAGACAGAACTCAAGGCGACCAAACAGGAGCCCAAGCTGGTCAAAGCGAAGTTCAAGTACGGGATGGCGCTCGTCGGACTCGGAGCGCTTAGGGCCGCCCCCAAGAACGGCGATCACAAAGCCCCCGCGGAAGGCGACGATGACGTCAGGGAGTGGTCGGCCGAAGAGTACGTCGCGCTCGCAGCCGACGCGGTCGCCCCGATGCTCCTGCCCATGATTGAGGGCCTCGGAGGGCTCGACCTCGACGAGGTGGAGCCCGAGAGCGGGGCCCCGGAGCTCGGTGAGTCACTCATAGACTGAACGGGCGGCGCAAGGAGGCCTTTGCGAGTCGCGTCAGTTGGGCTCGTGCACGATTAGCCGCTCCGTTGCGCTCCCGCGAGCGGGTTGGACACGGTAGTACCAGCGCCTGTTCGGCACGTCGCGCCAGCCCTCAGGTTCAAGGTCGGGGCGGTGCGAGAACCCGGCCTCCCCCAGGGTCTCCAGATAACGCGGCAACTGAGCTTCCGCGTCCGTGAATGCCACCAGCTGGAGGACCAGGGCGTCGTCTCGCAGCAGTCTCCGCACAGACGCCCAAGTCGCCCTAATCCCCGCGAAGTAGGCGCCCTCTCCGATTGAGGACCGGCCGCCCATCGTGTAGTGCTTAGGGCCAAGCCCGTCGTTAGCGTCGGCGAGCCAGTAGGCCATTGGCGTCTCGGTTCTTCCTCGTACCTGCCATCGATGGTACAGGACGTGTACGCCGGGATATGGCGGCGAGGTCACGACGAGCTTGACGCGGCCGACATGCCGATTCAGCGGGCGCGAAGCCGCGACGAACTCGGCAGGACCGAGCCGCAGGGTCCGGCGAACGGGGAAGTCGCTTGGGTGGATGCCGTGCGCCGCTCCGACCTCAACAAGCTCGGCCATCCCATCGCGGAATCGGCTGAAGCTGCGCAGGAGGGCGCCGGGAAGCGCCTCAGAAGGAGCGTGCGCCTGCTTACCGTCAACCGCCCACTGGGCGACGTCCAGGAGGAGAGCCCGTGCCGCTCGCTGAGCGCGCGGGGTGCTCAGATTGGCGACTGACGCCAGGTACGGGGCCAAACCCAGAACCAGGTCAGCAGGTGCGTTGCGAAGTCGGACGTCTGTCAGGTCAAGACCGGACTGTGGGTGTGCTGTGACCACCCACGACTGGAGCTCCCTCACCTCAGCCCTTGTGAGCGGGTCTGTCTTGACCTGGGTGAGGAGGATAGCCAGGGGGTTAAGGTCGAAGCCGACGAAGCGACGACCTCGGGCTAGGCTCTCCACGGCACTCGTTCCCCCGCCCACGAAGGGGTCAAGGACGACGTCATTCCGGACGGTGAAAGCGTCCACGGCAGCGGCAACGAGCCCAGGGCTGAAGCGTGCTGGGTATCGATATAGCCCATGCGTTAGGCCGGCAACGTACGCTGTCGAGCGGTACGGGTGTTCCAATCGCTCGGACGTCGTGGGTGTCATCGCCGGCTCGGGACCCCCGAGAGTGCCATGGGAGAATCGTAGCTACAGCACGGCTCAACCACAAGGGCCCTGAGGCCTTCTGGGCCGCGTCCAGTGTCGTCTGCCTATCGCCTGGCCACCTGGCGCGGGAGGGCTCCCGGTTCCCGCAGCTGGGAGAGAGACAGGGGGACGTTCTGGCGCCGCGGACAGCTCACCGTTGCCCTTGATGGTTGCGTCGTAGCGGGTTCTGAACCGACGACCAACGAGGTCACCAGGGGGGGACTGACTGCCGCAATCGGTCGAGGACGGATCCGGACTCTCGTTGTGTCGCGCCCGAGTCACGGTCGACGAGGACGATCGGGCCGGGCCTGTCCCAGCCGCCCATCGTGCTCCCTCCTCAAGCGTCTGCCACCACCGCGGGTGCGGAATCCGGTCTCCTCGCTGGATCGCCCCACAGTAGGCTCGCGAGAGCCCGGTCGCCGCCGCGAGCCCTGCTGCCGTCAAGCCAGCGAGGTGCGGCAGGACACGGAGACGAAACTCGCCCGGGTCGATCGGCCCGGGGTTCTCGCGCTCCCACGCGCGGGCCGCCGCTCGGCTCGCCGCCACCTTCGCGCCCCGCGCCGCCGCCGCCGTGCCGCCGATCCCGGGCTTGACGCCCGCGGCGCGGAGCTCGGCAAGGCGGGCGTTGCCGGCGGCGACGAACCCGGTGGCGCGCTCGACGCGGTCCGCTGGCAGGCACCGATCGCACAGGCGGCGACCTCCCGAGACCGCCGCGCCACACGACGCACAGGCACGGGCGACCGATCGCGTTTCTCCACGGTCGTGTGGCAGGCGGCGCGACGAAGCGCCCCGGCCGGCCGAACGGTTTCGCCCGGTCAGCGGCGTCGGCTGCCGCTCGGACGCCGCCGCGTCGACGACGAGGAGAGCCGCGACGCGCTCCGCCACCGCCCCGACGTGGGCTCGCCAGTCGAGCATCGTCCCGGCCAGCTCGTGGGAGAGCGGCTCGAGGACCCGGCATACGCCCTGCCGCGTCTCGACGAAGTCGACCGCCCGGAGCGCCCGGTCGATGAGGACCCGGAGCGCGAACCGATCGACGAGCGGCCGGATCGGCTCGACGACATCGAGCGCAAGCGAGTCGCGGGCCTTCTGGTCCGCATGGAGGACGCCGAGCCCGGCGTCGAGGCCGACGGCGAGACAGGCGAGCCGAGCCTCGGCTTCCAGGATCGCGTACAGGTAGTTGAGGACGGCGTTCGCCGGGTTGACCGCGAGCCGCGGGCTCGCCGTGAGCGGCGACGTGCGGGCTCCGAACGTGAGCCACGCCTCGGGCACGCGGCCGAGGTCCCGGCGGGCGAAGCGGACCGGCACCGCGGCCCAGGCCGACCAGTAGGCGGCGGCTGCCATCGCCTCCGCCTGGCGGATCTCGTCGCGCGATGTCGCGACATGGAGTCGGCCCGCCGCATCGCGGAGCACAGCGATCGTCGCCTCGTCGACCGGCGAGACCCGGTCGACGACGCCGAGGGTCTCGGCCTGGGCGGCGACCTTCTCGGCGATGAGCCGGCGTGCGATCGCGTCGCCGGTCGGCGTGTCGATCGCCTGGGCCTGGGCGCGTCGAAGCCGCGGATCGTCCCGCCCGAGGTTGGCGGAGGCGGCGAGGAGCCGCCCGTCGGAGTCCAGGGCCACATAGCCGACGCCCGTGTCCGCGAGCCAGCGGAGGGCGTCGAACGTCACCGCGCCGGTGTGCCCGAGCACGACAAGCCGTCGAAGACCAGATCCTGCCCGGGGGAACTGGCCCCCGCGTCGGCGCCGGCCGATCCCGTCGGCAACGAGGAGATGGCCGTGCTCGACGCGAACCCAGACCCCGTACCCGTCGACCACGAGGACGCCCGAGGACGAAGGCACAAGGCGTGCTGGGGTAGGCTGGGGCTGCATGGGAAGCTAACTCCTTCCTGTGCCAGCCCCCGGGCCGCGCCAACGGCGCCGGGGGCGCTTCCGCTAGGTCGATTATCAGTCGCTTGGAGCCGCAGCGCTGCTGCCCTGCGCGTGCGACTCGGCCTCTGTAAACGCCCCCATGAGAGTCAACAGGTCAAGGCAGGCCGTGCGGACCTGGTCCTCGGGATCGTGCGGCTTGAAGAGGGCGCCGAGATCGGCAGCAGCGGCGAAGAACGGCTGGCGGACGGCGTAGTCGGACACTCCGAACCGGTAGACCTCGCGCGCCTGAAGGTAGGCAGCATCCGGCATGGCCGCGAGCCGGTCGCGGGCGCGAACGCGCGTCTCAACCAGCCGGGCGATCGCCGCTGGGGTGACGGGCACGTCACGGGGGCCGCGAGGCGCACGCGTGCGCGCCGGATCCATGGCGTAGCGCGCTGCGGGCAGGAACTCGTCGGCGACGAACCTCCCTTCGAACTGTCCTGCCGCAATGGCCACGCGCAGCTGCGTTAGCACGCCGCGGCGGGCGCTCGGGTGCGCAACCGATCGGACGACCTCGCTCGCGATCTTGCCCGAGTCGCTCCAGCTCGTGTGGTCACGGCGGGCCGCCCACGTCTGCATTGCCCGGCGGACCTGCGGAAGCGGCACGTAGTCGTCACCCAGGCGGAGCCAGGCCCACACCGGCAACCCGCACATGTTGGCGATCGCAAAGCCGGCGGCCCGCAGGTCCAGAAGGTCGAGAAACAGCTCCCTCTGGTTCGTGCTCCAGGTCGCGACGACGCCCCGGCCCCGCCCCAGACCGCGTCGCTTCGGATGATCGAGGAGGCCGAGCTCGACCCAGTCGCGTAGAAGGCGCGGCGTGGCATGTCGTCCGCAGGCCGCCGCGGCATTCAGCAGATCGGTGCCGGTGTGGCGTGCCATCTCTCCTCCTCGGCCTGATTCTTACATCCGCCACCGCCGGGGCGGGCTGACCTGCGGTCGATGTGTCCGACCCTCCGAGTAGCCGCAGCGACCAGTCTGTGGCCCGCCCCGGAGGACTCTGGAAATGGCACGCCGACCCATCACCCGCACCCGCCCGTACACACCAAGGTCCGGCCTCGTCGCCGGCCAGACGTTTGCCTCGGAGCGCCAGTACCGGAACGCGGTCGCCCGCGCGCGCGGGTACGCATCTTGGGCCGCCCGCCAGCGTGCGCCCCGGCTCGCGAGCACGGGGGCTCAGATTGCCGCCCTGCGGCCGTCCGAGCGGCTCGCCCGCCGCCAGGCGCTCGAGGCGCTTTCGCTCATGCGGCGCGAGGGCCTGTCGCTCGAACGCGCAGCAGCTCGCGCGAATACAACCCCAAACGCCGTCAGGCGCCACGCGGGGCCCGCCCTGGTCCTCGCGCGCACCGGCCGCTATCGGCCCACCCCCGATGATCAGCTCTACCGGGTGCTCAGCGTCCTCACGACCGAAGGTCTCGTTGAGCTCGCCCTCCCCACCTCCCGGGAGGCCTCTCTCGTCGGTCGCCACTGGGCGGCGATCGGGCGCTTCCTTGAGACCGGCGACGCGTCCCGCCTGCGGGAGTTCGAGGATCAGAGCGTGGGCGGGTTCGTCCTCGAGACCGACCCGGACGTCATCGAGGAGCTCGCTCGCCGCGGCGAGCTGAGCTTCGAAGACATCTATCGCTCATGAGCCCGCGCGAGCGCGACCCCATCGCCAACGACGCGCGCAAGGCCGCCCGTCGCTACCGGTTCCCGGGCGCCGCCTGCGTCCTGTGCGGCGAGTCTGACCCCGACGTCCTTGTCGCAGGACGCCGGGTGCTCATCGAGCTTCACCACGTCGCCGGCGCCGCCAACGATGCCGCCGCGGTCGTCCCGCTGTGCCGGAACTGCCACGCCGTCGCCACCGAGCGCCAGCGCGATGCCGGGGTCGACCTGACCCGGCGCGAGGACCGCCATCTCCTCGAGCGGCTCGAGGCCGCTCTGCGATCCCTCGGGACCTTCCTGGCGCTCCTCGCGGAGCGCTGCCTCGCCTGGGCCGACGGCGTCGCCGCCGTCGTCTCCGGGCTCGACACGGCGATGCCCGGCTGGCGCGTCGCCACCCAAGGAGCTTTGTGATGCCGACCCAGCTTGACCTCGCCCTGCGCGTCCATACGACCGTCCCGACGGAGGTCGATGTCCCCACGGAGGTCGACACCAGTGAGCACGGGTCGAGGAAGTCCACCACGAAGTGGCCGCGCCTGCTGCTCGTGCTCGACTGCGAGACGACCACCGACCCGACCCAGCGGCTGCTCTTCGGTTGGTACCGCTATGCCAGGGTCCGCTGGCCCGGCGGAGAACCCCATGTCACCGTAGTCGAGGAGGGGCTCTTCCACGCCGAGGACCTCCCGACCCGGGATCCCGCCGGCTTTGCCGTCCTCACGGCCGTCGCGGCGAGTGCCGAGGCCGACGTGGACCCGACGTTTGACCGGACGATCAGGCTGCTGAGCGCCCGGGAATTCCTCGACCGTGTCCTGTACCCGGCCGCGGTCAGGGCGAAGGCGACGGTCGTCGGGTTCAACCTCTCGTTCGACCTCGCCCGCCTTGCAGCCGACGTGAGCCCGACGCGATCACGCGCCCGTGGACCAGGCCGCCGCCTGGACCGCCGCTTCGACGGCGGGATCTCTCTGCGGCTCTGGCCGCGCGTCGGCGCCGATGGCACCCTGGGCGAGCATCCGTTCCGCCCGCGGGTGCGGGTCAAGCACCTCGACGCCCTCCGGTCCCTGTTCGGCTTCACGGGCACGGCCGACAAGCAGACCTCCCATCGTGGGCAGTTCCTCGACCTGCGTGCGCTCGCCTTCGCCCTCACGAACCGGGGTCATTCGCTTGCGTCGGCCGGCGAAGCCTTTGGCCTCGAGCGCCCGAAGCTTCCCGCGCCGCCGCACGGGCGGATCACGCCTGCCTACGTCGCCTATGCCCGGCGCGACGTCGAGGCGACGCTCGAGCTCTTCAAGAAGGTCGCCCGGGAGTATCGGCGGCACCCGATCGGGCGCCAGATGACGAAGGTCTTCTCCCCCGCCTCGATCGGGAAGGCGTACCTGCGTTCCCTGGGCGTTACCCCGCCGCTCGAGCGCCAGCCCGACTTCCCGGCTGACGTCCTCGGCGCGGCGATGCTCGCCTACTACGGCGGGCGCGCCGAGTGCCGCGTCCGGCGCCTGGTGGTACCCGTCCGGTATCTCGACTTCCGCTCGATGTACCCGACGGTCAACGCCCTGCTCGGCCTGTGGCGCCTGCTGACAGCGGAGCGGATCGCAATGGTCGAAGCGACCGAGGAGGCGCGGGCGCTGCTGGCCGGCCTGAGCGCTGCGCAGGTCTTCGACCCCGCGTTCTGGTGCGGGCTCGTCGGCTTCGCCCAGGTCCGCCCGGCCGACGACATCGTGCCGGTTCGGGCCCCGTACGACAGCACCCCGGGCTTCCAGATCGGGGTTAACCACCTGACAGCCGACGAGCCGCTCTGGTACAGCCTGCCCGACGTCGTCGCGGCGGCGCTGCTCGGCAGCCGGCCGCCGGACGTCGTCCGCGCCTATCGCCTCGTCCCGGTCGGCCAGCAGCCGGGGCTGACCAGCCTCCGGCTGCGGGGCACGGTTCCCGTGGATCCGCAGACGGAGGACTTCTTCCGGGTGGTCGTCGAGGAACGGGTCAGGGTGCTCAGGGGCGCCGCCGCGCGTTCGGTGGAGTCCGGGCGCCTGGCCGCGTTTCTCAAGGTCGTGGCCAGCGCCACAAGCTACGGCATCTTCGCCCAGCTGGACCCGGAGCCGCCGACGGGATCGCCGGTCCCGGTGGCCGTCGAGGGCCTGGACGGTCCCTTCGAGACAAAGGTGGCCCGGCCCGAGCTGCCGGGTCAGTTCTACTTCCCGCCCCTGGCGGCGGTGATCACCGGCGCGGCGCGCCTCATGCTCGCGCTGCTCGAGCGCCAAGTCGCCGACGCGGGCGGAACCTGGGCCTTCTGCGACACCGACTCGATGGCGATCGTCGCGAGCCGGGATGGAGCCTCTATCCCGGGCCTGCCGACGCGAGTCCTCGCCTGGGCCGAGGTCGAGGGGATCCGCGAACACTTCGCGGCCCTCAACCCCTACGACCGCACCGCGATCCCGGGCTCGATCCTCAAGCTCGAGGACGAGAACATGGCAGACGGCGTCAAACGGGACCTCTGGTGCTTCGCGATCTCCGCGAAGCGCTACGCGCTCTTCACGCTCGACGAGGCCGGGCAGCCCGAGCTCGCGAAGTGGTCCGAGCACGGCCTCGGCCACCTCCTCAACCCGACCGATCCCGACTCCGACGACCGCACCTGGATCCGGCAGGTCTGGGAGATGCTCGTTCGTGAGGCGCTCGGGCTGCCGGTCGAGGAGCCCGCCTGGCTCGCCCGCGCGGCGGTCGGCCGGATCTCGGTCAGCTCGGCCGCGCTCCTCGCACGGTTCGACCGGTTCAACGCGGGCAAGTCCTACGCGGACCAGATGAAGCCGTTCAATTTCCTGCTGACGGCCCACGTGCGGCCCTTCGGCCACCCATCCGGGGTCGACCCGGCCCTGTTCCAGCTCATCGCGCCGTACACCCCCGACGCCCGGCAGTGGACGAAGCTCGCGTGGATCGACCGCGACTCGGGCCGGACGTACCGGATCACGACCGCGGGGGAGACGGGCGGCCCCGGGGTCGCCCGCGTGAAGTCCTACCGCGACGTCCTCGCCGAGTACCGGGTCCACCCCGAGGCGAAGAGCGCCGGGCCGGACGGCGAACCCTGCGGCACCACGACGATCGGCCTGCTCGGACGCCGGCACATCGTGGCCGGCCGGATCCGCTACATCGGCAAGGAATCGAACCGGCTCGCGGACGTCGACGCCGGGCTCGTCCACGACGCGGACGAGGTCTCGACCGAGTACGTCGACCCCCGGCGGGACGCCCTGGCGATTGACTTCCTGGCGTGGGTCCGATCCGTGTCGACCGCGGAGGCGGTGGCTGCGGCCGGAGTCAACCGGAGCACGGTGAAGCGGTGGAGATCCGGGCAGATGAGGCCGCGGCGGCGGCATCTCGGCGTTGTCGCCACGGATCGACCAGGTCTTGCGCGGCAAGTTCGCAGTTGAGCGGGTCCGACGGGCGGTTCGTCGCCGTCACCGCGCTGGGCGATCGTCCTCGCTCGCGAGTGACCAGCTGCGGGACGGGTGCAAGCCGCTCAGGCGGGTGCGGGTTCCCGCAGGTCACGTGATCGTCCGCTCAAGGCTATCGACGAGCTGCTCGACGAAGCTGATGGACGCCTCGACATCCCCGTCCGAAATCGGCCATCGCAGTCCGGTGGTCGGATCCAAGTCAGCCTCATGCGCGATCTGGTTGCGACGGTCGACAATCAGATCAAGCCGGATCCTGAGGTCTTTCGCCGGTATGCCGAGGTCGGCGG
>JAJZQV010000098.1 GCA_021803025.1 Actinomycetes bacterium | reverse complement strand
GCCGTGTCGACACCGGTCGCGCCACGGTGGTCGAGGTTGCGGAGCACCTCGAGGCCCTTCTCCACGATGTCGTGGCAGGCGACGCCGTCGAGGCGCGCGACGAAGCCGACGCCACACGCGTCGTGCTCGTAGGCGGGGTCGTACAGGCCCTGTGCGGTCGGCCGGGCGAGCGGCTCGTAGACCATGGGTCTCCCTTCGGAACGCGCCGGGCTACCGGCTCGGGCACCACTCCGCGGCACGCAGGAGCCGAGGTGGCGTCGTCGCAGGACAACCTACAGAAGCCCGGAGACGTCCGATCCGACTTGTCGCATGGCGGATGGTCGGCCCCGACGTCAGGACCGCGCCCGGTCGCCGCCCTCGTCGGCGGGGGGCTCGAGCGGGACGGGCGAGGGCCCGGGCCGGGTCACGAGCAGCACGACGAGCAAGACCACGCCCGCCGCGAAGACGATGAGCGACGTGTACGAGTTGAGGCGCATGCCCCCGAACGTGTTCGCCGTGTCGATGCGTAGGCCCTCGACCCAGAACCGCCCCAGCGTGTACCAGACGATGTACGAGGCGAAGAGCTTGCCCCGCCCGAGGCGGAACAGCCGCTCGAGGACCACGAGAAGACCGGCGCCCGCCAGGCACCACAGGAGCTCGTACAGGAAGGTCGGGTGGTACGTCGCGTACTGCTCGTACCCGCTCATCCGCCTGTCCGGGTCGATCTCGAGCCCCCACGGCAGGGTGGTCGGCCGCCCGTACAGCTCCTGGTTGAAGTAGTTGCCGATCCGCCCGACCGCCTGCGCGACGAGCAGGCCCGGCGCGATGACGTCGGCGAGCGCCGCGAAGCTGACGTGGGCCGCACGGCAGCGCCACCACGCGACCAGCGCGCCGACCGCGACCGCTCCCCAGATGCCGAGGCCGCCCTCCCAGATGAAGAACATCCGGTACCAGGTCCGGCCCGGTCCGAAGTACAGCTCCGGGTCGGTGGCGACGTGGTAGATGCGGGCACCGACGATCCCGGCGAGGACCGTCCAGACGAGGATGCCGTCGAGTGTCTCCTGGGTACCTCCCCGCGCCCGCCAGCGACGTCCGGTGATCCACCAGGCGAGGACGATGCCCGCGATGATGCTGAGGGCGTAGGCGCGGATCGGCACCGGCCCGAGGTACCAGACGCCGACGGGCGGGCTGGGGATGAAGAGCGAAGTCATGACAGCGCCGCCGCGAGGCTCTCGGCGCTGCCCGTGGTGAGGTCGAACTGCTTGCCGTCGACGTAGACGGTCGGCGTGCCGCCCGAGGAGGCGCCCGTCTTCGCGAGGTTGTAGATGCCCGTGACCCACGCGGCGTGGGTGCCTCCCGTCACGCACGTCTCGTACCCGGCGGGAAGCGTCGGCTTGAGCTGCGTCGACAGGGAGAGGATCTGGTCGTTCGACCAGTCGCTGCCCATGTTCGCGAAGAAGGCGTCGTACAGGCTCACCGCGAAGGCGGGGTCCCTCTCGGCGGCGCAGGCCATCGCGTTCGACGCCCGGGCGCTTCCGGGGCTGCCGAAGCCGAGCGGCCAGTACTCGATGTCGATGCGACCCGAGTCGCGCAGGTTGGCGAGCGTCTGCCCGTACGTCGTCTCGAACTCCGTGCAGTGGGTGCAGGCGAAGTCCGAGTACAAGGTGACGACGTGGGGGGCGCCGGCGACGCCGATCCGAAGGCCCTGCCCGTCGGTGACGGTCACAGGCGCGAAGGCCAGGCTGGCGCTCGCCGTCGCCGTCGCCGTCGCGCCCGCGCTCGCCGTCGCGCCCGCGCTCGCATCGGGCTTCTTCGTGGCCTGGTACCAGCCGAACAGCGACACCACGCCGACGAGCACGGCCACCACGACGAGGAGGGTGATGGCGGTGTCGCGGCGGCGTCTGCGGGCCGCGGCCGCCTCAGCCTCCCGCTGGGCGAGCAGGCGCTCCTTCGCGCCCGCGACCCTGTACGGCTTGCTCTTCTTCGTGCTCATCAGGTCCTCATCGTCGAGCTATGCGCGGGCCAACGTCTCGAAGTCCGCTCTCAGGTCGTCGACCGCAGTGGGCGCGAGCCACACCACCGCAGCCCGACGGTCCTTGCCGAACCCGATGACCTGGGTGCCGTGCGCGACCTCGTACCCGCCGCTCGCGAGCTTCTCGCCGTCGGCGATGTCCACACCGACGCTGCGGCCGGTCGAGATGATTGTGCCCAGGTCACCTGTGAGCCCGACGAAGGCAGGGTCGATCCGGTCGAGGTACGTCTTGAGCACCGGCGCCGTGTCACGGGCGGGGTCGGTGGTGATGCACACCAGGCGCAGCCGCTCCTTGAGGCCGGTGGCCATCCGGCTCCGCGCGGTCGCCATGTCGGCGAGGATCCCCGTGCACACGTCCGGGCAGTTCGAGTAGCCGAAGAACAGGGCCGTCACCGTCTGGCCCGCGCCGGCGCCGGTCCGGAGGTTGTACGGCGCGCCGGACGTGTCGGTGAGGGTGATGTCGGGCAGGTCGTACGACCGGGCCGGGTCGAGCTCGGCGCCTCGGTACGCGCCGGCCTGCGTCGTGCCGGAGATGATCGCGGGCCGGTCGGAGGCGGGCGACGCGCAGCCGGCGAGGAAGGACAGTGCCGCGGCGGAGATGAACAGGCTCCGCCTCCTCACGCGCGCTCCGCCCGCCGCACCCCGGAGGCCAGGTCGGCGACCAGGGAACGCAGCGCGCCCAGGTCGCCCGGAGTGCCGGCCGCCTCGGCGGCGAGAAGCGTCGAGACGAGCGCCGAGCCCACGATGACGCCGTCGGCGGTCGCGCCCACACAGGCAGCCTGGTCGCCGTTGGAGACGCCGAGGCCCACGCCGACCGGCAGTCCGGCGCCGAGGGTACGGATGCGGCTCACGAGCCGGGGCGCCGCGTCCGAGGTCTCGGTCCGGGCTCCCGTGACGCCCATGACGGCCGTCGCGTACACCCATCCTCGGCACGCCCGCACGGTGGTCGCCAGCCGTTCGTCGGTGCTGGACGGGGCCACGAGGAAGATGCGGTCGAGATCGTACTCGTCGCTCGCCGCGCACCACTCGTCGGCCTCGTCGGGGGTGAGGTCCGGCGTGATGAGACCCGCTCCCCCGGCTGCCGCGAAGTCGCGGGCGAACGCGCGCACCCCGTACCGCTCGATGAGGTTCCAGTACGTCATGACGAGGGCCGGGGTTCCCGTCGCCGCGACCGCCGAGACCGCGGGGAAGACGTCGCGGGTGTGGACGCCACGCTCCAGGGCAGCGGTGCCGGCCCGCTGGATCGCCACGCCGTCCATGACGGGGTCCGTGTAGGGGATCCCGATCTCCACGACGTCGCAGCCCGTCCCGTCCGTACCCTCGGTGAGCGCGACCATCGCCTCGACCGAGGTCGGGACGTCGGGGAACCCCACCGGCAGGTAGCCGACGAGGGCGGCTCGGCCGGCGGCGCTCGCGGCTGCGAACGCCGCGCCGGACCTGCCGAGGCGGCGCTCGTCGAACGAGGTCACTGTGCTCCCCCGGCGGTCTTGTCGGCGCTGCCGTCGAGCCCGAACCAGCGGATCGCGGTGTCGACGTCCTTGTCGCCGCGACCGGACAGGCAGACGACCAGCACGGGTCGCGCGTCCGGGTCCGTCTCGGCGATCCTGCGGCCCACCCGCATCGCGCCGGCGACGGCGTGCGCGCTCTCGATCGCGGGCATGATGCCCTCGGTCTGCGTGAGGATCTTGAGAGCCTCCATCGCCTCGGCGTCGGTCACCGGTTCGTACGTGGCGCGTCCCGTCGCGGCGAGCCAGGCGTGCTCCGGCCCCACGCCCGGGTAGTCGAGCCCGGCGGAGATCGAGTGGGACTCCTTGGTCTGGCCGTCGGCGTCCTGCAGCACGTACGTGCGCATGCCGTGGAGCACGCCCTCCTGCCCTTCGGTGATGGTGGCGGCGTGACGGCCCGTCTCGACGCCCTCTCCCCCGGCCTCGAAGCCGAACAGCGCCACCTCGGGATCGTCGATGAAGTCGGCGAACATCCCCATCGCGTTCGAGCCGCCGCCGACGCACGCGAGCACCGCGTCGGGCAGCCGTCCGTAGCGGTCGAGCATCTGGGCCTTGGTCTCCGTCGAGATCACGCGCTGGAACTCCCGCACGATCTCCGGGAAGGGGTGGGGTCCAGCGACCGTGCCGATGATGTAGTGGGTGTTGTCCACGCTGGCGACCCAGTCGCGGAGCGCCTCGTTGAGCGCGTCCTTGAGGGTCCGGGAACCGGCCGCGACGGCCACGACCTCCGCACCGAGCATCTGCATCCTCGCCACGTTGAGGGCCTGCCGCTGGGTGTCGACCTCGCCCATGTAGACCGTGCACTGCAGCCCGAACAGCGCCGCCGCGGTGGCCGTGGCGACCCCGTGCTGGCCGGCGCCCGTCTCCGCGATCACGCGTGTCTTGCCCATCCGCCGTGTGAGCAGCGCCTGGCCGAGCACGTTGTTGATCTTGTGGGACCCGGTGTGGTTGAGGTCCTCGCGCTTGAGGAGGACGGTCGCGTTGCCGCAGTACGCGGAGAACCGCTTGACCTCGGTCAGCGGCGACGGTCGCCCGGCGTAGTCGGTCTGCAGCGACCGCAGCTCCGCCTGGAACTCGGGGTCGGCCTGCGCAGCGCGGAACTCCGTCTCGAGCTGGTCCAGCGCGGCGAACAGCGCCTCGGGTACGAACCGGCCCCCGAAGCGGTCGAAGTGTCCCTTGTCATCGGGCAGTCGGGTCGTCATGGTGTCCTCTCAGCGCGCCCTCCGGGCGAGCGTACCGGCCTCGACCATGTCGGCCACCGCACGTCGCGGCTGATGGTCACGCACGAGCGCCTCGCCGACGAGGACCACGTCGGCCCCCGCCCTGGCGGCCTCCGCCGCGTCCGCCGGGCTCGTGAGTCCCGACTCGGCGACCTTGACGACCCCCGGCGGCACGAGCTCGGCGAGCTTCGCGAACATGCCCGGGTCAACGGTCAGCGTCTTGAGGTCTCGGTTGTTCACGCCGAGCAGCACCGCGCCCGCGTCGAGCGCCCGCGCCACCTCCTCGGCGGTGTGGACCTCGACGAGGCAGGTCATGCCGAGCGAGCTCGCGAGTCGTCCGAACGAGACGAGCTGAGCGTCGGTCAGCGCCGCGACGATGAGCAGGATGAGGTCGGCGCCGTGCGCCCGAGCCTCCCAGACCTGGTACTCGTCGACCATGAAGTCCTTGCGCAGGACCGGGATCGTCACGCGCTCGCGGACGGCGTCGAGGTCGGCCAGCGACCCGGAGAAGCGCCGCCGCTCGGTGAGCACGGAGATCGCCGCGGCGCCTCCGGCCTCGTACTCGGCGGCGAGGACAGCCGGCTCACCGATCTCGGCGAGGTGGCCCTTCGACGGCGATCTCCGCTTCACCTCCGCGATGACGCTGAGGCCGGGGCCGCGGAACGTGGGCATCGGGTCGAGAGCCGGAGCGCGGGCTGCGACCAGACGCTCGAGCGTGTCGAGGCTCACCTCCGACCGACGGACCTCCAGGTCCGCCCGTACGCCCGCGACGATGTCGTCGAGCACCGTCATCGTGCACCCGACAGATGTCGCTCGCCCCGGAGGCCGTGCCGGAGCGAGCCGCTCACCTGTCTTCCTCGGCGTCGACCGCCTGGCCGAAGCCCAGGGACCGCAGGATCACGGTGGCCACGAGGGCGACGCCGATGATGACGAACCCCGTGACGATGACGCCGAAGGAGGAGACGAAGAAGCCGATGGTGCCGATGAGCGCGCCGGCGAGCGCGGTCATCGACCCCACCCAGCTGGCAGGCGAGCGGCCGTGGTGGTACTCGCGGGGCTGGCGCCTCAGGCTGGGCTCCGTCAGGGTCGACGGACGCGGGCTCTGCCTCTTGGTGACGTCGCTCATCGGTTCACTCCTCCAGGGATCGGTGTCGTGCCATTCTCGACGAAGGCGAGGGCTGCGTCACGTCACAGGCTACGCACGCCACCACGGTTCTGCTCAGGACCAGCGTCGCATCGCGTCGGCGGCACGCACCGCCCTGACGATCGCCGCGGCCTTGTTCTGGGTCTCGAGGTCCTCGACCTCGGGAACCGAGTCCGCGACGATCCCCGCGCCCGCCTGCACGTAGGCCACCCCTCCCTTGATGAGGGCCGTGCGGATCGCGATCGCCGTGTCGGCGTTCCCGGCGAAGTCGAAGTAGCCGACTGCGCCCCCGTACACGCCTCGTCTTGTGAGCTCGAGCTCGTCGATGATCTCCATGGCCCGCACCTTCGGCGCGCCCGACAGCGTCCCCGCCGGGAACCCCGCCAGGGTGGCCTCGAGGGCCGTACGACCGGGCGCGAGCCGTCCCGTCACCTCCGCTTCGAGGTGCATGACGTGCGAGTAGCGCCGGACGTTCATGAACTCGAGCACCTTGACCGTGCCCGGTACCGAGACGCGGCCCACGTCGTTGCGGCCGAGGTCCACGAGCATGAGGTGCTCGGCCGCCTCCTTCTCGTCCGCGAGGAGCTCCGCCTCGTACGCCGCATCCTCCGGCCCGGTCGCACCGCGCGGCTTCGTCCCGGCGATCGGGTGGATCGTCACGGCGCCGTCCCGGACGGTCACGAGGGCCTCGGGGCTCGCGCCGACGATCGAGAAGTCGGCGAGCCGCAGCAGGTACATGTACGGGCTGGGGTTCTGGCGCCGCAGCATCCGGTAGACGTCGAGCGGGTCGGCCTGGGTGGCGAGCTCGAACCTCTGGCTGGGGACGATCTGGAACGCCTCACCGGCGCGGATCTGCTCGACGCAGTCGCGGACCATCTGGCAGTACTCCTCGGCGCTGCGCTGCCGCACCACCTCGGCCTGGGGCACGTCGACCGGCTCGGTGACGAGGGGGGCCTGGGGCTGTGCGAGCGCGGCCAGGAGCGCCTCGACACGGGAGACGGCATCGTCGTAGGCCCACTCGAGCCGCTCGGAAGAGTCGTCGTAGTTCACGGCGTTCGCGATGAGCCACACGTCTCCGGTGTGGTGGTCCATGGCGGCCAGGTCGCCGACGAGCAGCATGGTCAGCTCGGGGACGCCGAGGTCGTCGATGCACGTGTCGGGCAGCCGCTCCAGACGGCGTACGACGTCGTAGCCGAGGTAGCCGACGAAACCCGAGACGAACGGAGGATGTCCGGGCTCGGGCTCCGTGTGGAGCGCGGTGAGCGTCGTCGCGAGCGCCGCGAGGGGGTCCGAGTCGAGGGGCAGGCCGGTGAGCGGACGGCCCTCCCAGGTGGCGCGGCCCCGGCTGGCCGAGAGCGTCCCCAGCGCGTTGACGCCGACGAACGACCAGCGGCCGAAGGTCCCGTGCTCGGCCGACTCGAGCAGGAACGTGCCGGGCCGCTCGCCGCAGAGCCGGTGGTACAGGCCCGTCGCCGTGAGGCCGTCCGCCTGGACGCGGGCATGGACCGAGATCACGCGGGCGCCGGCATCCGCGGCGGCCCTGAAGCCCTCCGCGGTGGGGACGATCGCGACCATCAGGCCGCCCCGTCGTCGGGGAGGAGCATCTCGCCCGCGTCGAAGCACGTGGCGGCGTTCGTGTGGCAGGCCGGACCGACCTGGTCCACCTTGAGGAGGATGGTGTCCGCGTCGCAGTCGAGGCGGACCTCCCGGACGTGCTGGGTGTGGCCCGACGTCTCGCCCTTCACCCAGTACTCGCCGCGCGACCTCGACCAGTAGGTGGCCCGGCGCGTCGCCAGCGTGCGGCTGAGGGCCTCGTCGTCCATCCAGGCCAGCATGAGGACCGCTCCGCTCGTCGCGTCCTGGACGATGGCCGGCCGCAGCGCGCCGGGAGAGTTGTCGGGCATGCGGACATTCTGGCCCACGGCACCGCGGCCTCTCGTCCGGGTGCGGACGGTGGACTGGGCGTAGGGCGGGCTGCACGGCGCGCGTGCGGCCGATACGGTGTCAGGCGTGCCGGTGACCCTTCGACCCGCGAGGACTGCGGACGTCCGCGACATCCGTCGCCTCGTCGCCCCGTACGCCGAGCGTCGCATCCTCATCGCGAAGGACCCCGTGGCGTACTACGAGGGGCTGCAGCAGTTCGTCGTCGCGGAGCTGGACGGCAAGGTCGTCGGCTGCGGCGCGCTGCACGTCTTCTGGGAGGACGTCGCCGAGGTTCGTACGGTCGCCGTGTCCGAGGATGCGCGGGGCCAGGGCATCGGGGGCCTCATCGTGGACAGGCTCATCGCCGACGCCCGCGAGCTCGGCGTCAGCAGGGTCTTCTGCCTGACGTTCGAGACCGAGTTCTTCGCCCGGCACGGGTTCGTGCCCCTCGCCGGCGACCCGGTGGCCCCGGAGGTGTTCAACCAGCTCCTCCGCTCGTACGACGAGGGCACCGCCGAGTTCCTCGACCTCGACCGCGCCAAGCCCAACACCCTCGGCAACACGAGGATGTGGCTGGAGCTCTGACGCCGACCAGGCCGCTCGGAAGACAGGGCATTCAGGAAGACCGCGGCGCCGATCCCCCCTCTCGACGAACGGCCACGACACGCGCGGCCGATACGGCGTGTCGCAGCACGAACTGGCCTTTCGTCCTGGGGGGCTCGTGGCGCCTCGGCGGACGGCTTCGTACCGGTTCGTACTGTGGCTGCATGACTTTCGCCCATGACGAACGCCTCGCCCTCTGCGACGACGCCCTGCGCGTCGGGCCCGAGGCACCGACGCTCGACGAAGGATGGACGGTCGCCGACCTCGTCGCACACTGCTACATCCGCGAGAACGACCCGGTCGCGGCGCTCGGCATCACGGTCCCCACGCTGGCTCCGCTCACCTCGCGGCACATGGACGCCGCACTGCGCCGCCACGGGTTCGAGGGGCTGGCCGAGGCGGTACGGAACGGTCCTGGTCGCTGGTCACCCCTCCGCCTTCCGGGCGTCGACGCGCTGGTCAACGGAACGGAGATGTTCATCCACCACGAGGACATCCGTCGCGGGTCGGGAGAGGTCACGCCACGCGATCTCGGGCGGGCGGCCGAGGACGGGCTCTGGCGTGGCCTGGGCATCGCCCTGCTCACGCTCCACAAGGCGCCTGTCGGTGTCGTCCTCGAGCGTGCGGACTCTGGAGCCTCCCGGCGCGTCAAGGCCGGCACCCGTACGGTGACGCTCGTCGGCAAGCCCAGTGAGCTCACGCTGTGGGTCTCGGGACGCCGGCAGGCAGCCGACGTACGGCTCGTGGGCGAGCCCGATGCCGTCGCGACCCTCACAGCGTTCACCACGTCGATGTAGAGCCCCGCCGCGGGTCCGCCAGGCTGCCTCGGGCCGCGGACGAAAGGCCACGACACGCGCGGTACCAACGGCGTGGCGCGGCACCAACTGGCCTCTCGACTTCCGTCGTGGCCTCTGACCCCTGTCGGGCTCAGACGAGACGGAGGGTGTCCGGATCGAGACGGAGCGCTCGTGCAACGCGCAGCAGCAGGCGCCTTCGGCGGTGCGGCTCGTACAAGTCCTCCGCGAACACTTCGAACACCTGCACGCCGTGGTCCCGCGCGACCGAGGCACGATCCGCGTCGCCACTCCGGGCGCGCCGGTCTGCGTGTACGAACCCCTGGTACTCGACCACCACGTGCTCGTCGTCCCAGACGAGATCGCCGGTGAGCAGCCAGCCGCCGGCGCCGTCTGCCGCGGTGACGTTGAGCCGCGGCTCGGGGAACCCGGCGTGCACGAACAGGAGCCTCGTGAGCGACTCCATCGGGGACCGGCTCCCCCGTCGTACCAGCGCTGACGCGGCTCTCAGCGCCTGGGCGCCCCGAGCTCGTACCCGCTGCTCGAGCGCTCCCTGGAACACGTCCTGAAGGTCCCAGTCGTCATGCCGGTTGGCCAGGCTGTCTCCGACGACGACGAGGTCACCGAGGGAGACCTCTGCCGGTACGAGCTCGCCGAGGTCGCACCACGTGTCGAGGCGCCCGACCGTGCGAACCCCGTCGACGCGCTCCACCTCTCGGAGCTCCAGGCCCCGGTGACCGCGACAACCCGTGCGGCGGATTCGCGCTCTCGTCGAGTCGCGCATGACATGCAGCGGAGACGTCTCAGCGCGCTGTGGCAGCCACAGCCCCCACAAGGCGCAGGCGGTGACGTGCGAGAACGCCGAGTCGGTCGGCAGGACGACAGCGAAGGCTCTGGCTCGCTCGGCGATGCCTTCTGGCTCGTCCAGCACTCGTGCCCCTCGCGTGGGGATGTGGAGGTACGGCGAGCGCAGCTGACTGGACGACAACCCGGCTGCCCGGCCCGAGCCGACTGAGAAGGGACCATGGACGAGTCTGGGAGACAGGATAAGGGTGCTCACGCTGTCGACAGTCGGCAGTTTCCCTCACTTTCGTCACCTGTCCACCGAAGCCTCCGGCATCGGAGAGGCTGTGGACAGAGGCGTCCCCCGATCGTCGACAGGTCATCGCTCGGCGCGGAGGACACCGACGTGGTCACGAGAGGCCAGTTCGTGCTGCGACACGCCGAAGCGGCCGCGCGTGTCGTGGCCCCTCGACGGGAGAGGGAGAGGGGGAGGAGGGGGAGGGGGAGGGAGGAGGAGGGGGAGTCCCCGCACCTCTGCCGCCCTCTGCGCCGAAGCTCGGACCAGGTCAGCTGAGGCGCTGGAGGAGCAGCGCCCGTACAGCCGCTGCGTCCGCCTGGCCCCGCATGTCTCGCATCACCGCTCCGATGAGTGCGCCCGCAGCCTGGACCTTGCCGTCACGCACCTTCTGCGCCGCGTCCGGGTCGGCCGCGATGGCCTTGTCGACAGCCGCCTCCAGCGCGCCCGTGTCGGAGACGACCGCCAGGCCACGTGCGCGTACGACCTCGTCCGGCTCGCCCTCACCGGCCAGCACGCCGTCGATGACCTGTCTCGCCAGCTGGTCGTTGACCGTCCCGGCCTCGACGAGCCTCTGGACCTCCGCAACCTGCGCGGGCGTGATGGCGAGCTCGGACAGCTCCACGTCCGCCTCGTTCGCACGCCGCGCGAGCTCCGTGAGCCACCACTTCCGAGCGGACGCAGGCGTCGCCCCGGCCGCCACGGTCGCCTCGATGAGCTCGATCGCCGAGCCGGCCACGACGTCGCCGAACTCCCGGTCCGTGAACCCCCACTCGGACTGGAGCCGCTTCGCCCGTACCGCCGGCATCTCCGGCAGGGTGCTCCGCAGCTCCTCCACCCACTCCCGGGAGGGCGCGATCGGTACGAGGTCGGGCTCCGGGAAGTACCGGTAGTCCTCGGCCTGCTCCTTGTTCCGGCCAGGGCTGGTGTAGCCGCCGTCCTCGTGCCAGTGGCGGGTCTCCTGGATGACCCGTCCGCCCGCGGAGAGCACTGCCGCCTGGCGCCGGATCTCGTACCGCAGCGCGTCAGCGACGGACCGCAGCGAGTTGACGTTCTTCGTCTCAGTACGGGTCCCGAGCTCGACGGTGCCCTTCGGCATGAGCGACAGGTTGGCGTCGCAGCGCAGCGAGCCCTGCTCCATCCGTACGTCTGAGACTCCCAGGGAGCGCAGCATGTCGCGCAGGAACGACACGTACGCGCGGGCCACCTCGGGCGCCTTGGCGCCGGTCCCGCGGATGGGCTTCGTGACGATCTCGATGAGCGGCACGCCGGCCCGGTTGTAGTCGAGCAGCGAGTACTCCGCACCGTGGATCCGGCCGGTGGCGCCGCCGACGTGCAGGAGCTTCCCTGCATCCTCCTCCATGTGGGCCCGCTCGATGGCGATCTCGTACGGCTCGCCGTCGACCTCGACCGTCACCGAGCCGTTGTACGCGATCGGCTCGTCGTACTGGCTCGTCTGGAAGTCCTTGGTCATGTCGGGGTAGAAGTAGTTCTTCCGCGCGAACCGGCACCACGGTGCGATCTCGCACCCGAGAGCCAGTCCGATCCGGATCGCTGACTCGACCGCCTTGGCGTTGACGACGGGCAGGGACCCCGGCAGGCCGAGGCACACGGGACACGTCTGCGTGTTGGGCTCCGCGCCGAACTCCGTGGAGCACCCGCAGAACATCTTCGAGCGCGTGTTGAGCTCGACGTGCACCTCCAGGCCCAGGACCGGGTCGAACGCGGCCAGCGCCTCGTCGTAGTCGAGGATCTCCGCCGTCATCGCACGGCCTCCTTCGCGGCGAGGGAGCCGGGCAGCGCACCCAGCGCGTTGAGCTGGTCGGGAAGCAGCCGCTCGAGCGCGGCTCCGACCCGGTACACGCGGTCGTCCGCAAGCGGCGGCGCCATGACCTGGAACCCGACCGGCAGCCCGTCCTCAGGGGCGAGGCCCACGGGGAACGACCCCGCAGCGTTGCCGGCGAGGTTGGACGGGATCGTGCACAGGTCCGCCTTGTACATGGCGAGCGGGTCGTCGACGCGCTCCCCCAGCCGGAACGCCGTCGTCGGCGTCGAGGGGGAGACGAGGACGTCGGCGACCTGGAACGCGGCCTCGAAGTCACGTGTGATGAGCGTGCGGACCTTCTGCGCCGACCCGTAGTACGCGTCGTAGTAGCCGCTCGACAGGGCGTACGTGCCGATGATGACGCGGCGCTTCACCTCGTCCCCGAAGCCGCGGCCGCGGGTGAGGG
>JAJZQV010000007.1 GCA_021803025.1 Actinomycetes bacterium | reverse complement strand
CCGCAGGGGAGGCAGGATGGCCAGGCCGATGTCCTCGGCGTTGATCTCCGCCTGGCCGGAGGCTCGCAGGGCGTCCTCGACCTGCTGGCCGAGCCGCGCGAGGTCGTCCTCGCTGACCGGCCGCCCCTTGCACGCCTTCCGGACGCCTGCGATCACCTTGTCGCGGGCGAACGGCTCCACGACGCCGTTGCGCTTCACGACGGCGAGCTGCGTCTGCTCGACGGTCGTGAAGCGCCGCTCGCACGCCGGGCACTGCCGACGGCGGCGGATGCTCGACCCGTCCTCGGAGACCCGGGAGTCCAGGACGCGCGAGTCCGTGTGCCTGCAGTACGGGCAGAACATGGGCTGGTACCTCCCTGGACGTGTGGATGGTCTGTGGATGAGATGGGGTACATCCTGTGGATGATAGACCCTATCCCTGGGATAACTACAAGTCTGTAACCACTAGATGTAGTGATCTTGCCTCGGTTTTGACCACAAGTCAATGGGCGCGCGGCCTGGGCGTGTCGGGCGCGTCAGACGGCGAGGTTGCGCACCAGGACGTAGACGACGCTCATGACCAGGGCCAGCGGGAACCAGTACCGGCGCCAGGCGAGGGGTATCCAGCGTCGAGAGGCTGCGCCGGGGTCTCGCACGACCTCGACCATCCAGCCGAAGGTGCGCACTCCCGTGAGTACGCCGACGACGAGAACGACGGGGTTGGCGGCCCAAGCCGCCGCGAGGTCTCCCCTGATGAGGCTCTCCGCCATGTGGGTGCCGCCGCAGAGAGGGCACAGCCATCCGGTCATCGCGCGGAAGGGACACGGAACCCCGAACCCCGTCAGGAGGTACAGCGCGCCCAGCCCGAGTCCGGACACGCCAAGGGAGCCGACCCGAAGAAGCGCATCCCTCGCCGGAATCGGCACGTCGTTGCTCCCGTCCGTGACCATGCCTATGCATTAGAGTAAACGCCACTGGCACCCGCGGCGGCGCTCATGGAGGCAGACGATCCACCCCGGTTGCCATATCCATCCTCGAGAGGATCAACGTGAGCAACGAGAACTGGAACGACCCGGGCAAGCCCCCAAGCCAGCCCCAGCCGCCGTCAGGGCAGCCCTCGGAGCCTGATCCGCAGGCACCCCCGACCGCTCCGGAGCCCGAGGCTCCCGGCACCGGCTCGTACTCGAGCCCCACCTACACCACCCCCTCCAACACGGCGCCCACGTACGGGACACCCGGCTACTCCGCCCCCGACACGACGCCGTCGTCGGGGACTCCTGCCGGCGGGGGCTACACCGCGCCCGCATCCGGACAGCCTTACGGCTCGGCGCCGTACGGGACCCCCGAGTCCACGCCACCGGCGTACGGCTCGACGCCCTCGTACGGAACCCCGGCAGGCAGCTACGGCAGCGCCCCCGAAGCCGGCGCCGGCGGGTACGGCCAGTCCCAGCCGGGCCAGTACGGTGCGACCGGGTACGGCCAGACGGGCGAGGGCTACCAGGACCCGAACGCCGGGTACGGAACGACGCCGGCCCCGACGTACGGCGCCGGCTACCCCAGTGCCGGCGTGTCGCCATACGGGTACGACTCCGGCTACGCGAACCCCGCCCCCGAGCTCGCATCGTTCGGCAACCGTGCCCTCGGCTGGCTCATCGACTGGGTGGCTCCGGGCTTCGTCGCAGGCATCCTCAGCTCGATCGTCGCCGGCATCCTCAACACCAGCGCGCTGGGCTGGCTCTTCAGTCTCCTCGCCCTCGCGTTCACGCTGTGGAACTCGGGCTATGTAGCCGGCACCACCGGCTACTCGCTCGGCCGCCGGGTCGCCAAGAACAAGCTGGTCTCCGAGGCGACCGGCCAGCCCATCGGGGTCGGCCCGGGGCTCGGCCGGGCCGCGATCGACATCGTCGCGATGTGGCTCTGCGTCCTGCCGGGCGTGGTCAACTGGCTGTTCCCCCTGTGGGACAGCAAGAAGCAGACGCTCGCCGACAAGGTCGTGAAGTCCGTCGTGGTCTCCGACCCCAACGCCGGACAGACCCCGTAGACAGTCCGCTGAGCCACGAAGGCGCCGCCCATCACAGGCGGCGCCTTCGTCGTCTTCGGGACCGTAGGCTCGGAAACGGAAAGTGCGAGGCTCAGAGCGAGGCGTTGCTCACGGAGAGGAATGCGACGAGGCACGTGACGACGGCGCTCCCCATCACCGTGGCCAGGAGAGCCATCACGACGACCAGGCCTCGCTGGGTGAGCTGCCAGGTCGGGGTGTCGAGCGAGACGCGGCAGGCAGCCGGGCGGCCCGAGATACCGTGCCGACCCGGAAGGTGAGGCAACGCGACGTTCGGCCCGCTCGGCCTGCGGGCGGAGGCGGGGCGCGTCAGCGGTCGGGGCGCAACGGTCAGGGTGCTCATCGGTGGTCCTCTCGCTCGAACATGTGTTCGAAACAGTTCTATGTCAGACGTGACCCCGAATCAAACACCTGTTCTTTTCGGCGTGTCGCGTCCTCTGGTCACACTCCACACTCCGCCTCTGACAGTTCTCGTCCGCGGGATCGCCGACGGCGACCAGCCGGGCACCACCCCGGCACTTCGTGGCGACGTTCGATGACGACACGCTCGAACAGGTGTTTGATTCCGTTCAGTGGGCGCCGTATTGTCAAGCCATGGCTGACAGGACCGAACCCACCCCGAACCGCCGGCGTGCGAAAGAGGTGAAGCGCGGGCGCCCGTCGAATGCGGACATCGCCGATGTCGTACGTCGCTCGAAGCTCGTGACCATGCCCACGGAAGGTCCCGTGGACGCGGACGGGCTGACGATGCGCCAGCGTCTCCTCCTCGAGGTCATCAAGCGCTCGGTCGAGGAGAAGGGCTACCCGCCGAGCATGCGCGAGGTGGCGTCGATGGCCGGCTTGTCCAGCCCGTCGAGTGTCGCCCACCAGATGCACCAGCTCGAGGCCAAGGGCTACATCCGGCGCGATCCCAACCGCCCGCGCGCCCTGGACATCCGGCTACCGGAGACCCCGAACGAGCGCCGCCCGGTTCCGGCTGAGGCAGACACCGACCCCACCGGCATCGACGACGCCCTGCCGCGCCCCGTCCACGTCCCGGTCCTCGGGCGGATCGCGGCCGGCGGACCGATCCTCGCGGAGGAGAGGGTCGAGGACGTCTTCGCGCTCCCCCGCCAGCTCGTCGGTGAGGGGGACCTCTTCCTCCTCGAGGTGCGGGGTGACTCGATGGTCGACGCGGCGATCTGCGACGGGGACTACGTCGTGGTCCGCCGCCAGCCGGTCGCGGAGAACGGTGACATCGTCGCGGCTCTCCTGGGCGACGAGGCGACGGTGAAGACGTTCAAGCGCACCCCCGGGAAGGTGTGGCTCCTGCCGCACAACCCGGCCTACGAGCCCATCGACGGCAACGACGCGACCATCCTCGGCAAGGTCGTCACAGTGCTCAGAAGGCTCTAGACAGTGACTTTCCGTTTCGGGTGGGGTACTACGTTCTCATGAGCGACAACCTACGTGATTTGAGCAGCGAGCTCGGACAGCTCGAAGCGGCCATCCACGACGCGCCGCTGTACGCAGATCCCAGCAAACCAGACGCCGGGTTCAGCAACCGGCTCATGGAGCTGGCGGCGCAGGAGGAGAGAGTCCTCGGCCGGATCATCGAACAGGCACGGCAGGACGTATCCGCCCCGTAGAGGCGGCCGGGGCTAGCGATCCCGAAGCGCAGAGATCAGCTCCGACTTCGACATCCGGGACCGGCCCTTCACGCCGATGTCCTTGGCCCGCGACATCAGCTCCTCCTTCGTACGGTCCTCGTAGTCCTCAGCTTTGGCGCCCTTCCGCCCGACCGCGCTGCGAGACGTGTTCGCCGCCGCGTTCGCGATCCGCGCGGACTTCTCCTTGCTGTCCCCCTCGTCGCGCAAGGCTTCGTACAGCTCCGGGTCCTTCACGGAAGGGCCGGGACTCCGCTTGGGCATGTCTCCTCCTCACTCGTCGTCCTCCAGTACCCCGTCGACCCGCTCGTCACTCCCCCTGCTCCCACTCAGGCGCCGGAGCGCGCCCAGCGCGAGGTCGGCGTCGGTCGTCGTCCAGAACGGCGGGATGGACGCGCGCAGGAACGACCCGTACCGGGCGGTCATGAGCCGCGGGTCGAGGATCGCGACCACGCCGCGATCGGTGAGGCGCCGTACGAGCCGTCCGCTCCCCTGGGCAAGCAGGAGTCCTGCGTGGGTGGCGGCGACCTGCATGAAGCCGTTCCCTCCGGACGCGGTCACCGCATCCTGCCGCGCCACCGTCAGCGGCTCGTCGGGCCGTGGGAACGGGATCTTGTCGATGAGGACGAGCTCGCACGTCTCCCCCGGCACGTCCACGCCCTGCCACAGCGACAGCGTCCCGAACAGCGACGTCTCGGGCTCCTCGATGAACCGGCGGGTCAGCTCGGGGAGCTGTGCGTCGCCTTGGCACAGCACCGTGAGCTCGGGCAGCGCTGCTCGGACGTGACAGGCTGCTGCGGTCGCGTTGCGGTGTGAGGCGAACAGGCCGAGGGTACGACCACCGGCCGCACGGACGAGCTCCACGATCTCCGAGAGCGCCGCCTCACCGAGCCCGTCCCGGCTGGGCGGTGGGAGGCGGGTGGCGACGTAGAGGATCCCCTGCCGCCCGTAGTCGAACGGGGACCCGACGTCCACGCCGTGCCACGCCGGCGCCGGGCGGCCCTCCGACCTCCCAGGCCCCGCCAGCCCCAGCTGGCGTGCGACCGGATCGAAGCCACCGCCGATCGTGAGGGTCGCCGAGGTGAACACCGCGGTGACGTCCGGGAGGATGCTCTCGCGCACCAGCCCGGAGACGTTGAGGGGCGCCACGACGGCCCATCGCCCTGCTCGCTCCCGCTCCGCGACCCACACGACGTCGTGCTCGTCGAGCCCCGCCATCCGCTCGGCGACGTCGTACACCTCCTGGACAGCCGCCTGCGCCTGAATGCGCGGAGCGTCCAGCCCTTTGGTCGCCGTCGCCTTGAAGTCCGAGAGGGCGGCGCGCGCCGCCTGCCGGACGTTCGCCAGCGCGAGGCCCATCATCGAGCCGGCGTCGTTGACCCGTCCGGGGTCGGCGAGGTCGAGCGCTGTGCGGAAGGTCTCCCCTGCGTCCAGGAAGTCCGACGCCACCGTGTCCGTCAGCCACGGCAGGGCACGCCGTGCGACCCGCTCGATCTGCTGCCCGCTCAGCTCCTGCGACGCCGCTCCCGTGACGCGGGCGACGAGCTCGTGCGCCTCGTCCACGACGAGGAGGTCATGCTCGGGCAGGGCCGTACCGCCGTGGAGCGCGTCGATGGCGAGCAGCGCGTGGTTGGTCACGATGAGATCGGCCTCCCGGGCCCGGTCGCGCGACAGCTCGACGAAGCACTCCGTGCCGTACGGACAGTTCGTCGCGCCGAGGCACTCCCGTACCGGTACGGAGACCTGCGCCCACGCCGCCGGGGTGTGGCTCGGCGCGTCGTCCCGGTCGGCCAGACCACCTGTCTCGGCCTGGCTCTCCGCCCACTCGCGGAGCGCGAGGACCTCGGCCCCGAGGACGGAGTCGGGGGCGGCGTCCGCTGCCTTGAGCGCCGTGACGAGCTCGCCACCCGCCAGAAGGCCCGGCTGCGGCTCCTCGCCGACACCGTCACGGACCCTCTGGAGGCACGCGTAGTTCGAGCGACCCTTGAGCAGGGCAGCCTTGGGACGACGGCCCGTCACCGCCTGCACCGCCTCGATGACAACGGGCACGTCCTTGGCCGCGAGCTAGGACTGCAGGGCCAGTGTCGCGGTGGCGACGACTACCCGCGACGCAGGCGAGTTGAGGACGTGGGAGAAGGCCGGCGCCAGGTAGCCGAGCGACTTGCCCGTGCCCGTGCCCGCCTGGACGAGGACGTGCTCCCCCGACTCGAACGCCTCGGTGACCTCCCGGCACATCGCGACCTGGCCCTCGCGCGCGGTGCCACCGATGGAGGCGACGGCAGCATCGAGGATGCTCAGGGGATCGATGACGGAGGGCGACTCGGGGACCACCCCGCCACGCTACCTGAGACGTACGACGCTGACGGTACGGCCTCTCCGGAGCAGCCGTCCTCAGGCCGGGAAGGCGCCGAGCTCCCCCGCGAGGTCATCGTGCACGCGAGCGACGACGAGCGTGCCGTCGGCCGTGTGCTCGAGCGTCACGAGCTCTCCCTCGTGGTGGATGCGGTCGAGGAGGTCGCCCCGCGCGTACGGCACCAGGGCAGTCACCTCGGTACCCGGCGTCGGCAGCCGCTGCTCGACGACGGCACGTACCTCGTCGAGCCCTTCACCCGTTCGGGCGGAGGCGAAGACCGCGCCGGGGAAGCGGGTGCGCAGCGCCTGCAGCATCTCGTCGTCAGCCTGGTCGATCTTGTTGATGACGAGCTGCTCGGCCACGTCGCCCGCACCGATGTCGGACAGCACCTCGCGGACAGCCGCCACCTGCCCGAACGGGTCGGGGTCCGACGCGTCGACGACGTGCAGGAGCAGGTCCGCCTCGACGGACTCCTCGAGCGTCGAGCGGAAGGCCTCCACGAGGTCGTGCGGCAGGTGCCGGACGAAGCCGACCGTGTCCGTGAGCGTGTACGTCCGGCCGTCCGCGGTCTGCGCACGCCGCGTCGTGGGGTCGAGCGTGGCGAACAGGGCGTCCTCGACGAGGACGCCGGCGCCGGTGAGCCGGTTGAGCAGCGACGACTTCCCAGCGTTCGTGTAGCCCACGATGGCGACGCTGGGCACCTGGTGGCGGCGACGCTCCTGGCGCTTGACCTGCCGCGTGTTGTCGAGGTCGCGCAGCTGTGCGCGGAGCCGGGAGATGCGGGTACGGATCCGGCGGCGGTCGGTCTCGATCTTCGTCTCGCCGGGTCCGCGGCCGCCGATGCCGACGCCGCCGGCGGCGCGGCCGCCCGTCTGGCGTGACAGGTTGCCGCCCCAGCCGCGGAGCCGCTGCCGCAGGTACTGCAGCTGGGCCAGCTCCACCTGCGCCTTGCCCTCGGCGCTCTTGGCGTGAGAGGCGAAGATGTCGAGGATGAGAGCCGTCCGGTCGACGACCTTGACCCGGATCCGGTCCTCGAGGTTGCGGAGCTGGGCCGGGCTCAGCTCGCCGTCGCAGATCACGGTGTCCGCCCCGGTCGCGACGACGACGTCGCGGACCTCGTCGACCTTGCCGCGCCCGATGTAGGTGGCCGGGTCCGGCCGCTCGCGCCGCTGGTACAGCGCGTCGAGCACCTCGGAGCCGGCCGTCTCGGCGAGCTGGCGCAGCTCGCTCAGCGAGTTGACCGCGTCCTCCTCGCCGCCTGATGTCCAGACGCCGACGAGTACGACGCGCTCCAGGCGGAGCTGCCGGTACTCGACCTCGGTGACGTCGGCGAGCTCCGTACGCAGCCCGGCCACCCGGCGCAGGGAGAGCCGCGCAGCGAGGTCAGCCTGGTCGCCGTCGTACGCCTCCGGGTCGGGAAGGCGCGGATCGGTCTCGTCGTCGGGGTGCGCAGTCATCGCACCCCACCCTGCCACGCCGGACGCGCTCCGGACCACCCGACCTGCCTCACGCGAGCCCGTCAGGGATGAGGACGTCCCCCCGGGCGAGGATGACGGCGGGTCCCGTGAGGGTCGCAGAGCCGTCCTCGCCAAAGGACACCTCCACGCTGCCGCCGGGAAGGTCGACCTGCACCGTGCCGGGACCCTCCCCGTTCACGACGCGGGCCACGGCCACGGCACCCGTCCCGCACGACTCGGTCTCGCCGACGCCACGCTCCAGCACGCGCATCATCGCGTGCCCGGGCTCCAGCACGTGGACGACCTCGAGATTGACCCCTGACGGGAAGACGTCAGCGTCCGCCGTGAACGGTTCCCGCAGCTCAGCCCGCTCGACGTCTTCGGCGGTGGCGAGGAGGCTCACGAGGTGCGGGTTGCCGACATCCACGGCCACGCCGTCGTACGTGACGGCGCCGAGCCGTCCCGACGTCCGCGGTCCCGTCGCGACCTTCCCCATGCCGACCGTGACCCGGCCGTCGTCGCACAGCCGTGCCCAGCGCAGGCCCGCGCGCGTCGCGATGCTCATCTCCGGCTCGTCCGTCAGCCCCTCCTCCGCGAGGTACCGGGCGAACACGCGCAGGCCGTTGCCGCACATCTCGGCGATCGAGCCGTCCGCGTTGCGGTAGTCCATGAACCAGAGGTCGGGATCGACGCCGGATCCCTCGACCGCGACCGCCTTGACGACGCGGAGGACCCCGTCAGCGCCGACACCCGAGCGTCGGTCACAGAGGTACGCGACCCGTGCGGGCGTCAGCTCCAGCGTCCCGTCGAGGTCGGGAAGGATGACGAAGTCGTTCCGGGTGCCGTGTCCCTTGGCGAACGACCAGGTCTCCATGGCGCCCAGTCCACCGCACATCGCCTCAACTCACAAACGGGATTCGCTGACGGCGATGAGGTCCGCCGGCGAGGGCAGGTCGAGTGCGTCCACCCACGTGATCCTCGGGTCTCGGCGCCACCAGCCCAGCTGCTTGCGCGCGAAGCGCCGGGTGCCCACTGCGGTGTCACTCCGTGCCTGCTCCTCGGTACAGGTCCCGTCGAGGTACGCGAGCACCTGCTGGTAGCCGAGCGCCCGGGAGGCCGTGCGCCCCTCGCGCAGTCCCCGCTCAGCCAGGCCCTCGACCTCGGCGACCAGGCCGCGCCGCCACATGTCGGCGACCCGCGCGTCGATGCGCGCGTCCATGGTGGCGCGGTCAAGGCTCAAGCCGACCTGCACGACGTCAGGCAGCGCGTACCTGTGCTCGGGAAGTGACGACCGGTACGAGCCCGTCAGGGCGATGACCTCCAGGGCACGCACGACGCGGCGAGCGTTCATCGGCTCGATCCCTGCGGCGGCCTCCGGAGCCAGCTGCGACAGGCGCTCGTACAGCGCGGCCGATCCGACCGCCGCGACCTCTGCCTCGAGCGCCGCCCGCACCTCCGGGTCGGTACCGGGGAACGTGAACTCGTCCAGGATGGCCCGCAGGTAGAGCGCGGACCCACCCACGACGACCGGCAGGACGTCCCGCTCACGGCACGACGCGATCGCTGCGCGGGCGAGCCTCTGGAAGTCGGCGACCGTCGCGGTCTCGCGGACGTCGAGGATGTCGATGAGGTGGTGAGGAACCCCGGCGCGTTCCTCAGGAGTCGGCTTCGCGGTCCCGATGTCCATGCCGCGGTAGACCAGCATCGAGTCGGCGTTGACGATCTCGGCCGGCCTGCCGTTCTCGCGGAGGTGGAGAGCCAGGCGGACCGCCAGGCTGGACTTGCCGCTGGCCGTCGGGCCCAGGAGGGCGAGGGTCGGCATGGGCACCTCGTCAGTCTGTCATCCCGGCCACTCTCAGGTTCGGACTGCGGGCACCAATGGCATCTCTAGGCCCGCAAGGCCGGCATCCCGAGCGCGACGCCCGTCCGGGGAGCGGAGTTCCTGGCCTCCCAGGCGTCCCCACCGCGCGTCCGCTCGAGCCCGCTGATGCCGCCGTCCGCGACGAGGTGGTGGGGAGCGCCGTAGGTGACCGTTGCGCGGGCGATGTCGCCCGGCCTGGGCAGCTCCCCGTCCCCGACAGCGACATGGACGAGCCGGTTGTCGCGTGCGCGGCCCGACAGGCGGCGGGTGGTGGCGTCCTTGCGACCCTCGCCGACGGCGAACATCACCTCGACCTCCGTGCCGACGAGCTTCCTGTTCTCCTCGAGCGCGATCTCCCCCACGAGCTCGACCAGCCGCTCGTACCGCTGCGTGACGACAGGCTGCGGCACCTGGTCCGGCATCGTCGCGGCCGGGGTGCCGGGCCGGATCGAGTACTGGAAGGTGAACGCCGCCGCGTAGCGCGCCTCGCGGACGACGGCGAGCGTGTCCTCGAAGTCCCGCTCCGTCTCGCCGGGGAAGCCCACGATGATGTCGGTGGTGATGGCGGCGTCCGGCATGAACTGGCGGACGCGGTCGAGGATGCCGAGGTACCGCTCCGCCCTGTACGAGCGGCGCATTCGGCGCAGCACGGCGTCCGAGCCGGACTGCAGCGGCATGTGCAGGCTGGGCATGACATTCGGCGTCGTCGCCATCGCCTCGATGACGGAGTCCGTGAAGTCCTTGGGGTGCGGGCTGGTGAACCTGACCCGGCGGAGCCCGTCCACCGTGCCGCAGGCGCGGAGGAGCTTGGCGAACGCGTCCCGGTCGCCGATGTCGAGCCCGTACGCGTTGACGTTCTGGCCCAGGAGCGTCACCTCCTGCACGCCGTCGGCGACGAGCTGCTGCACCTCGGCGAGGATGTCGCCCGGCCGGCGGTCGGCCTGCTTGCCGCGCAGGCTGGGGACGATGCAGAACGTACAGGTGTTGCTGCACCCGACGCTGATCGCGACCCAGCCCGCGTACGGGCTCTCGCGGCGCGACGGCAACGTCGACGGGAAGCGCTCTAGCGACTCGAGGATCTCGACCTGCGCCGCCTGCTCGATCCGGGCGCGCTCCAGGAGCACGGGCAAGGCGCCGACGTTGTGGGTGCCGAAGACGACGTCGACCCAGGGCGCGCGCGAGACGATGACGTCTCGGTCCTTCTGCGCCATGCAGCCCCCCACGGCGATCTGCATGCCGGGGCGAGCGGCCTTCGCCGGCGCGAGATGTCCGAGGTTCCCGTACAGGCGGTTGTCCGCGTTCTCCCTCACGGCACAGGTGTTGAAGACGACGACGTCCGCCTCGTCGCCTTGTGCCGCCTCGTAGCCGGCGTCCTCCAGTAGCCCCGAGATCCTCTCGGAGTCGTGGACGTTCATCTGGCAGCCGTAGGTGACGACGCGGTACGTACGGGGCGTGAGGGTCTCGGTCATGGCGGCCTCACTCTAGTTGACACGACAACCGGCCCCATTCCTGCGTGCGCTCGGGGAGTTGTCTTGTCACCTCCCGGACGCTCTATGGTGGGGCATGGCGTCAGAACCTCTGGTCCAGCTCGTGAGCGTCAACAAGCATTTCGGCGCTCTGCATGTGCTCAGGGACATCAACCTGGCCATCGCCCAGGGCGAGGTGGTCGTGGTGATCGGCCCCTCGGGGTCGGGCAAGTCCACGCTGTGTCGTGTCATCAACCGTCTCGAGGACATCGACTCCGGGACGATCACGATCGACGGGGTGCCACTTCCGGCGGAGGGGAAGGAGCTCGCGAAGCTCCGGGCCGACGTGGGCATGGTCTTCCAGTCGTTCAACCTGTTTGCCCACAGGACCATCCTCGAGAACCTCACGCTGGGTCCCGTCAAGGTGCGCAAGGTGGCGCCCGCGGCGGCCAGGGAGCAGGCGCTCGCGCTGCTGGACCGCGTCGGGGTGAAGGACCAGGCGGAGAAGTACCCGGCCCAGCTGTCCGGCGGCCAGCAGCAGCGGGTCGCCATCGCGCGTGCCCTGGCGATGAACCCCAAGGTCATCCTGTTCGACGAGCCGACGAGCGCGCTCGACCCGGAGATGGTCGGCGAGGTGCTGGACGTCATGGTCGGCCTTGCGAAGGCGGGGATGACGATGGTCGTCGTCACGCACGAGATGGGCTTCGCGCGAAGGGCCGGCGACCGCGTCGTGTTCATGGCCGACGGTCAGATCGTCGAGGAGGCCGACCCCGAGACCTTCTTCACCAAGCCCACGTCCGCCCGCGCACGAGACTTCCTCGCAAAGATACTCACCCACTGAGAAGCGACACCGGTACCGCCCACTAATTGAAGGAGAGACATGATGACACGTAAGCCTCTAGCCATCCTCGCCGGCGCCCTGCTCGCCGTGACAGCCGCCTGTACGGCCCCCGGGAGCACGCCGGCCGCTCCGGCAGGCTCGGGCGCAGGAGGCGGTGCCACCGGCTCCATCACGATCGGCATCAAGTTCGACCAGCCCGGCCTGGGTCTCAAGGAGGGCAGCGGCTACAGCGGCTTCGACGTGGAGGTGGCGAAGTTCGTGGCATCGGAGCTGGGCTACTCGGCGAACCAGATCACGTGGAAGGAGGCACCCTCGGCACAGCGGGAGACGCTCATCGAGGGCGGCCAGGTCCAGCTGGTCTTCGCCACGTACTCGATCACCGACGCCCGCAAGCAGCGCGTGTCGTTCGCCGGCCCCTACTTCATCGCCGGCCAGGACCTCCTCGTACGGGCCGACGACACCTCCATCACCGGACCGGACGCCCTCAACGGCAAGAAGCTCTGCTCGGTCACGGGCTCGACGTCGGCGAAGAAGATCAAGGACACCTACTCGCAGGGCGTGGACCTGCAGGAGCTCGACACCTACTCCAAGTGCGTCACGGCCCTCGCCGCGGGAACCCTCGACGCGGTCACGACCGACAACGTCATCCTCGCAGGCTACGCGGCGCAGGACCAGTACAAGGGCAAGCTGAAGGTGGTCGGCAAGACGTTCTCGACGGAGCGCTACGGCGTGGGGCTCAAGAAGGGCGACACGGCCCTCTGCACCAAGGTCAACACGGCCATCGCGAAGATGGTCAGCTCGGGAGCATGGCAGACGGCTCTCGACAAGACCGTGGGACCCTCGGGGTTCAAGCCGTCCGGCGACAACCCGCCCAAGGCGGACCCCTGCTCGTAGACCACGGCTGACGCGGAAGGAGGAGGAATGCTGGACCTCATCCGGGAGTACGACGTGCTCGGCGCCTTCTGGATCACGGTCCAGCTCACCGGGTACGCGGCGGTGGGCTCGCTCGTCATCGGGACGGTCGTGGCGATCCTCAGGGTCTCCCCCGTGAGGATCTTCTCGTGGGCGGGGACGATGTACGTCACCGTCATCCGCAACACCCCGCTCACCCTCATCGTGTTCTTCCTCTTCTTCTGCCTCTACCAGCTGCTCGGCTGGCACCTGGCACCGGTCTCGGCACGCTCGTCGACGCATGCCTTCGTGTGGGGAGTCGTCGGGCTGAGCCTGTACCACGCCTCCTTCGTCGCGGAGGCGCTGCGCAGTGGGATCAACACGGTCGGGGTGGGTCAGGCGGAAGCGGCCAGGTCGATCGGGCTGGACTTCGGGCAGTCGCTGCGCGAGGTGATCCTGCCCCAAGCCTTCCGAGGCGCCATCGCCCCCCTGGGCAACACGATGATCGCTCTCACGAAGAACACCACGGTCGTCTCGACGATCGGGGTCGCCGAGGCCTCGTACGCGATGAAGAACGCCATCGAGTTCTCGCCGGACGTGCTGTACCTCATCTTCGCGGTGATGTCCCTCGGCTTCGTCGTCCTGACGTTGCCGATGGGGGTGCTGTTCACCCAGGTGTCCCGCAGGCTGGCGGTGCAGCGATGAGCACCCAGTCGGTGCTCTTCGATGTCCCGGGCCCGAGGGCCGCCCGGAGGAACAGGGTCATCGGCGCGCTGGGAGCGGTCGTCGTCCTGGGGCTTCTCGCTCTCGTCGTGTACGGGCTCCGGGAGCAGCTGTCGCCGTCGATGTGGGCTCCGTTCCTCTCCCTCGACACCTGGCAGTACTACGTGTACCCGGGCGTGTTCATGACGCTGCAGGCAGCGCTCCTCAGCGTGGTCCTCGCCTCGGCGCTCGGTCTCGCCCTGGGGGTGGGACGGCTCAGCCACAACCGGGTGGTCGGCTGGATCTCGGCAATCTTCGTCGAGTTCTTCCGTTCGGTGCCCGTGCTCATGATGATGCTGTTCGCGTTCTACGTGGCACTGTTCACGCTGAGGCTCCCGGGGGAGATACTCCCGATCTTCGGCGTCGTGGTGGGGCTCACCTTGTACAACTCGTGCGTCATGGCGGAGCTGATCCGCTCGGGCGTCCACAGCCTGCCCCAGGGCCAACGGGAGGCGGGCCTCGCGATCGGCCTGACCCGTGGGCAGACCCTGCTGAACATCCTGCTGCCGCAGGCGATCACGGCGATGCTCCCCTCGCTGGTCTCCCAGCTCGTCGTCATCCTCAAGGACACGGCTCTCGGCTACCTCATCACCTACCCCGACCTCATCCGGTCGATGCAGAACCTCAGCGTCGTGAAGGGCAACCTCGTGACGTCGTTCGTCGTCGCGGCGCTGATCTTCATCCTCATCAACTACTCGCTGACCTCGTTCGCCCGCTGGCTGGAGCACAAGCTCGGACGACGCCGAGCGGGCCCGGGGACGGTCGTCATGACGGGGCTCGCGATGGACCCGGACCTGGAGACCGAGGGCGGCCGCGTGCAGTGAGCAGCGGTCAGGACGCGATCTCGACGGCCCGGCTCTCGCGGACGACCGTGACGCGGATCTGGCCGGGGAACGTGAGCTCCTCCGAGATCTCTTTGGCGATCTGCCGCGCGAGCGCCGCGGCCTCCGCGTCGTCGACGAGCGTCGGGGACACCATGACCCGCACGTCCCGGCCCGCCTGTACGGCGAAAGCGCGCTCGACGCCCTTGTGCGAGGTCGCGATCTCCTCGAGACGCTCGAGCCGGTGCACGTACGCCTCCAGGCTCTCGCGGCGGGCTCCTGGCCGCGACCCGCTGATCGCGTCGACGACCTGGACGAGGACCGCCTCGACCGTGTGAGGCTCGACCTCGTTGTGGTGGGCCTCGATGGCATGGACGATGTCGGGGTGCTCGCCGTGGCGGCGGGCGAGGTCCGCGCCGACGAGCGCGTGAGACCCCTCGTGCTCGTGCGTCATGGCCTTGCCGAGGTCGTGGAGGAAGGCCGCGCGTCGGCAGAAGGCGACGTCCAGACCCAGCTCCGCGGCGATGAGCCCCGCGAGGTGGCCGCACTCGACGAGGTGCGCGAGGACGTTCTGCCCGTTGGAGGTGCGGTAGCGCAGTGCCCCGACGACCGGTACGAGGTTCGGATGGAGATCGCTGATCCCCACGCTGGTCAGGGCCTCCCGAGCCGCAGCCTCGATCCGCTCGTCGACCGTGACCCGGCTCCGCTCGAACGCCTCCTCGATGCGCTGCGGATGGATGCGCCCGTCCGCGATGAGCTCCTCGAGGGCGACGCGGGCGATCTCCCGTCGGACCGGGTCGAACGACGACAGCAGGACGCTGCCCGGCGTGTCGTCGATGAGGACGTTGACCCCGGTGACCTGTTCGAACGTCCGGATGTTGCGGCCTTCTCGGCCGATGATCCGGCCCTTCATGTCCTCGTTGGGCAGGTCGACGGCCGTGACGACCGAGGCGGCGGTCTGGTCGGTCGCGAGCCTCTGCATCGCGGTGACAATGATCTGGGAGGCCTGCCGCTCGGCCGTGGCACGCGCCTCCTGCTCGATGTCCCGGGCGATCGTCGATGCGCGAAGGCGCGCGTCGTGCTCCGCGAGCTCCATGACCTCGGCGAGCGCCTTCTCCCGCGTCAGGCCGGCGATCCGCTCGAGCTCGTGCAGAGCCTCAGCGTGCGCCTGCTCGACGTCCGTCAAGCGGGCACGAGCCTCCGCCTCCAACGCGTCCACACGCGCGGCACGGTCGTCGACAGCGTTCTGCGCCTCGGCTGCCCTGGCCTCACGTTCGGCCACGAGGCTCTCCCTGCGGACCACCGCGTCCCGTTCCGCCCGGATGTCGTCGCGCTCCTCGGCGCTGCGCTTGTCGAGCTCGGACATCCGCCGTTCAGCGGCAGCCATGAGGCTCTGGGCTGCGCCGGTTCGCTCATCCGCAGCGAGCTGGTACGCCCGCCACTTCTGCGCGAGCCTGTCCCAGCGGACTGCGAACACAGCGGCCACGACCACGCAGACGACCAGCAGCGCGATGATGAGGACGTCCATCACCCTCAGGCCGGGCAGGTCTGGCATCCATCGCTCCTCGGGCAGTCGCTGTTCTCGATAAGAGAACAACCTACGCCACGGGGCCACACCGGACGCGCCACTGCGCGTCCCGCGCACCTCAGTCGTCGAAGCCCTCGGGTTCGGCGGCGAGCGCCTCCTCGACGACCCTGCGGATGACCGAGCTGCTGAACCCGCGCCGGCCGAGGAACGCGGTCAGCCTCCGGCGTCGCACCACCTCGTCCAGCGCCGACATCGACGAGGTCTTCCTCGCAGCGAGCTGCCGAGCGGCGGTGAGGTCCGCGTCCTCGTCGCGCGCGCCGATCGCCTCGGCGATGTGCTCTTCCGCCACGCCCTTCAGCCGCAGCTCCTGGCGCAGTCTCGACGCGCCGGAACGTCCTCCTCGGCTCTCGACCCACTCCGCAGCGAACATCCCGTCGTCGATGAGCCCGACCTCGGAGAACCGGTCGAGCACCTCAGCGGCGACCTCCGGGGGGACGTCCCGGCTCTTGAGGTCCCTGGCAAGCTCCGTACGCGACCGCGCCCGGACCGACAGTCGGCGCAAGGCGATCTCCTTCGCCGCCGCCACGGGGTCGTCGTCGACCTCGTCCGGACGCGGTGACTCGGTCAGAAGTCCACCTCGCCGGTGACGGGGTCGATGCGCTCCTCCGGCTCCTTGGCCGCCGCTGCGTCTGCGCCGATCCCCACCTTGGCGAGGATGCGACGCTCGATCTCCGCCGCGACCTCCCGGTTGGCCTTGAGGTACGCGCGTGCGTTCTCCTTGCCCTGGCCGAGCTGGTCGGTGTCGTAGGTGAACCAGGCACCGGCCTTGCGGATGATCCCGTGCTCGACGCCGAGGTCGATGAGGCTGCCCTCGCGGGAGATGCCCTCCCCGTACAGGATGTCGAACTCCGCCTGCTTGAACGGCGGGGCGACCTTGTTCTTCACGACCTTGACGCGGGTGCGGTTGCCCACCATGTCGGTGCCATCCTTGAGCGTCTCGATGCGGCGGACGTCGAGCCGGACGGACGAGTAGAACTTGAGCGCGCGGCCACCGGTCGTCGTCTCGGGCGACCCGAACATCACGCCGATCTTCTCGCGGAGCTGGTTGATGAAGATCGCGGTCGTGTTCGCACCGCTCAGGGCACCGGTCATCTTGCGCAGCGCCTGGCTCATGAGCCGCGCCTGGAGACCCACGTGGCTGTCGCCCATCTCGCCCTCGATCTCGGCGCGCGGCGTCAGGGCCGCGACGGAGTCGATGACGATGACGGCGAGGGCGCCCGACCGCACGAGCATGTCGGCGATCTCGAGGGCCTGCTCGCCGTTGTCGGGCTGGCTGACCAGCAGCGCGTCGGTGTCGACGCCGAGCTTGGCCGCGTAGTCGGGGTCGAGGGCGTGCTCCGCGTCGATGAACGCGCAGATGCCGCCGGCGGCCTGAGCGTTGGCGACCGCGTGGAGCGCCACCGTGGTCTTGCCGCTGGACTCCGGCCCGTAGATCTCGACCACCCGGCCCCGCGGAAGACCGCCGATGCCGAGAGCGATGTCGAGAGCGATCGAGCCGGTCGGCACGACGTCCATCGGGATCCCGACACGATCGCCGAGCCGCATGACCGAGCCCTTGCCGTGCTGCTTCTCGATCTGGGCAAGTGCTGCTTCGAGCGCCTTGGCGCGATCCGCCACCGCCATCTCCGGTGTCCTTCCGTCGTCTTGTCGGCTCTTCGCTCGAGCCCTCACCTGGACAGTAGGCAGGCCCACTGACATTTCGTCAGCCCCGTCGACATCTGTGGAGAACGCCGGTCAGCGGGGCCCGTCGGTGGACAACTTACCGAACATGTGTTCGAACAGACCACTGCCGCGCGGCGTGTCGCCGGGTCACCTGTCACGGGTGGGGAGCTCGAGGATGTCCCACGCCGCCCGCCAGATCTGCTTGCAGTCGATGCCTGCCGCGAGAGCCTCGGCGACCGTCCGGCCACCCAGGTCGGCGAGCACGACCTGCCCCGCCCACGCCTGCGCGTACGCCTTCCCCAGAGCGACCTCGAGACGACGCCAGAGCTCGGCTTCGCGCACGTCAGGCGGCAGCGAACGGCGCGACCGGCAGCAGCGCCACCGACTCGTACGCCGCGAGGCGTTGGGACACGTCGTCCAGCACGATCGACAGGGGAACGTCGAGCGCACCGCAGATGGCGGCGAGCAGCTCCGACGACGCCTCCTTCTGGCCCCGCTCGATCTCCGAGAGGTAGCCGAGACTCACCCTGGCGTCCTGTGACACCTCGCGCAGGGTGCGTCCCTGCACGGTCCGCTGCTCGCGCAGCGACTCCCCCAGCACCTCGCGCATCAGGGGTGCAGCGTCACGGACATTGCGCATGGTGCAGACTCTACTCGTCGGCCGCAACCGCGCAGTGGATGTTTCGCCCTGCGCGATCAGGACGCCCATGCCTCGCTGAGCAGGGCCAACGCACGCTCCACCGAGCGGCGGCGCACCTCGGCGCGGTCGCCGCTGAGCTGCTCCCGCACGCTCCTGACCCTCTCGGGCCCGGCCACGGCGATGCACACGGTGCCGGGGGGGAGTCCGTCGACCCGGTCCGGTCCCGCGACCCCCGTGAGACCGATGCCCCAGGTCGCCCCGCACGCCGCACGGGCCCCACGGGCCATGGCCTCGGCGACGGGGAGGGACACGACACCGTTCTCGACGATGAGGTCGGAAGGAACGCCGGCGAGCGAGGTCTTGAGGTCGGTCGCGTAGGTGACGAGTCCCCCGCGCACCACCGCCGACGACCCCGGTACGGTGGTGAGCTCCCCGACGAGGAGGCCGCCGGTCAGCGACTCGCACGTCGCCACGGTCTCGTGCCTGGCGACGAGCTGGGCGACGACGTCGGCCGCCGTCACGCGGCGAGCGCCTTCTTGCGGAGCTTGGATGCCTCCCAGCAGTAGTCGATCCCCGTGAGGATCGTGAGGAGCAGTGCCAGCCACATGACCACGACGCCCACGACGTGGAGCCAGGAGGGCAGCGGCAGCAGGTACATGACGATCGCGACGGACTGGACCACGGTCTTCAGCTTGCCGCCCCGGTTCGCGGCCATGACGCCGTACTTGAGGATGAGGAACCTCAGCAGCGTGATGCCCCACTCGCGGACGAGGATCACGATGGTGATCCACCACGCCAGCTCGCCGATGATGCTCAGCCCTACGAGCGCCATGCCGGTGAGCGCCTTGTCGGCGATGGGGTCCCACAGCTTGCCGAACCGGGTGACGAGCCCGTACCGGCGGGCGACCTTGCCGTCGACGATGTCCGTGATGCTGGCGAAGACGAAGATCAGCGCCGCTCCCCAGCGCCAGGAGTCGTCGTGCGGGTGGGAGAGCAGGACCCAGGCGAACACGGGCACGAGCACCATGCGGAGCGCCGTCAGGGCGTTGGGCACGTTCAGCCAGTGCGCCTCGGCGGGCGCGGCTGCGTGGGCGGTGCCTGAGTCGGTCACGATTCTCCTGCGGCGACGAGATCGATGCCTTCGCAGTCTGTCACTGTCGCGACCACGATGTCACCGCGGCTGGCCTCACGCGTCAGCGAGGTCGTGCCGTCGACGTCCGGCCCCTGGTGACGGGCCCGCCCTCGTGGCACCCCGTCCTCGACCGTCTCGACGAGGACCTCGACCCGCTCCCCCACACGCGCGGCCGCACGGGCCTCCATGAGCAGGAGCGCGAGGTCGGCGAGCTCCGCCCTGCGTTCCTCGACGAGCTGGTCCGGCACGTGGTCCGGCAGCCGGGCTCCCTCAGTGCCTTCCTCGTCCGAGTACGCGAACACGCCGAGCACGTCGAGGTCCGCGGCGGTCACGAAGTCGCGCAGCGCCGCGAAGTCGGCGTCGGTCTCGCCCGGGAACCCGACGATGACGTTGCTGCGGACACCGGCGTGAGGCGACACCGTGCGGATCCGGCCGAGCAGGTCGAGGAAGGCGTCGCTGTCGCCGAAACGGCGCATGCGCCGCAGGACGTCCGCGGACGCGTGCTGGAAGGGGATGTCGAAGTAGTCCACGACGGTAGGCGTCCCGAGGATCGCGTCGAGCAGGCTGGGCCTGATCTCGGCCGGCTGCAGGTAGCTGAGCCGGACCCAGTCGAGCCCGTCCACCCGCGAGAGCGCGTCCAGCAGCCTCTCCAGCGCTCCAGGGTCGCCGAGGTCCTTGCCGTACGAGGACGTGTTCTCGCTGACGAGGAACACCTCGCGGACGCCGTTGTCGACGAGCCAGCGCGCCTCGGTCACGATGTCGGCGACCTCGCGGGAGACGTACGAGCCGCGGAAGGACGGGATCGCGCAGAACGCGCAGCGCCGGTCGCAGCCGGACGCGATCTTCAGGGGCGCGGAAGGTCCCTTCTCGAGCCGGGACCGCACGACGCGGGGTCCGCTGGCCGGCCCGCGGAGACCGTCAGCGCCGAACCCGGGGACGGCCACGCCCGGCACCGCTGCCCGGCGCGCGACCGGCGAGACCGGCAGCAGCAGCCGTCGGTCGCTCGGCTGGTGCGAGGCGGGCCGAGCCCCCTGCACGATCTGCGTGAGCCGCTCGGCGATGTCGGCGTAGCTGTCGAAGCCCAGGACGGCGTCGGCCTCCGGCATAGCCTCGGCGAGCTCGACGCCGTACCGCTCGGCCATGCACCCCACGGCGACGACCGCCTTCGCACGGCCCTCCGCCTTGAGGTCGGCGGCCGCGAGCAGCGTGTCGACGGAGTCCTTCTTGGCCGCATCGATGAAGCCGCAGGTGTTGACGAGCACCGCCTCGGCATCGGCCGGTTCGCTGACCAGCTCGAAGCCACCCGCCACCAGCCGTCCGGCGAGCTCCTCGGAGTCGACCTCGTTGCGGGCGCAGCCCAGCGTGACGACGGCGACTCGGGTGGCAGGCACCGGGTCAACCTACCTCACGCGGGCGACTAGCCCTGGGAGAGGTTGGCGAGCACCTCGTCGAGCTCGTCAGGCTTGACGAGCACCTCACGCGGCTTGGAGCCCTCGGAGGGACCGACCACCCCGCGGGTCTCGAGGATGTCCATCAACCGCCCGGCCTTGGCGAAGCCGACGCGCAGCTTGCGCTGCAGCATCGACGTCGACCCGAGCTGCAGGTTCACGACCAGCTGTGCGGCCTCGAGGACGAGGTCGAGGTCGTCGCCGATGTCCTCGGCCACCTTCGCCGCGCCCTCGGGGGCCGCGATGACGTCCGGGCGGTACTGCGGCTGCAGCTGGCCCGACACGTGCGCGACGACCGTACGGATCTCCTGCTCGGTGACCCACGCGCCCTGCACCCGGACAGGCTTGCTCGACCCCATCGGCAGGAACAGCCCGTCGCCCTGGCCGACGAGCTTCTCGGCGCCGGGCTGGTCGAGGATGACCCGCGAGTCGGTCATCGAGCTGGTGGAGAACGCCAGCCGCGACGGCACGTTGGCCTTGATGAGGCCGGTCACGACGTCCGTGGACGGGCGCTGGGTGGCCAGCACGAGGTGGATTCCCGCGGCACGTGCGAGCTGGGTGATCCGGACGATCGAGTCCTCGACGTCACGTGGCGCCACCATCATGAGGTCGGCGAGCTCGTCCACGATGACCAGCAGGTACGGGTACGGGTCGACGACGCGCTCGGAGCCGGGGATGGGCTTGACCTGGCCCGCCCGTACGGCCTTGTTGAAGTCGTCGATGTGGCGGAACCCGAACGCGGCGAGGTCGTCGTAACGCTGGTCCATCTCCCGCACGACCCACTGCAGCGCGTCCGCCGCCTTCTTGGGGCTCGTGATGATGGGGGTGACGAGGTGCGGGATGCCCTCGTAGTGGTTGAGCTCGACGCGCTTGGGGTCCACCAGCATGAGGCGCACCTCGTCCGGCGTCGCGCGCATGAGGATCGAGGTGATGAGGGAGTTCACGAAGCTCGACTTGCCCGAGCCGGTGGCGCCGGCGACGAGCAGGTGGGGCATCTTGGCCATGTTGGCGACGACGTACCCACCTTCGACGTCCTTGCCGAGACCCACGGTCATGGGATGGTGGTCGCTGCGCGCGACCTGCGACCTCAGGACATCGCCGAGCGAGACGACCTCCTTGTCCTTGTTGGGGATCTCGATGCCGATCGCCGACTTGCCGGGGATGGGTGAGAGGATCCGCACGTCCGGGGATGCGACGGCGTACGCGATGTTGCGGCTCAGCGCCGTGACCTTCTCGACCTTGACGGCCGTGCCGAGCTCCACCTCGTACCGCGTCACAGTCGGACCGCGGGTGTAGCCCGTCACGGTGGCGTCGATCTCGAACTGCCGCAGCACCTCCGTGAGGCTGCCGACGATCGCGTCCGAGGCCTGGGTTCGGGCCTTGGGGACCGATCCGGAGCGCAGGGTCGTCGGGTCGGGGAGCAGGTACGCGACGTCGCCGGACAGCATCTGCTGCTCGCTGCGCAGGGGTGCGCTGCTGTGAAGGGGGGCCGGGAGCTCGACCGGCTCCTGCTCGGGCTCGCGCGACTGCGGGAGCCCGGCCTTGACCGGCTTGGACGGCTCGATGACCTGGGTCATCGCCTCCGCGGGGTCCTTCTCCGCCACCAGCGGCGTGTCGTACGCCTCGTCGACGCCGAACGCCAGCTGCGCACGCGGCTCGCGTCGGGCGAGCAGCGAGGAGGCGAGGCTCTTGGAGGCGGCGATGACGTCGTTGAGCGGGCGCCCGATGACCACGAGCGCGCCGAAGACGGTGAGCAGGAACAGGAGGGGGGCCGCGACCCAGCGCGTGAGCAGGTCGGCGAGGAACGAGCTGGACAGGTAGCCGACGACGCCGCCTGCGCGCCGTACGGCCTCCATGTCCGAGGGCCGTGGGAGGCCGTCGGCGATGTGGACCATGCCGAGCGCACCAAGGACGATGGCGCTCCAGCCCACGAACTGACGGCCCCAGGGACCGTTGCGGTCGGGGTGGCGCAGGGTGCGCCAGGCCATCACGGCGAGCAGCACCGGCGTCGCGTACGCGGCGACACCCACGACGGACTCGATGCCCTGCCTCAAGCCACCCCCGACAGGACCGGGGATCCGGAACCAGAACGCCGCGACCACCACGACGGCCAGCGCGACGAGGAAGAGACCGGCGCCGTCGCGACGCAGGCCCGGGTCGAGGTCACGCGCCCCTGTGCCGATGCCGCGGACGACCGTGCCGACAGCGTGGGCGAGGCCCCGCCACACCGCGGACAGCCCTCGCCCGATCGCGGGCAGGGCGCCGGGGCGCCGGCGGGTACGCGCGCGCGAGCGCGACGTGGAAGAAGTGGTCTTGCTCCCGCTGGACCTCGAGCCCGAACCTCCGCGTGAGGACGCTGCGGAGCGGGACCGTGGCGGGGAAGGTGCCTGGGTCGCCATGCCACAAGAATCTACGCGACGCCGCAACCGATGCCGGGGACATTCGCCCGACCGCCCGGCGCGTCGGACCGGAGCGGCTCGGCTCGTGCCGGCTCAGCGGCGGAAGTGGTCCCAGCCGGGCGTGCCGCTGTACGGCTGCCCGTCCACGAGCACACCCGGCTCGCCGTCCGTCACGACGCCGACCACGTGCCACTCGGGGGGCACCTTCCCGAGCGGGAACGTGGCGGCGAGCGCGTGGTCCTCTCCCCCGGTGAGGATGAACCGGAGCGGGTCGGCACCCGTGGCCGCCGCCACCGCGTGCAGCGCATCGGGGATCTCGAAGCGAGCGGAGTCGAGGTCGATCGACACCTGCGAGTCCTCGGCGATGTGGCCCAGGTCGGCGAGGAGACCGTCGCTGACGTCGATCATCGCGGTCGCGCCGGCGTGCCGCGCTTCGGCGCCCGCGCCGTACGGCACGTGCGGGAGCTGGTACGCCTCCACGAGCGCCCGCGGGGACCGGAAGCCCCTGCTGAGGACCGTGAGGCCGGCGGCGGACCACCCCAGACGCCCCCGGAAGGCGACGACGTCGCCGGGCACGGCTCCGGACCGGAGGACCGGCAAGGCCCCGCGGGTCTCCCCCATCACGGTGACGGAGATGACCACGTCGCGGCCCCGGGTGAGGTCGCCGCCCACGAGCGCAGCGCCGGCCGCCTCGCACTCGAGCCGGATCCCCTTGGCGAGATCGTCGATCCACGAGACCGGGATGTCCGCAGGGACGGTGAGGCCCACGAGGACGGCGCCCTGGTGCGCGCCCATGGCCTCGATGTCGGCGGCGGCCGCCGCGACGGCACGCCGCCCGAGCATCTCGGCGGGAACCCAGTCGCGCCGGAAGTGCACGCCCTCGACGAGGACGTCGACGCTGGTGACGGACGAGCCGTTGACGAGGAAGACCGCCGCGTCGTCGCCAGGCCCCACGCTGACCGCAGGGGCGTCTGGGAGCCCGGAGGTGATCCGCGAGATGGTGCCGAACTCGCCGAGTGAACCGACAGTGCCTGCGTCCATGTGTTCACCGTAGCGGTAGGTGAGCCGCACCTTTGTCAGCGTGTTTACCCCCCGGTGCACGCGGCAGATTGCCCTGTGCCACGATGACTCCCAGACCCGGATGGCGCGTCGACGGGGACGTAGCCGTACCCGAGGCTCGTTTCTAAGGAGGGCAGCCCATGGCTGTGGCAGTCAAGTACGGATGGCTCACCGACGAGCCGATCATCACCCCTGACGGATCGCTGGTCACAACCGACGGTGGCGTGACTGTCGCACGGCGCGTCCTCGGCATGTACCCCGGCGCTGTCCTGCTCGGTGCCTCCAGCGGCAAGGCCGACGACTTCGACGTCGTGACGATCGAGGACATCGACCCGAGGACCCTCGTCATCAACCTCGACGTCATCGACTCCGTCGGCGTCTTCCAGAGGCTTCACCGCACAGGCGCCGAGCCGCGGATCATGAACTTCCAGTGGATCAACCCCTCGACGTTCCACCACCCCGTGAACTTCGCTGCCATGGGGCTGAGCTACGCGATGTTCCCGACGTTCTGCGCCGGCGAACGTACGGCCGTGGAGGTCCGCGAGGTGGCTCGCAAGTGGACCGTCCCGACGCTCGCCGACCGCGTCCGTGTCGCCTGGGCCGACCTGGGCATACGGGCGGAGATGGTGCGTCCCCGTCAGGCGACCGATATCCCCGTCGTCCTCTACCCCGCGATCTCGACCATCGTCCGCAAGCAGCCACAGGCGTTCGTCGAGATCGTCGAGGCGGTCGCCAAGCAGACCCCGATCCGCGTCCACGCCCGTCTCAACACCACTGCCCTCGCGAGCGAGACGGCCATGTACCTGTCCCGCCAGAAGTGGGCGAGCGTGGCGCCGCTCGCGAAGGGGCGCCAGGAGTACTGGGACGAGCTCTCGCGGGTGACGGCCTACGTCGCGACGGCGATCGAGGAGGCGTACGGGCTCGAGTACGTCGAGGCTCTCATGGCCGGTGCGGTCGGCATCCTCCCCGACAGACCCTGGGCCCGCCGCCTCGTCCCCGAGGGCTACCCGTTCCTGTACGAGGGCAAGGCCCAGGCGGAGCAGATGCTGCTGCGCGCGGTCACCTCGCCCGACCAGTGCCGCGCAGAGCTCGACGCCGTCGCCGCACGGGCGCTCGGGACCTCGACGACGAGCGGTGCGCTCCAGGCCTGGATCCAGGCCAACCACAACGTTGCCGACTTCGACGAGCAGTTCAAGGCTCAGGTCGCGGAGTGGTTCGGCGAGTAGGACCGGGCGTCAGCGCAGGCCGACCGGCCGAGCCAGTGCGAGGTCGAGCAGGCGGGTGACCAGAGTCGTGTAGTCGACCCCGGCCGCCTCCCAGAGCTTGGGGTACATGGAGGTCGCCGTGAAGCCCGGCATCGTGTTGATCTCGTTGAGGACGACGCTGCCGTCGGGCAGCACGAACGTGTCGACCCGGGCCAGACCCTCGACCCCGAGCGCCACGAACGCCCGTACGGCCAGGTCGCGTACCGAGTCCATGACCTCGGGCGGCAGGTCGGCCGGGATCACGAGCGACACGGGCTGGTCCGGCAGGTACTTCGTGGCGAAGTCGTAGAACCGGCTCTCCGTGTGCACGTCGATCTCGCCGGGCAGCGACGCGACGGGCGGTCCGTCGAGGGAGCCGAGCACTGCGCACTCGATCTCGCGCGCTCCCACGATCCCCTGCTCCACGATGACCTGCGGGTCGTACGTGCGGGCCTCGGTGATCGCATCCGCCAGGTCCTCGGCGGCGGTCACGCGGCTGATCCCCTTGGAGGACCCGCCGCGCGCCGGCTTCACGAACCAGGGAGACGCGAGGGTACGGACGCGGGCGACGCAGGCCTCGGGGTCCGCGCGCCAGTCGGCGTCGGTGACGATGACGTACGGTCCGCTCGGCAGGCTGTGCACCGCGAACTGCTGCTTCATGGCGCCCTTGTCCTGGCAGGCCGCGCTGGACAGGACACCGGCGCCGACGTACCGGACGCCCATCATCTCGAACAGCCCCTGGATGGTGCCGTCCTCGCCGAAGGGACCGTGCAGCAGGGCGAAGGCCACGTCGACGGGGGTGCGGTCGACGAGGACGTCGCCCTCGAGCCGGGCCACGTCGGCACCTGAGGCCGTACGGACGAGGACGGCGTCAGGGAGGGTGTCGTCGACCGACGGCAGCCGGCCGTCCACGATCGCGTACCCGCGCACGACGGACTCGTCGACCCAGACCCAGCGGCCGCCCTTGGCGATGCCGACACAGGTCACGTCGAAGCGGTCGCGGTCGAGGGCGCGGAGCACGCCGCCCGCGGTGAGACAGGAGACCTCGTGCTCCGAGGAGTCACCGCCGAACACCAGCAGTACACGACTCCGCACAGTTGGGCTCCCCTTCGTCTCGTCCCGGTCGACCACCCTAACGGTCCCCGACCTCGACATGACGCTGCAGGTCGGGGTCCCATCGTCGTGTCGGCGCCGGCTCCCCGCGCACGATGGCCACCTGGGCGGTGATGGCGTCGATGATGCGTTCGGTGGCCTCCTCCAGCAGCTTCTTCGTCATCGGCTGGGAGCGGAGGTCGTCGAAGTCGATCGGGTCTCCCGCGACGACACGGAAGACGTGGCGGCCGCGGAGGACGAAGGGGAAGCCCGGCTTGTCGTAGGGCATGAAGTCCTGGCTGCCCCACTGACCGACGGGAATCACCGGTACGTCCGTCTCGAGTGCCAGCCGTGCGGCACCCGTCTTGCCTCGCATCGGCCAGAGGTCCGGGTCCTTGCCCACGGTGCCCTCGGGGTAGATGCCCACGCACCGACCGGCCCGCAGCGCAGCACGGGCCGCCGCCAGCGAGTCCTTGGCGCGCTCCGAGTGCCTGTCGACGGGGATCTGGCCGCACGCCCTCGCAAGCCACCCCAGGACAGGGGTCCGGAAGATCTGGATCTTCCCGAGGTACCGGACCCACCTCCCGGCGCCCCAGATGAGGAACATCCCGACGGAGAGCGGGTCGAAGTGCGAGGTGTGGTTGGCCACCACCAGCACACCGCCCTGCGCGGGCACCTTCTCGGTGCCGTGCCAGTCGCGGTCGCCGAGCCACCGCAGGACCAGTCCTGCGACGAGGACGAAACGCCGGTACGTGGGCTCGGTCGGCTCGTGGTTCACGTCGCGCAGACGTGGCAGGTGGCCTCGTCGGCCGTTCTGGGTCAATGCCACGTCTGCCTCTCGCCGTGCGTGCCGTCAACCCTAGCGCCGGGCCGGCCAGGCACGGCGCATGCGGCCCGCTGGCGTCACCCGGACATGAGCAGGAGACTGACGGCGTGACCGAGACCGTGACCGTGACGATCAGCGACGACGTGCCGTCCGCGGACGGCACCTGGCCCGCGGTCGACACGTGGGGACGACGTCTACGGGTCAGCCTCCGTACGGACGGCAAGGCACCGCGCACGGTGCACCGAGGTCAGGCGCTGCGAGGCGTCCTGGTGGGCGACCACGTCGTCGACGCGGGGTTCTGAGAGTCCGTCACTCCCCCGGAGGGGACAGCCGCGACTCGAACCGGGTGCCGATGCGGAACCGCACGTAGTCCTTCTCAGCCGCGTCCTTGCGCGCCCCCGTCTTCGGGTTGCGGACCGTGCGGGCCTCCCGGTGAAGCTTCTCGAAGATGCCGAACCCCGAGATCGCGACTCGGCCGGTTCGGGCCGTCTCGGCCGCGATGGTCTCCGTGACGGCCTTCAGCGCACGTTCCGCCTCCGCCTTGTTGCCGAAGTAGTACCTCTCGGCGATGGAGGCAATGAGCTCGCCCTTGTTCATGTGCAGCCCTCCCCGGGAAGCGCGCCTCTAGTGTGCGGGACCTCGCCTAGATCCTAGACCTGGCTAGGCACTCTACGAGATAACGGCCGGAAAAGCGCGTCCCCGACCCCAGCGGACTCGACGGGCGGGACCCCTTTTCAGCCGGCGGTGCGGACGGGCAGCGTCCGGGGCTTGAACGAAGGCCGCTTCGCCTCGTACGCCGCGATCTCGGCGTCGTGCGTGAGGGTGGCGCCGATGTCGTCCAGTCCGTTGAGGAGGCGGTACCGGGTGTAGTCGTCGATGTCGAAGTCGTACGACGTCTCCCCCGCCGTGATCTGCTTCGCGGTGAGGTCGACGGTGACCTCGGCGCCGGGGTTCGCCTCGGCGTACGCCCACAGCTCCTCGACGACGGGCTGCGGGACCGTCGCGATGAGCAGCCCGGCCTTGCCGGAGTTCGAGCGGAAGATGTCACCGAACCGCGAGCCGATGACCACCTTGAAGCCGTAGTTCTGAAGGGCCCACACGGCGTGCTCGCGCGAGGAGCCCGTACCGAAGTCCGGGCCGGCGACGAGCACGGAGCCCTTGTCGTACGGCGCCTTGTTGAGGATGAACTCCGGGTCGTTCCGCCACGCGGAGAACAGGCCGTCCTCGAAGCCGGAGCGGGTGACCCGCTTGAGGTAGACCGCAGGGATGATCTGGTCCGTGTCGACGTTGCTGCGGCGCAGCGGCGTGACGATGCCGGTGTGGGTGGAGAAGGCGTCCATGCGATGTCCCCTTAGAGGTCGGCGGGAGAGCTCAGCGTGCCGCGCACGGCTGTGGCCGCCGCGACCGCGGGTGAGACGAGGTGGGTACGACCGCCCTTGCCCTGGCGGCCTTCGAAGTTGCGGTTCGACGTCGACGCGCTGCGCTCACCCGGGGACAGCGTGTCCGGGTTCATGCCGAGGCACATCGAACAGCCGGCCTCGCGCCACTCGGCGCCGGCGTCGACGAAGACCTTGTCAAGGCCTTCGGCCATCGCCTGGAGTCGCACGCGGGCGGACCCCGGGACGACCAGCATGCGCAGGCCGTCGGCGATCCTGTGCCCCTTGATGACGGAGGCCGCGAGCCTCAGGTCCTCGATGCGCCCGTTCGTGCAGGAGCCCAGGAAGACGGTGTCGACCTTGATGTCGCGCATCGGCGTGCCGGCCTTGAGGTCCATGTACTCGAGAGCGCGCTCTGCGGCGGACTTCAGGACCGGGTCGGCGAAGTCGGCCGGAGACGGTACGGATCCGCTGAGGGGGACGCCCTGACCGGGGTTGGTCCCCCACGTCACGAACGGCGTCAGCTGCGTCGCATCGATCCTCACCTCGCGGTCGAACGTCGCGTCAGGGTCGGAGTACAGGGTCTTCCAGTACGCGACCGCCGCGTCCCACTCGTCACCCTGCGGCGCGTGCGGGCGGCCCTCGAGGTAGTCGAACGTCGTCTGGTCGGGGGCGACCATGCCCGCGCGGGCGCCCCACTCGATGGACATGTTGCAGATCGTCATGCGCCCCTCCATCGACATGTTCTCGATGGTGTCGCCGCGGTACTCGACGACGTAGCCCGCGCCACCGCCCGTACCGACCTTGGCGATGAGCGCCAGAACGAGGTCCTTCGCCGTGACGCCGTCCGGCAGGGCGCCGGTGATCGTCACCGCCATGGTCTTGGGCTTGGCCTGCGGCAGCGTCTGGGTGGCGAGGACATGCTCGACCTCGGAGGTGCCGATGCCGAAGGCGAGCGCGCCGAACGCGCCGTGCGTCGCGGTGTGGGAGTCGCCGCAGACGATCGTCATCCCCGGCTGGGTGATGCCCAGCTGAGGGCCGATGATGTGGACGACGCCCTGGTCCTTGTCGCCCAGGGAGTGGATCCGCAGCTCGAACTCGGCCGCGTTCTGCCGCAGCGTGTCGACCTGCAGCTTCGAGACCGGGTCGGCGATCGGGGCCGTGATGTTCAGCGTCGGGGTGTTGTGGTCCTCGGTGCACAGGGTCAGGTCGGGCCGACGGACCTTACGGCCGGCGAGCCGGAGCCCGTCGAACGCCTGAGGGCTGGTCACCTCGTGGACGAGGTGGAGGTCGATGAACAACAGGTCCGGCTCACCCGGCGTAGCCGTGACCACGTGGTCGTCCCAGACCTTCTCCGAAAGCGTCCTGCCCATGAGCTCCCTCGCCCTCTTCGTATGCCGATGGCCGCCTGCGCCGGCCTCCTGTCAAGTATGGGGTTTACTGCCCGCCCAGTGAGACGCTAGTATCAGATTATGGACAACTCAAGTGGAGTCGGGGTTCTCGACAAGGCGGCGCTGGTGCTCAGCGCCCTGGAGTCAGGGCCGACGACCCTGGCCGGACTGGTCAGCGCGACCGGCCTCGCGCGTCCGACCGCGCACCGTCTGGCCGTCGCCCTGGAGCACCACCGCCTCGTGAGCCGCGACCTGCACGGCCGCTTCGTCCTCGGACCGCGCCTCACCGAGCTCGCCTCCGCTGCCGGCGAGGACCGCCTGCTGGCGACCGCGGGTCCTATTCTTGCCCGCCTGCGCGACATCACGGGCGAGTCGGCCCAGCTGTTCCGCCGCCAGGGCGACATCCGCGTCTGCGCTGCCGCCGCTGAGCGTCCGTCCGGACTGCGCGACACCGTCCCCGTCGGCTCGCAGCTCACGATGAGCGCGGGCTCGGCGGCCCAGGTCCTCCTCGCCTGGGAGGAGCCGGAGCGGATCCAGCGCGGGCTGCAGGGAGCGAACTTCTCGGCCGTCGCCCTGGCCGCCGTCAGGCGCCGCGGCTGGTGCCAGTCGGTCGCCGAGCGCGAGGCCGGTGTCGCCTCCGTGTCCGCTCCCGTCCGCTCGCCGTCCGGCAAGGTCATCGCGGCCGTCAGCGTGTCGGGTCCGATCGAGCGTCTCACCCGCCAGCCCGGCCGTCTCCACGCCGCCGCCGTCATGGCAGCCGCCGAGCGGCTGTCCGAGGTCCTGCGCCGTACCGGCGCTGCGGAGTAGCCCGCTCCCGTCCGTGCCCGCCCCCCTTGTCGCGCTTGGGTGCAGCGTGTTGCATGGAGGCATGATCACGCTCGACCTGGCCCGCGAGCTCGCTGACGTCGGCATGCCCTGGATTCCCACCGCGGGGGACAGGTTCGTCATCCCTGGCGGGGAGATGGAGGACGAGGTCTTCCATGTCGCCGAGATGACGATCGAGGTTCAGTCGCACCACGGTGCCGGTGTCGTGAGGTTCAACGGAACCACCGAGTGGGCTCTCGACTCGATCCCCTCCGAGAGCGTGCTGTGGCTTCCGCGCGAGGACCAGCTCCGCGACGCGCTCGGCCAGAGCCTCGTGGCGCTGGAGCACGAGGGCAACGAGTGGATCGTCACCTACGCGGCGGGCGAGCGCCTGCACCGGGTACGGGACGGGGACGTCGAATGCGGCTACGCACGTGCACTGGTCGCCGTCCTCGGCACCCACGCTCGCTGAGCCCGTGTTCAACCTCTTCGGCAACCTGCTGAGCACCACGGTTGACCGTCCCGACGGCACGCGCCTGGCGCTCCTGACGGCTGAGGCGCCCCGGCCCGAGGGGCGGGTGCTCGCGGTGCACGGCTTCACGGGGGGCAAGGAGGACTTCCTCTTCCTGCTCCCGGAGCTCGCGGCGAAGGGCTGGGCCGGGAGCTCGGTCGACCTGCGGGGCGTTCACCAGTCGACCTCGACGGGCCCGTACGACCTCGACACCCTGGCCGCGGACCTCGTCGCTGTCACGCACGACCTGGGTGCTCCCGTCCATCTCGTGGCCCACTCGTTCGGCGGTCTCGTGGCGCAGCGGGCCGTCATCGTCGACCCGGCCGCGTTCGCCTCACTGACCCTCATCTGCTCGGGGCCGGCCGGCTTCATGGCGTCCGCGGACCTCGTCCCCGTGACGATAGACCGCGTGACGAGGTTCGCCCGTGAGCTCGCCGCGCACGACCTCGCCCAGGCGTGGGACGCGAAGACGGCGTACGAGAACGTCGACATGCACCCCGCGCTTGCCTCGTTCCTGCGAGAACGGTTCGTGGCGGGAACGCACGCGGCGGCCGTACGCAACGTCGAGGCCCTCCTGGACGCCTCGGACGTGGTCGAGGAGCTCGCTGCCACCGGCGTCCCCTGCGCCGTGCTGTACGGGGAGCACGACGGCACGTGGAGCCAGGTCACGCAGAACGACATGGCCGTACGACTGGGGACCGTGCCCATCGCGATCCCCGAGGCCACGCACCTGCCCATGCTCGAGAACATCGACGCCACCGCCGAGGTGCTGGACACCTTCTTCAGGCGGGCTGAGACCCTCACTGAGGCCGAGCCCCGCTGAACCCGTCAGGCAACGCGGCCGGTGGTGGCGTTGGCCTTCACGTCCTGGAGGATCTTCACGATGTGTCCGAGCTCCTCGGGGAAGATGGCGTCGACGAGGCCGTGGTCCGTGTAAGGCGACTCGTACAAGCGGCTCGGCTCCATGACGCCGTTCGCCGTGAGCTCCTCGATGATGAGCTGGACGAAGCGGACCTGGTCCACGGAGAACCGAGTTCCGTCCAGGTAGGCCGCGAACGCCTCCGTCGCAGCTGCCCTGTCGAGGCCGACGAGCGAGCGGATGAACAGTCCAAGCCCGCCGTTGCGAGCCGCGGCCAGGTCCAGGTTGGCCCGACCCCCGGCGCCCGAGTCGAGCAGCATCTGTTCGAGCGCGCTCAGGTCCTCGGGAGTGAGCTGCCGATTGCGGCGGACCCGCTGCAGGGCGAAGTTGTCCTCGTGCGCGCGCAGATAGGCCGCCGCCTTCGCCGCGAACCGCGCCATGTCCGTGCCCGGAGAGGTGCCGGGGAGCGTCACCGAGACCGGGGACTGGAGCTGGTCCTCGAAGTCGGTGTAGACGACGGCACGGCGTACGGGGTCGACGAGACGTACGAGTCCGCGCAGGCGCAGCCGCACCAGCTCGAGCATCGGGAGCGTGACATCGACCCACCACTCGTCGCCGGCGACTGCCTCGATGAGCTCGAGGTGCTGCGCCACGGACGGGATGTTGGCCTTGGACAGCAGGCCGACGGCGAGCTCCTGGATCGCCTCGCGCAGCCGCTCCGCTTCGTACACCTCTCCGGTGAGCTGTGCCAGCTGCCTCCGCACCACGAGCAGGTCGAACCGCTTGGCCAGCTCGTCATCGTCGTTCGCGGCGCTCGGGAGCCCGGAGAGGTCTTCGAGGGCGACGAGGTCGTCCTCCGACAGGTCGTCCCACGTCGACCGTTGGCCGAAGCGCTCGACCACGAGCCGATGAGGCCGCACGAGCACGTTGTCGAGCGTCATCCCTGCGACCAGCCCATGCAGGCCGTCCGCGAGGGATGCGCGGAGGTCGTGGTCCGCGTGAGCGCCATCGAGCGCGTGGATCAGCGCGAGTCGAGTCTCGAACAGCCGCTGCGCGAGCGACTTCTGGAGCGACCCCTCGCTCGCCGGAAGGTCCTGCGAGAAGAACTCGAGGTTGCCGCAGAAGTCGAAGACGAGGAAGTCGCGCTTGTCCTCCCCCGGGCCGAACAGGCTCGGCCGAAGGCGTGTCCCGCGTCCGAGCATCTGCCAGAACTTGGACTTCGAGCGCACCATCTTGAAGAACACGAGGTTGACGACCTCGGGCACGTCGATGCCGGTGTCGAGCATGTCGACGCTGATCGCGATGTGAGGTGCCTTGTCCGGATCGGAGAAGTTGTCGATGAGGCTCTGCGCGTAGGGCGTCTCGTGGGTGACGACGCGAGCCACGTGGCCGGCGTGCTGCGGCCAGCCGATGTCGTAACGCTTCTGGATGAAGTCCGCGTGGTTCCGGTTCTTCGCGAAGATGATCGTCTTCCCGATCCGGTCTCCGCCGGCGACTCGGTAGCCGTCGGTCATGAGCGTGGCGAGAACCTTGTCGACCGTGTCCTCGTTGAAGAGGAACCGGTTGATCTCTTCGGCGCTGACCTCGGTCGGCGGCCCGTCCTCACCCCAGTCGAGGCTGTCCCACTCGTCCTTCTCCTCGTCCGTGAGGTCGTCGTAGCGGATCCCGCCTCTGAGGAACTTGGTGCCGACGGACACGCCGCGTGGCGGGACGAGGTAGCCGTCGGCGACCGCGTCGTCGAGGCTGTAGGCATCTGTCGGGACGCCGTCCTCGAGGTGGAACAGCCGGTAGGTGTTGTGGTCGACCTCATCCTTGGGTGTGGCGGTCAGGCCGACCAGCAGTGAGTCGAAGTAGTCGAAGATGGCACCGTACTTGGCGTACACGCTGCGGTGGGCCTCGTCGATGACGACGAGGTCGAAGTACCCCGGACCGAAGCGCCGTCCCTTGTCGTCGGTCTCGTTGAGAAGGCCGAGCATCGTCGGGTAGGTGGACACGTAGACGCGTCCGTCGGCGTTCTTCTCGGTGACGAGGTTCACGGTCGTCACGCTGGGAAGCTGGGCCTTGAAAACGCCGACTGTCTGGTTCACGAGTGCCACGCGGTCGGCGAGGAACAGGACGCGCTTCACCCAGTTCGCCTTCATGAGCGCTTCGACGAGAGCGATGACGGTACGCGTCTTCCCGGAGCCGGTCGCCATGACGAGGAGCGCCTCGCGCTGGCGGGCGTCGAACACCTCGCCGACGGCCTTGATCGCGCGCACTTGGTACGGCCGACCGGCGATCGCCGTGTTCACAGGCTCGCCGGAGAGCGGCCTGCGCGAGTGGCGCCGCTGGATCATGAGCTCCAGCTCGTCACGGGTGCAGAAGCCCTGGACCTGGCGCGGCGGGTAGCCGGCGGCGTCGTCCCAGAGCCAGTGCTCGTAGCCGTTGGTGAAGAAGACCACCGGCCGGCGCCCGAACTGCGTCTCGAGACAGTCGGCGTAGAGCTTGGCCTGCTGCTGACCGATCGTTGCGCTCTTCCTCGTCCGTTTGGCCTCGACGACGGCGAGCGGGCGGCCATCGGCTCCCCACAGGACGTAGTCGACGAAGCCGACGCCCGGCTGGTTGGGCATGCCGGTGACCTCGTACTCGCGGTCGCGGGGCTCGTCCAAGGGCCAGCCGGCCTCGCCGAGCAGCACGTCGATGAAGATGTCCCGAGTCTCGGCCTCGGTGTAGTCACGGTCATCGTGGAGGGACGTTGACGCCTGCACGGCCGCGATCCGCGCCCTCAGCGCCGCGAGCTCCCGCTCGTGCGCAACGACGAGCTCGTCCTTCTCGGCTCGTGCGGCCGCGAGCGCGGCGTCCTGCTCGGCGAACCGCGCCGCCAGGCGGACAACCTCGTCGCGGGACAAGGGCCCGGCCTTCGCGGCGAGAGTCGGGTCGAAGCGCGCCTGGAGGGGGGCCGCGTCCGGGTGCGGGGAGTAGTGGAAGCCCGCCCACACCATGAGGTGGTGGAGCTCGGCGAGGAGCCGCGCCGCCACGTCCGGACGGATCTCCCTCGTGGCATGGACAGCGTCGTTGCCGACCTTGCGGAGGAGGTTGAGCTTCGCCGTGATCGCGGTCCCGGTCCGGGCCTTGAACTCGGCACCGTTGGCCAGCGCCGCGAAGTCGTCCGCATACGGGCTGCTCAACCCGATGACGTCGTACAGATGGTCGACGAGTCTCTCGGCCGCGCGCCGGCTGTAGATGCACGCGGCTCGAGGGTCACTGGCCAGGTACGACTCCGCACGCACACAGTCGCCATGCAGCGCGGGCATGGTCAGCTTCACGAAGTCGAAGTTGCCCGCCACAGTCTCTCCTCCGGGGTGGTTTCGTCTCATGATGACAGGCGTTCTCCACAGCCGACCTGAAATGTGAGGGTGGCATGAGAGGCATTCTGCTGTTCTCGGTTTGAGTGTGACGCGAGCCTCCGACCGCTGCCAGAGCCCGAGCCACGAATGGCGACATCGGGGATGTACATTGCGCTCGTCTCTTGTTTCATTGCTCTTTTGGTCCTATAATCGAACACATGAGCGACGCATACTCCGCAGATGCCGGATCCACGGCGATCATGCCCGCGCGTTCCCGGGAGCTGCTGGCCGAGCTGGCGGCCGCACATGCGACACGCGTCGCTGCAGAGTCGCGTGAGGTCACCACGATCTACTCCCTGTGCCTGGCGCACGGCACGGTCGACGAGGACGCATTCGGCGAGGCCGCCGAGCAGCTCATCTTCCACGGGGCTCAGGGCACGCCGCCTGTCGCCGAGTACCTCAGCCTCGAGGTGGCTGCCCTCCTCGGCATGAGCCCGGGGTCCGGCGCCTGCCTCATCGGTGAGGTTCTCAACTGCGTCTACCGCCACCCCGTGATGTGGGCCGCAGTGCAGTCCGGAGCGGTCCGGTGGTACCGGGCAACCGAGGTCATCGGCTACGTGAACTCCGCCGGCCTCCCGCTCGAGGCCGCACAGTGGGTGGACGAGCGGATCGCTCCGCTCTTGCAGACGCTCCCCCGTGGCCGGGCGATTCGGAAGCTGCGCGGCCTCATCGCCATCGCCGCTCCGGAGCTGGCTCGTGAGCGGGAGCGGCAGGCCCGGGAGAGCCGCCACGTCACGATCTGCTCGTCGACCATGGAGTCCGGGGCGTGCCGCGACCTGCACGGACGGCTGGACCTCTCCGACGCCGTCGCGCTGGACGCGACCTTGACCCAGCTCGCAGGCGTGCTGTCGGCGCTGGGTGACCCGGATTCCCTCGAGGGACGGCGTGCGACCGCGCTGGGCATCCTTGCCGAGCCCGCCCGTGCCCTGCAGCTGCTCACCGAGGGCACCGACCCCGGCTCGACCCGTACGACGACCGTCATCCTCCACGTCACCGACCGCTCGCTGGCCGACGCCGCCCTCATGGGCAGGGTCGACAGCCACGGCCCGCTGTCTCGTGAGACCTGGGTCGAGCTCGTGGGTCATGACCGCGTGAGCATCCGCCCGATCGTCGACCTCAACTCCATCACGCCCGTGGACGCGTACGAGATCCCCGACCGCATCCGCGACGCCGTGATGATGCGCTCGCCGGTCGACATGTTCCCGTACGGCACCACGGCCGCCAGGCGATGCGACCTCGACCACACGATCCCGTACGAGCACTCCCCCGGCCGACCCCGCGGCCAGACGCGGATCGACAACCTCGCTCCCCTGTCCCGCAAGGTCCACCGCGCCAAGACGGCACGAGGCTGGAGGGTCACCCAGGACGAGAACGGCTGGCTCGAGTGGACCTCCCCCGCCGGGTATCGCTATGCCGTCGGTCCCTACGGCACCCTGCCGCTCGCGAAAGCCAGCTGAGCGCTCGCCTCGTCCGCCGACCCCTACTCGAAGAAAGTCCTCGTCGATCTCGACGATGTCAACCGTCCTGCGCACCTGCACGCCCACGCCGTAACGGATCATGAGCGGCGCCAGGCGCTGTCCGTCGATGAGCACGACGCGGGTCGGGAGGCTCTTCGTGTAGTCCTGCGCGCCGGCACTGAAGCGGCCTGTCGTGATGAGGACGCCGTGCCCGGCAGCATTGCCGTGCAGTGCGCCCACGAACGCCTGGATCTCCGGCCGCTGGACGTCGACCCGAGCTCGTAGCGCTTCGCTTGGACGTAGATGCGGCTCAAGCCGAGAGCGTCCTGGTCGATGATCCCGTCGATCCCGCCGTCGCTCGTGAGCTGAGTACGCGTGGCCCGCCCTTCAGCTCCTCCGTAGCCCATCGCAAGCAGCAGGTCGAGGACCGCCTGCTCGAGGAACGTGGGCGCCTGCGCATGGAGGCGTGTTAGAAGCTCTGCCGCGACGTCCGCATGAATCCTCGCGATCCCCTGCTCGATCTGCTCGACAGGATCGAGCGGAGTCTCGACTTCGGCTGGGACGGCGGCTTCGACAACCTGAGCCGCGTGTGCTCCCTTCGGCAGCCACCACAACTGACCCTCGCGCACAACCTGGCTAGTTCCAAGCCTGACAGTGCATCACTGGCGACCTTGACGCCCTTCTTCCGGTCCCGGAGGCCCGTCCGTAGACCACGAAGTCCTCCTGCTCTCCTCTTATTACGTACCTGTATGACACCGTGCTAGGATGTGGTCATACATGATAAGACTCGCGCTTGAAGCGCTTGCAGGGAAGGCAGAACATGGAACTCGAGGTTCTCCTGTGTGACTACGCCGAGGTGGCCGGCGGGAAGTTGTTCATTTCGGGCGCGAATATCGATCGTATGCAGGTAGCACTGGGTACACCTCCCCCGTACGTTACGAACTTCGGTGCGGCTGGCCTCGTTAGGGTCCCCTGGAATGCAACGAACAGGGAACACACCCTGTCATTCCGGTTGATCACAGAGGACGGAGAAGCGCCTCAGCTCCCTGAGGGTGCCGCAGTAGGATCTAGCGGGATCGGTGGTGATATGCGCTTCAACGTGGGGCGCCCACCGCAGATAGCGTCGGGCGATGAGCAGATGGTCCCCTTCGCATTCAACTTTGGGGGGCTGCCTCTCATGCAGCTGGGACGGTATGTGATCACATTCTCACTCGACGGTACGGAGGCTCGTCGCTTGACCTTCACCCTTGCGAGTGAACTTACCGGTGGGACCGGCCCTCTCGGCAACTTTGGCCGATAAGGAAGTCACTCACAGTCGGAGAACGACTTGTCACACCCGAGCGACGCGGATGAAGTCGACCTTGATGAACATAACGAGGCCGAATTAGCCCGCCATAACATCAGAGCCAGAGAAGTACTCCAAGTATTATCGAACAATCCTGTGTGGCTTCGGAACAAAAAGGGGCGGGCGGCGGACTGGCGTGTTGTTGGCCGCACGAACGGCGGCCGTGCTTTAACCATACCCGTCCTCTTTTTCCCTGAGCTATCGCGACTTCGACCCATCACAGGTTGGGACTGTACGCCCGGCGAACGGAACAAGTATCTTCGTAAGGAGGACCGATGAGAGAAAGTGATCTGGCCGCGCAAATGCAGGCCGAAAAGGACGACCTATCTCAGTGGGAGGAGGTGACGGCGCCAACCAGGTCCGGAAAGCGTAAGCTTACAGCGATGGTGAGCGTACGTCTTTCGCCGGAAGAGCTGGAGCGCGTGCAAGCGCACGCCGAGGAAAGTGGCCAGTCTGTCTCCGCATATCTGCGCAACCTGGCCTTGCGTGATGCCGCAAAGGACGCCCCTGAACAAGAAAATAAGAACAGGGTGGTCGCTCGTACCCAGAGTTCACCTTTCGGTTCAGTGATTCGTGTTGATGTCTTCTCCCGGGGGCCGAACTGGCGTCAACAGTCTGTGACTTACACCACCACGTCTCCAGGCATGAGCCAGGGACTTGAGCCAGGGATAGGTCTCGTGAGGGGCTACGTCTCCAGTTGTTGAGCGTGGGTCGCTGCTAATTGCGCAGACGGCGTGGCGGCCACGCGCGAGCGCGGCCCCCACGGCCTTGGGTCAAGTCCCGCGGAGTGGTGTAGCGGCGTGGGCCGCGGGATCCGGGGGACTTTGGCTATGCAGACAGGGCGGGCATCTCGGCTCCGATCTCGGGTTCGGTGGTGATGCGGGTCATGCGGCAGCGGGTGAGGATGTCGAGGCCGAGGTAGCGGCGGCCTTCGGCCCATTCGTCGGTCTGTTGTTCGGCCAGCACGGCCCCCGACGAGGCGGATGATGGCGTCGCGGTTGGGGAAGATCCCGACCGCGTCGGTGCGGCACCGGATCCCGCGGTTCAACCGTTCGCTGGGGTTATCGGGACCAGATCTGGGTCCAGACCTCGGTCGGGAAGGTGGCGCAGGTGTGCCTCCGAGATCCCATCCGGATGGTCAGCCAGCAGCCTCCTGCCGACGTCGGTCACTTGATACTGACCGCGCTGAGGTCGCATGGGCGCGCCCACCCGAGTGAGGTACGAAACGGCCCACCCAATCGGTTCTCGGCCTTCGCCTGTCCTGAGGGAAGGCCCTCCGCGAGCTGTGCCTCCGACAGTCCGACCTCGTCGGCAGTCCTGGTCCGGATCACGCGGATCCCGCGCAACTGCCCGTCTGTCATCACCCGAAGGACCGGCACCATGAACTCGTCCCACGTGGGCATCTCTGGCATCAGAGGTCTCCTCGGAACGCAAGCGACTGTAGGGACGCAAAGAGCGTCTCGGAGTCGGCAAGGGCGAGCTCGCCCATCGTCCGGTGCTGCTCAATTTGGCCGACAACCGCTGCGAACCTTCTCTGGGCTTCGATCGGCGGTATCGCGATCGGGATGCGCTTGAGTTCCGACGCGTTAATGTTGGCTTGGTTCACGGCTGCTTTCGCCAAATTCCGCCGTACGGCCTTGCCATGGTCACTCATCAGATAGGCGCTCACGAACTCCGGGTCACCGAGGGAGTTCATGCGAACCCTTATCAAGTAGCCTGCTACTGCGAATTGCCGATCGTCCCGTACGACTGCGGTCTTGCCGACCTTATCCACACTATTTGTTCTATTGAACAAGAGGTCCCCTGGCGCCACAGTATATTTCTCTCGGTCGACAGCTTTAAGGTCGATGTATTTGAGGTCAGATGTGTCGAGGCGACCGACATCCGTCACGTTCCCCATACGAAGGATCGCCCATTCGCCACTGGGACCTGCCTTAGCCGAGGTGCCGTACTGCACGCTTTGGCACAGGTCGCCGATAGTTCCCATAGGCCAACGCGTGGGCCAACCAGCAGGCTCTCCAAACATCTCACGGAAGACAGAGTTCGAGAGCGCATCGAGGTGGGCGAGGACCTGGCGGCGCTTGGCGCGGAGGGCGTCCGCCTGGTCGAGGATCGTCGCGATCCGCCGCTGTTCTGCTATAGGTGGCACCGGAACGGGGAGAGCAAGAAATAACTCCCTTGGCAGACTACGCCGCCTGGCGGTACTTCCTCGAAGCCGAGTTTTGTAGTACGTCAAAGCCTGGGGCGACTTCAGGAATCGGTTGAGGTAGGCGCGATCGTATGCACTCTCGTCAATCAGGTCCCAAACACTGTAAGCCGGGCTCACAATCCCGGCCGAGTGGGAATCTAAGAAGTCAACAACTCCTTCATCGATCGGGAAGCCAACCACAAGTTGTCCTCGTCTTACCACTTTGTAGTCCGAGGTGTCCGTACTGGCGACGCGCTTCTTGAACTTCTGATCTTGATCGACAAGCCCCCCATGCATCGTCATCGAAAGTAGCGGGAAGGATGTACGTCCGGCCCGCGCGATCTTGGCGGGCGTGATGACGTGCGAGAGTGGGACAGTCCTCACGCGAGCATCGCCTTCAGCTCAGCCAGCCCTTCGCTGATCTCGGCTTCGAGGGCCTCGATGTCGGCGATGATCTCCAGGGGTGGGCGGTGCTCTTCGTCGACGTGCTCAGCTTCCCTGTACCGGTTGAGCGACAGGTCGTAGCCCTGGGCGACGATGTCGGCCTTGGGGACGCAGAAGGACTGCTCGGTGCGGGCACGCTCACACTCGGTGGTTGTGCGGGCGCGCCAGCGGTCCCGTACATCGTCCAGGTCGCTCGCGTCGACCGGGTTGCGCTTGTCGTCCAGCGAGAAGCCGTCGGCGCGGACGTCGTAGAACCACACGTCGTCCGTACCGCCGGAGTCGGTCTTCGTGAACAGCAGGATCGCGGTGGAGACGCCCGCGTACGGGCGGAAGACGCCCGATGGCAGCTTGATGACTGCGTCGAGCTTCTGGTCCTCGACGAGCATCTTGCGCAGCGTCTTGTGGGCGTTCGACGATCCGAACAGAACCCCGTCCGGCACGATGACCGCGGCACGGCCACCTACCTTGAGCAGGCGCAGGAAGAGAGCGACGAACAGGAGCTCGGTCTTCTTCGTCTTAACCGTCCGCTGCAGGTCCTTGGCGACCGACTCGTAGTCCAGGGATCCGGCGAACGGCGGGTTGGCGAGGATGACTGTGTACTTGTCGGCCTCCCCGCTCGCGCCCTCCGAGAGCGAGTCGCGATAGCGGATGTCCGGCGCCTCGATGCCGTGCAGCAGCATGTTCATGCTGCCGATCCGCAGCATGGTCGAGTCGAAGTCGTACCCGTGGAACATGCTGCGGTGGAAGTGGTGGCGCTGCGTCGCGTCCGTGAGCGCGGACGGGTGATGGTCGCGGATGTACTCGGAGGCGGCAACGAGGAAGCCGGCCGTGCCGCACGCCGGGTCGCAGACCTCGTCCGTGGGCTGTGGCGCGACGAGGTCGACCATGAGGCTGATGATGTGCCGCGGCGTGCGGAACTGCCCGTTGACGCCCGCGGACGCGATCTTGCTCAGCAGGTACTCGTACAGGTCGCCGTTGGTGTCCCGCTTCTCCATCGGGATGTCCGCGATCATGTCGACCACCCGGCTCAACAGCGCAGGCGTCGGGACCGTGAAGCGGGCGTCTTTCATGTGCTCGCCGTACGTCGACCGGTCACCGCCGTACTGGTCCCCCAGCCGCCGCAGGAACGGGAACACCTGCTCACTGACGAGCGCGTACATGCTGTCGGCGTCGAGGTTCGTGAATCGGCTCCAGCGCAGCTCGTACTGGTCGGGCCCGTACACCGCGTCCTCGATCCGGCCGGTCAGCTGCGCCTTCTTCTCGGCCAGCAGCTGTCGCTCGTCGAGGCGACGGATGAAGAGCAGGTACGTGATCTGCTCGATCACCTCGAGGGGATTGGAGATGCCTCCGGACCAGAAGGCATCCCAGACGCGGTCGACCTGGCTCCTGAGCTCCCCTGTGATCACAGCGGCACCCTAACCAATGTCGTCCGATTCCTCTGCCGACTGGGGCATCAGTCGGATCGAACCAGCTTTCAGAAGACCCATGACGGGCGGCGCCACACCCAGGTTCGATGCCAACGAGAAGGCGCCCTCACGAAGGTATGGATAAATCGTCATGACTCCCACCTTCTCCACAAATTCCCCCATTACTGCCTCGGGAATACTGAGGCGTAAGCGCAGCGTGAACACAGCCGACCGGTCCACCACCACCTGACAGTCCTCCGTCGAGGCAGCCAGACGGCATCTGACCTCGAGGAGCCCTCCTTCATTCCGCGCCGAGACCGAGATGCGCGCCTCGCCAGAGCCGTCGTACTCGCCCCGTTCAGCCTGAAGGAAGTAGGTCCGGATCTCAGAGACGTCGAGGCCGTCAACCAGATCGACGAGAGATCCCACCTCTTGCTCCACGTGCTCAGGTGATGGCCGTGCGTTTGAGGTCATGCTCAGGCCGCCAGCGGCATGCCGATAGCCGTTGGGGCAGCCGTGGGCCGGCCCTCCACTCCCTGTGACGTTGTGAAGGGAACCACCACCTGCGCGATCGGTGACCATCCGAGCTCGATGTCCGCCCCGTCCAGCAGGACCGACATGGTGAGGGTTGCACCAACGGCATGCGCGTAACGAAGGATCGATGAGAGCTTTGGATCGTTGTCATGACGCTCGAAGGCAGCGACGGTCGGCTGCTTGACGCCCATGAGCTGAGCGATCTGCCCTTGGGTCATGCGTTGCAGCTGTCGAGCCTTCAGCAACTTGGCGTGTAGTTCTTCCGCCGCACGGGCCAGGGCGAGAGCTCGTCTTCTCGACGGCGATGTCGGATCGTTGACGAACTTAGGCTTGCGCATAGACTGCACTCTATACACAGCAGAGGGTCGTCTGTCCACTCAGGGTCAGCAACCCTCGTCCGTCGTGGAGTAGTGGACCGATCGGCGGAACCTGACGGCCGCCTCCCCCATCTCTGCATTCTGACGCTGTTCCTTCTCAGCCAGCGTCAGCCCCGCGAAGTCCTTCCAGTGCCACTTGAGTCCGTAGAGCAAGTCCGGGACCGACTGAGGTTCGGCGTGGTACAGCCGAAGCTGACGCCGAGCACCGAAGTTCCACCGGGACTCCCACAACGATGGCTGCGTCACCACGGGGTCGGGCCCCGGTTCATCGAAGATGCCAAGATCGCCTTGACACGCCCGCTCCAGTCGAGCCTGGATCTGGCCCTGGAACAGGTCGTACTCACTCTGTGTCCTGCACCGCTCCTGGAGGCAGGCATCCAGCTCGTTCTCGACTACCCGGAGGACCCCCGCTTCGTACATCTCCCACCGATAGGGCGCACCGCTCGGATCGGTCGTACGAGACTCCTTCGACACATGTCCTCATTGCTCGGGGTGGCACAGACGGTAGCAGCGACCACGGACACGAGCATGTACTCGCAACTGACGTCCCCGTCAGTACACCATCTGCATGGCCGTACGGACCTCTGCGAGCGTGGCGTCGGCGACGGCGTTCGCACGCTCGTTGCCCTCGGCGAGGATCCGCTGCAGGTGACCCGGGTCGGCGACGAGCTCCGCCCGGCGCGCACGGTGCCCCGCGAGCCCCGTGTTGACCGCCTCGGTGACGAGCTTCTTGAGCCCGCCGCCCCCCGCGTCGCCGAGCTCGTCGGCGACCTCGTACGGGTCCCGACCCAGGAACAGCGCCGCCAGGTTGACGAGGTTGGACACCTCGGGGCGGTTCACGGGGTCGTACGTGATGTGGCGGTCCGAGTCCGTGACCGCCTTCTTGATGACCTTCGCGGTCTCGTCGGCCGTCATGCCGAGCTCGATGACGTTGCCCTTGGACTTGCTCATCTTGGAGCCGTCCATGCCGAGGATGATCGCGCCGCCTTCGGACAGCAGCGCGTCCGGCGGCGGGAAGACAGGACGCGAGGGGTCCGCCCGTCCGTACCGCTCGTCGAAGCGCCGCGCGATGACGCGCGCCTGCTCCAGGTGGGGCAGCTGGTCCTTGCCGACCGGTACGAGGTTCGCCTTGCAGAACAGGATGTCGGCGGCCTGGTGCACCGGGTAGGTGAGCATGAGGCCCGACATCGGACGGTCGCCGGTGTCGTCGAGCTCCGCCTTCACCGTCGGGTTGCGGCGCAGCTCGGCGTCCGTCACCAGGGACAGGAAGGGCAGCATGAGCTGGTTGAGTGCAGGCACCGACGAGTGGGTGAAGATCGTCGTCGTGACCGGGTCGAGGCCCAGCGCCAGGTAGTCGGCGATCATCGAGTACACGCGCTCACGGAGTGGTCCCACGCCGTCCCGGTCGGTGATGACCTGGTAGTCGGCGATGAGAATGAACGTCTCGACGCCCATCCTCTGCACCTCGAGCCGGTTCTGCAGTGAGCCCAGGAGGTGCCCGATGTGCAGGTTCCCCGTGGGCCGGTCGCCGGTCATCACGCGGAAGCCCGAGGGGTCCTTCTCGATCTGAGCGCGGATGTCGCGGCTGCGCTGCTGTGAGCGCGCCAGCGACGCGTCCGACGTGCTCTGGGCCAGCTCCTCGCCGGCATCCGAGGTGGGCTCGGTCATGGTGATGGGTGTTCCTTCCCGGAGACGGGTGGCAGGTTAACAGAGCGCTCCTCAGGACGGACCGATACCACCACGGGCTGCGATCCGGTTGACGATCTCCGCGTACGCGGTGGGACGGGTCACGTTGATGCCCAGCGGGTTGTTGAGCTTGCCCGTGCCGTGGTAGTCGCTCGAGCCCGTACGGATGAGGCCCGTTCGGGCGCCCAGCTCGGTGAGCAGCTCCCGCGCTCGGGGGTCGTGGTCCGTGTGGTCGACCTCGATGCCCTCGAGACCCACCCGCGCCAGCTCCGCGAGGGCGTCTCCCGTGAGCACGTCCTTGGCCCCGGGGCCCCAGGGGTGCGCGATCACCGCGAGCCCCTTCGCTCCCCGGATGAGGCGGATCGCGTCCTCGATCGGCGTCGCATACCGCTCGACATAGGCAGGCTTGCCGTCGCCCAGGTACCTCTCGAACGCCTCGGCGCGGTGGGCCACGTACCCCTTGGCGACCATCGCGTCGGCGATGTGCGGCCTGCCCAGGGACGGCGAGAGGCCGCGCGACTTGGCGACGTCGTCCTCGCTCAGCGGCAGTCCGAGCTCGGCGAGCTTCTCGAGGAAGCCCTGGAGGCGGTTGACGCGACTGGCCCGCAGGGCGGCCAGCTCAGCGAGCAGGAACCGGTTCCACGGGTCGCAGCCGTAGCCGAGGAGATGGACGGGCCGGTCCTTGTACCGCGTCGACATCTCCACACCGGGAAGCACTGTCAGGCCGATGCGCCGCCCTGCCTCGCGCGCCTCCGTGATGCCGTCGAACGTGTCGTGGTCGCAGAGCGCGATGACGTCCAGGCCGGCCTCATGGGCCGCGAACACCAGCCGCGTCGGGCTGTCCGTCCCGTCGGAGACGTTCGAGTGGACATGGAGGTCGATGCGCATGGGCCTTATTCAACCAAGCCCGGACCCGCCCTACGACGTCACCCCTTGACCAGCGACCGTAGGAGCCTCACGGCGACCGAGAGCCGTCCGAGGTCGGCCCCGTCACGGGCGAGGTTCTCGAGCAGCGGGCCGATCCGGTCGAGGTCCGGACGCGGGACGGAGAACGCACCCTCGACGGCTTCGGCACCCAGTGCGGCCTGTACGGCGAGGAGCTCGTCCATGATCGCGGCCTGCGCCATGAGCGACCAGCGGTCCGTACGGGGAAGCGCCTCGGCGGCCTCGAAGAACCGCCCCAGCTCCAGCCGGCCACGCACCTCGAAGAAGCGCCGCGCGGTCTCGAGCACGTCGTGCGAGCCCTTCGCGGAGATAGAGACGATCGCCGGGGCGAGATGGGCGATGGGCTCCGCGGCGATGAGGCGTGCGAGGTCGGAGGACAGCCCCTCGTCGAGGAGGTCGTCACGGCGTCGTGACCAGGATGCGACGAGCTCCGGGGTCGCCACGTGCTCGAGGTTGTCGAGCACGTGGCGGCTCGGTGCCCCGAAACGCTCGACGACCTCCGCTACGTCGATCGGCGACGCAAAAGTCTGGAGCACCCAGCGAGTGCCACGCTCGACGAGGTGACGCATCGTCACCATGAGCTCGACGTACCTGGCGGCGTCGGGCACCTGGCGGCGCAGTCCCACCTCGAGGACGCCCGCACGGTAGATCGCGCGGGACGCGAGCTGGGCACGGATGATGTCGGCCGCCCCAGCCCCCGTGTCCGACGAGAGCCGGTGGTACGAGGAGATGCCCTGGCTGTTCACGAACCGGTTCACCGCGACGGTCGTGATGATCTCCCGCCGCAGCGGGTGGTTCGGCATGAGATCGCCGAACCGCTCGCGCAGCAGTCGCGGGAAGTACTGCACCAGCCTGTCCGCCAGGTACGGGTCGTCCGGGAGGTCGCTCGCGACGACGATGTCCGCCAGCCGGATCTTCGTCCATGCGAGCAGGGTGGCGAGCTCCGGACTGCACAGCCCCTCCCCCGAAGCGATCCGCCGCGCCATCTCTTCCGGCGATGGCATGGTCTCGAGCTTGCGGTCCAGGTAGCCGTCGTCCGACAGGACCCGCATCCAGTCCTCGTGGATGGCGGTGAACCGCGGGGCCTGGTAGCGGGCCATCGCCAGCGCCAGGTTCTGGTCGACGTTGTGCGCGAGCACCAGGGCGGCCACGTCGTCGGTCATGGCGGGCAGCAGGGTATTGCGTTCCTCGCCGTTCAGCCGTCCGCGGGTCTGGGCGTCGGCCAGGAGGATCTTGATGTTGACCTCGTGGTCGCTCGTGTCGACCCCTGCCGAGTTGTCGATGAAGTCGGTGTTGATCCTGCCGCCGGCGCGCGAGTACTCGATCCTCGCCGCCTGGGTCCAGCCGAGGTTCCCGCCCTCACCGGCACAGCGAGCCCGTACCTGCGTCGCGTCGACCCGTACCGCGTCGTTCGTACGGTCGCCCACGTCCGCGTGCGACTCGGAGGCCGCCTTGACGTAGGTGCCGATGCCGCCGTTCCACAGCAGATCGACGGGTGCCTGGAGGATCGCGTGGATGTACTCGGCCGGCGACAGGGCACGTACCTCCTCGGGAATGCCGAGAGTCTGCCTCGCCTGCGGGGTGACGGGGATCGACTTGAGGGAACGCCCGTACACCCCGCCGCCCGCGGAGATCGCCCCGGCGTCGTAGTCGGCCCACGACGACCTCGGCAGGGCGAAGAGCCGCTCGCGCTCCTGGAAGCTGCGCTCCGGGTCGGGGTCCGGGTCGACGAACACGTGACGGTGGTCGAAGGCCGCGACGAGCTTCAGGTGGCGGCTCAGCAGCATCCCGTTGCCGAAGACGTCACCCGACATGTCTCCGATGCCCACGCACGTCACGTCGTCGGTCTCCGGGTCGACGCCCATCTCCAGGAAGTGCCGCTTCACCGACTCCCACGCGCCGCGAGCCGTGATGCCCATCTCCTTGTGGTCGTAGCCGTTGGTGCCGCCGGACGCGAACGCGTCCCCGAGCCAGAAGCCACGGGCGAGGGAGATCTCGTTGGCGAGGTCCGAGAACGTCGCCGTCCCCTTGTCGGCGGCGACCACGAGGTACGGGTCGTCCTCGTCATGCCGCACGACACGGTCCGGGCCCACCACCGCACCCTGCGTGATGGTGTCGGTCACCGACAGCAGCGCCGTGACGAACATCCGGTACGCGTGCTGGCCCTCGGCCAGCCACCCTCTACGGTCCAGGGCCGGGTCGGGCAGCTTGCGGGCGACGAAGCCGCCCTTCGCGCCCACGGGCACGATGACGGTGTTCTTCACCATCTGCGCCTTGACAAGGCCCAGCACCTCGGTACGGAAGTCCTCGGCACGGTCGGACCAGCGCAGCCCGCCGCGTGCGACCCGGCCGAACCGGAGGTGGACCCCCTCAACGCGCGGCGAGTACACCCAGATCTCGAACGCGGGACGTGGCTCGGGCAGCAGCGTGAGCTTGCGGGGCAGCAGCTTGATGGCGAGGGCGGCGTCACCGAGGCCGGTGAACGCGTTGGTCCGTACGATCGCGCGCTGGAGGGCGACGAAGGCGCGGATGATGCGGTCCTGGTCGAGGTTCGCCACCTTGTCGAGCTCGGCCTCGATGGAGGCGAGGATTGTCTCGGCGGCGTCCTTGTGCTCGTCGGGTGTGCCCGGATGGTCGGGGTCGTGAGCCGCGCGGAAGGCGGCCACGAGGCTGCCGCAGAGGGCCGGGTGCGCCTGCAGGGCGCTCGCGATGTAGGCGTACGAGTACGGCATGCCGCCCTGCTTGAGGTAGCGCTCCATCGCGCGGAGCCGCCCCACCTCCTCCCAGGTCAGGCCCGCCACCGTCACGAGGGCGTTCATCGGCCCGATCTCGAGGCGGCCCGTCACCGAGGCCTGGAAGGCCTCGATGAACCGCTCCCGGTCGGCGCTGTCCCAGCTCGGCGCCTCGCTGACGAGCCCGAACTCGTACACCCACGCAGGCTCCCCTCGGAGGCTCAGCTCGAACGGCCACTCGTCGATGACGGACACCCCCAGGCTGTCGAGGTGCGGAAGCACGTCCGGGAGCGCGAGACGCGACCGCCGGTACAGGCGGAGCCGGAGGTCGGCGGCGTCCTCCGGCGCGGTGTCCAGGATGGCTGCCCGCATCTCGTCGGTGTTCTCGAGCGTGTTGAGCAGCTCGAGGTCCGCGACGCCTTGCTGCGGCGAGAAGACGTCCTTGTACGAGTCGGGGAAGTCCACCCCGCGCAGCTCGCTCGGCCAGGAGTAGACGTGGTCGATGAAGCGCTCGTCCCAGGTGCGTGTGACCTCGGTGAGGTCGTCCTCGAGGGCGTCGAGGTCGACGTCTCTGCCGGCCCCCTCGCCGAGCTGCACGACGATGTCGAGCCGGGTCATCACCGACTCGGTGACGAGGGCCGAGTGGTCGACGGCGACCCCTGAAAACCGTTCCGAGAGGATCCGTTGGATCCTGTCCGCCGTCGCCGTCGTGTACCGGTCGCGCGGAAGGTACACGAGACAGTTCACGAAGCGGTCCCACCGGTCGCGGTGGCAGAAGACACGAACCTGCCGCCGCTCCCCCAGTGTCGCGATCCGCTCCACGATCGGGTAGAGCTCGTCGACGCCGGCGTGCAGGAGCGCGTCGCGGGGGTAGGCGTTGAGAGTCGCGAGGAGCGCCTTGTACCCGTGGCTCTGCGGGCTGTAGCCGGAGCGTTGCAGGATCTCGACCGCTTTGGGGACGAGGATCGGAATCCGCGTGACCGGCTCGGTGTACGCGGGCGAGGCGAGCACGCCGACGAAGCGTCGCTCGCCCACGATCGTCCCGTGCGCGTCGAGGACCCGCAGCCCCACGTAGTCGCGGTAGACGGGCCGGTGCACCATGGACCGCACCGAGTCCTTGGTGAAGACCAGCACCGCGTCGTCGGACCGCCCGGGCAGTGCGTGGAACCCGTCCTCGCCCTCCCGGAGGACGCCGAGGCCCGTACCCGTCACCGGCGAGTAGCGCTGCCCGTCGTAGGTGTACTCCCGGTACCCCAGCAGCGTGAAGTTGTCGCCGCGCAGCCAGCGCAGCAGATCGCGAGCCGCCTCGCTGTCCTCCCGGGCGTCGTACGGGCTCGTGCCGAGCAGGTCGATCGACTCGGTCAGCCGGTCCCGCATGGGCCCCCAGTCGTCGGTGGCTCGCCTGACCTCCTCCAGCGCTTCACGAACCCCCGCTTCGAGCGGCTCGGCGAGCTCCTCCGCCGCGACCCCGAGCGGCGGGTAGACGACGAACGTCATCCAGGACTCCGCCACGGCCGTACCTGACCCACCGGGCACGAGGTCACCGCCTGCGTCGCGCGTGACGAGGAGCTGGGGATGGAACACGTGCCGGATCGACCACCGCTGGCGGGTGATCTCCATGGTCACGGAGTCCACGAGGAACGGCCTGTCGTCGGTGACCACCTGCAGCAGGCTCGATCCCGACAGGTGCACGTCGCCGGAACCCCGCGGCGCCGCGACGACCACGGAGTCCGTCTGCGGTGACCGGTGCTGCGCCAGCCTCACGTGCGCGGAGACGATCGCGGCCAGGTCGTCAGCGCCGATGTCGTCGAGGTCGTCGTCGTGCTGGTGCTCGAGGTACTTCGCGACCAGGTCGCGGCGGTCCCCCACGGGACCCCCCGACAGGTCGAGCCTCTCGACGACGCGGGTGACCATCGTCTCGTCGGTCGGCAACGCATGGGACATCTGTGAACCTCCGCCGGGTCGGCGCCACTGCCGTCCCGGCTGTCACGATAACGGGTCCGGCTCGGCCACAATGGACGGCATGCAGCTCACCGCCCAGCAGGATTTCGCCGCGCACCCCACCGAGGTCGCCGCCATGCTCACCGACCCCGCGTTCCTCGAGAAGGTCTGCGTCGAATCGGAGGCCCAGCAGCACTCCGTGACCGTGGAGGGCTCCCACACGACGGTGTCGCGGACGCTCCCGTCGCCGTCCGCGGTGGCGAAGTTCACCGGGAGCACGATCACCATCGTCGAGGACCTCGCCTGGTCGGACCCGGCCTCTGACGGGTCTCGTACCGCACGGTTCACCCTGGGCGTGCCCGGACTTCCCGTGGAGATGAACGGGACCGCGCGCCTGTTCGCCGGGGGCAGGGGCACGAAGGTCGACTACTCGGGCGACCTCCGCGTCAACATCCCGTTCGTGGGCAAGAAGCTCGAGCAGTCCGCCGCACCTGCGGTGCTCGACGGGATCGGTCTCCAGCAGCGCGTCGGCGACGACTGGCTCACCGCCTGATACCGGAGACAGTCAGCTCGCCTTCGTCTTCCTCTGCTCCTCTGCGCGCCGGGCCTTCGCCGCCTCGACGGAGGCCCGCAGGGCCGCGACGAGGTCGACGACGTTCGTCCCGCCGGCCGCGGCCTCCTCGGAGGCCGGGATCTCCACGCCGTCGAGCTTGGATGCGACGACCGTCTCCAGCGCCTCGCGGTACGCGTCGGTGTACTCGCTGGGCGTGAACTCGCCGCTCATCTGGTCGATGAACATCCTCGCCATCCCGATCTCCGCCTTGGAGACCGAGACGTCCTCGGGCGGGGCCGCGAACGAGGAGTCCCGCACCTCGTCGGGCCACAGCATCGTCTGCATGACCACGACGTCCCCCGAGACGCGAAGGACGGCCAGGGCCTCACGGGAGCGCAGTGCGACCTTGACGACCGCGACCTTGCCCGACTCCTTGAGGGCGTTGCGGAGCAGCACGTACGGCTTCTGCCCTGTGGCCTCGGCCTCGAGGTAGTACGGCTTGTCGAAGGCGATCGGGTCGATCTCGCTGGCATCGACGAATTGGACCACCTCGACCGCCTTCGTCGTGGCGAGCGGCAGGTTCTCGAAGTCCTCCTTGTCGAGGATCGCCATCCGGCCGTCAGCCGCCTCGTAGCCCTTCGCCACGTCGGCGTAGTCGACCTCCTCGCCGCACTTCTCGCAGACGCGCTTCTGCCGGATTCGTCCGCCGTCCTTCGCGTGCACCTGACGGAAGCTCAGGTCCTTCTCCTCGACGGCCCCGTACACCTTCACGGGGATCGTCACCAGGCCGAAGGAGATGGCGCCCTTCCAGATCGATCGTGGCATGTCGCACAGTGTTGCTCACGGTGCATGAGAAGACCAGGACTCAGGCTCCCAGGACGACGTCGGCCTCCTCCGGCCCGAACCAGAGCAGGTCGTGCTCGCTCATGAGTGTCTGGGCCTCGGCGGTGTCCCAGGCGGCGTCGAGGTCGAGTCCGGTGACGGCCGCAGCGGCCACCGCGACCGACGGCTGCGCCGCCGGATCGTCGGCGAAGATGGCGTTCACCTCGCCCCACTGCAGGTCCGACAGTGTCACCTCGCCGAAAGGGTCATCCGTGTCGCTCACCTGAGCCTCCACGACGAGGGCCAGCCGCCTGCCGTACGAGAGGAGCGCGGACAGCCCCGCGAGCAGGAGAGCCGTACGGTCGGCCTCCTCGTCGTCGCTCGTGGCGAGCCCGAAGGTGTCGCGCAGCGCCGGCGTGACGGCGAAGCCCCTCACCGGTCCCGGGAGCGGAGCCTCTCTGAGGCGGCTCAGCTGGTCACGCGACACAGGGACCAGGACCACGGTCATCGGCGGCCGCCGTCCAGGCGCGCCAGCTCGCTCGTGACGCCCTCGACGAACGCCGCGACGGGCGCGGCGGCGGTCACGCCGATGCCCGCGCGCCCGTTGTACGTGGTGATGCACACCGTGAGGTCCTCCGAGTCGGCGAGGCCGAGGACGGGATAGCTGGAGTGGAGCTGCCACTCGCCGAACCAGCGGGGAGCCCGCGGACCGGGGGCGTTGCCCACGTACAGGTCGTGGTCACGACCCGAGGTGACTGTACGGCCGGCGACCGCGTGCAGGGTCGCCGGGGCGAAGCCCGCCAGCCGGGTCAGACGGTCGGCTCCGACGGTGGCACCCGAGTCGATGCGGGTGCGTGTCAGGGAGGCGATCTGGTCGATGCGGCCCTGCGGCGAGGCGTTGCGCGCCGGCAGCATGACGTACTGGGGCGCGACGGCGCACCCGATCGCCGACGGCACCCTGCCCCGTTCGTGGACCGCGAGCGGGACGAGTGCGACGACGTCGCTCGGCTCGTCCCCGAGCTGGGTCTGCCACTGCCTCAGGCCTGCGGTGACCAGAGCCAGGAGCACGTCGTGAGTCGTCACCCCGGCTGCGTCGCGGACACGGTTGACGGCTGCGAGGGAGACGAGGACGCCGCCCACGTACCGGGTGGTCGGCGCCACAGGCTCTCGGCGCAGGAGACCGGGGATGCCTTGTGACTGCGCCCACTCCACGCTCTGACCGACGGTCCGCAGGACGCGTGATCCCAGCCGTTCCAGCATGCCGACCGGGTCGTTGAGGCCGCCCATGACGCCGGATACGAGGTCGTCGCCGACGTTCCTCTCCGGCGTGGGCTCCCACGGAGCCGGCCGGGGGCGTTCCCGGACGGGCTCGTCGTCGTACAGCTCGTGGACGAGGTGCACGTGGTCGCCACCATCCACGTACGACGGGTGACTACGGCAGACGAGCGCCATCTGCCCGCCTCGAAGGCCGTCGACGAGGACGAGGTCCCATTGGGGATGAGCAGGGTCGAACGGCGTGGCCATCCCCTCGGCGACCAGGTCGGTCACCTGCGTCAGCGAGCCCGGCGCCTCGACGGTGACGTGACGCACGTGCCGCGAGACGTCGAAGTCGGTGTCGTCGACCCAGTCCAGCCCGGTCACCGTCTCCCGGATCCGCTGGCGGAACCGAGGGGCGAAGGGCAGGCGGTCGGCCACGCGGTCGACGACCTCGTCAAGGCCCAGGACCGAACCCGGGGACTGGGGCGAGAACACGTCGACGAAGGTCAGGTGCCACGGAGTGCCTCCGACCCCGCGCGACAGCGTGGCGATCTCGGTCTGCGACAGGGGCTCGGCCATTCGTCCTCCTCCAGGCTCACCGCCGACCATACCCGGGTACGGCGACGTGCGAGACCGGCGTCGACGGCTCAGTTGTCCACAGGTCGGGAGCCAGAGCCTGGCGCTCGGGGAGGTTGGGAGGGCAGCGTGGGCGGCATGGCTGACACCGCTCCCCTGCTCACCCCCGCCCTCGCCAGGTGCCACGTCCTTCGCACCGGCGTGCGCGCACCCGTCTGGAAGTGGGACGACCTCGTCGACGAGGAGTCCCGGGACCTGATGGGGCAGCCGGCTCTCCCGTTCGACACCGAGAAGGTCGTCCCTCAGGTCCTCGGCGAGGACGTCGCCGACGAGGTGCGCCGGACGGCGACCTCGCTGGCCCGAGTCATGACGGAGGTCCTCGCCGGGCTCAGACCGCCGATGCAGCTCAGCCGCTACCTGGACGATCCGCCCCTGCGGGTGCTTGCGGAGGCGGCCCGCACATACCGGCGCACGCCGCCTGCGGTCGCCTCGGTCCGGGTGCAGCGCACGGCGAGCGGCTCGTACGAGGTGACGCTGCGGCTTCGGCGCGGCCGTGGCTTCGCAGCCGCGGCCTACCGGCTGGACAGGCGCAGGGGCCGGTGGCGCTGCACGGCGCTGGTCATCGGTCCCTGATGCGGGCTCAGCGGCGCCTCTTGTTCCGTCGTCCCTGGGTGCCGGGCCGCGACGTACGGGCGGCTGGAGCTCGGGAGGCCGCCGTCGCGCCGGCGGAGACCGGCCTTTCGTCGTCCCGGTCCCTTCTCGGTGCCGTGTCGGTGAGTCCGGACGCTCCGATGTGAAGCTGCCTGCGCGCGGCCGCGGCCTCCGCCTCGAGCTCCGCGTCGTGGTAGCGCTTGACCGCCGCCGCGAGGTCGACGGGCGCGCCCTCGGCGTCCAGGACCGGGGCGGGCTGCTGGACGGCCTCGACGTGCAGGTTGAACAGGTAGCCGACGACCTCCTCCATGAAGGAGTCCATCATCGCCTGGAACATGACGCCGCCCTCGCGCTGGTACTCGACGAGCGGGTCGCGCTGGGCCATCGCGCGCAGGCCGATGCCCTCGCGCAGGTAGTCCATCTCGTACAGGTGCTCGCGCCACTTGCGGTCCAGCACGGTGAGCAGGACGCGCCGCTCGAGCTCACGCATCACCTCGGGCGTGAGGCTCTCCTCGCGAAGGTCGTACGCCTTCTGGGCGTCTGCCGTGAAGTCGGCGACGAGCTCCTCCACCGTGACCTGGCGGTCCTCGTACGCCGCGCGGTCGAGGGAGACCGGGTAGAGCTGCTTGAGGTCCAGCCACAGCTGCTCGAGGTCCCAGTCCTCCTCGAAGCCCTGCGTGGCGTTCTGGACGAACTGGGTGACCACCCGCGTCACCGTCGCGCGCAGCTTCTCCTCGACGTCGGCGCCCTCCAGCACGGCGCGGCGGTCGGAGTAGATGGCGTGTCGCTGGCGGTTCATCACGTCGTCGTACTTGAGCACGTTCTGTCGCATCTCGAAGTTCTGCGCCTCGACCTGCTCCTGCGCGCTCTGGATCATCTTCGTGATCCGCTTGTCCTCGATGGGGACGTCGTCCGGCACCTTGAGGGCGCGCATGAACCAGTCGACCATGTCGCTCTTGAACAGGCGCATGAGGTCGTCGCCGAGCGAGAGGAAGAAGCGGCTCTCCCCCGGGTCGCCCTGACGCCCGGACCGGCCGCGGAGCTGGTTGTCGATGCGCCGCGACTCGTGGCGCTCGGACCCGATCACGTACAGGCCGCCGGCCTCGACGACCTCATCGTGCTCGTCGGCCACCTGCTGGGTGATCTTCTCGAACGTCTCGGCCCACTCGGCCTCGTACTCCTCCGAGTTCTCGACCGGGTCGAGCCCGCGCTCCCTCAGGACCGCGTCGGCAAGGAACTCCGGGTTGCCGCCGAGGATGATGTCGGTACCACGACCGGCCATGTTCGTGGCCACGGTGACGGCGCCCTTGCGCCCGGCGAGCGCGACGACGGCGGCCTCTCGCGCGTGCTGCTTCGCGTTGAGGACCTCGTGCGGGATGCCGGCGCGGACGAGCAGCTTCGAGAGCCTCTCCGACTTCGCGACGGACGCGGTGCCGATGAGCACCGGCTGCCCGTTCTCGTGGCGCTCGGCCACGTCGGCGACGATCGCGTCGAACTTCGCGTCCTCCGTGCGGTAGATGAGGTCCTTCTGGTCCACGCGGATCATCGGCATGTTCGTAGGGATGGGGATCACGCCGAGGCCGTAGATCTTCTGGAACTCCGACTCCTCCGTCTTCGCGGTGCCGGTCATGCCCGCGAGCTTGTCGTACATGCGGAAGAAGTTCTGGAGCGTGATCGTCGCGAGGGTCTGGTACTCCTCCTTGATCTGCACGCCCTCCTTCGCCTCGAGCGCCTGGTGCAGGCCCTCGTTGTAGCGGCGGCCGTCGAGGGTACGGCCGGTGTGCTCGTCGACGATGAGCACGTTGCCGTCCATGACGACGTAGTCCTTGTCGCGCTTGAACAGCTCCTTGGCCTTGATGGCGTTGTTGAGGTACGAGATGAG
>JAJZQV010000097.1 GCA_021803025.1 Actinomycetes bacterium | reverse complement strand
CGGCGAGACCGGCATTCAGGAAGGCACGCCCGTGTTCGCGACGGCGAACGACAAGGCGGTGGAAGCGCTGGGCGCCGGCGTCGACAGCGAAACCGTCCTCCTCTCGCTGGGCACGTACATCGCGGCCATGACGTCCGGAACCGAGCCGCACGCGAGCTCACCCGACTACTGGGTCAACTACGCCTCCGTGCCCGGGGGCTACCTGTACGAGAGCAACGGGGTCCGCCGCGGCATGTGGACCGTCTCGTGGGTGCGTGACCTCCTCCTGCCGCCGGGTACCGACCTGCCGCCGGGAGTCGCGCCCGAGACCGTGCTGGATGGGGAGGCAGTGTCAGTCGAGCCGGGTTGCGGTGGCCTGTTCACGCTGCTCGACTGGCTGGCACCCTCCGATGCACCTCATCGGCGGGGAGCGTTCCTCGGGTTCGACGGGACACAAGGCCGGGCACACCTGTATCGCTCAGTCCTGGAAGGCATCGCCCTGACGATGGCGGACAACATCGAGCGCATGGAGGACGCCCTCGGCCTCAGCTATTCCTCGGTGGTGGTGACTGGGGGAGGTGCCAGGTCGGACCTCATGATGCACATCCTCGCCGACGTCTTGGACCGTCCGACCCGTCGCACGGGTCACGTCGATGCCGCGGGTCTGGGAGCCGCTATCTGCGCCGCTGTCGGCGCTGGCATCCACCCGACGTGGCACGACGCGAAGGCGGGCATGGTGCGACAGGGAACCGAGTTCACCCCGGAACCCGGCCGGGTCGACGCCTACGTTCGAGCCCGAGCCAAGTACCGAGAGATACGCCACTACACAGACGGCCTCTTCGAGCGGCTGGCGCAGTAGCGCCACGGTCGGTCGGACCAGGCCGTACTGGTTCGGCTCCGATCCGTCGCGTGAACCCAGCCGACAGACGCGTGACGAGCGTTGCCGACGCCAGAAGAACGCATCCGCGATGAATACCTCGTGGTGAGGGATGATGTGTCCAGTTCGAGCCGCAGCCTTCGCAGTGGCCAGGAGACAATTCTCTGCCTCCGTCGGGGCCCGATCCTCGCCCCAGTGTGCGTCCATTCCCACCAGTAGCATCGGGCGGCGTGGCGTGGATGAGGCGCTCGTAGGCGTCATACGCGAACTCGTAGGCGATCTGTGCCTTTGCACAGTGCTCGCCGCGAGCGTAGGTAGCTGGAGCCGACGGTCGAGACCGTCTTCGCGGTGGCCGCTCTGCGTCTGAGGAGCCTCATCGTTGGCCTGTGACCGGGCTAGCCTCCGGGTCGGCGAGCGTCGACAGTCATGCCACAGCACGGCCCTCGGCGGCCTCGAACACCGCCTGCAGGCTTGCGGCGGTGATCATGATCGGTCGCCCCCGTCTGCGGGGGCGGACAGTCTTCAGCACGCCGGCGTCGACCATCCGCTGGACGGTCCGGGTGGAGCAGTTGAGGCGGGCAGCCACGTCGGGAGCGGGGAAGGTGCGCATGATGTCGTCATCGATACGAGAGGTGGTGGTCATTGGGGTGGGTCCTTCGGGACGAAGCGGACGGGGACTTCGCCCGAGCCACCATCCCGGACTACGAAAGCGGGCGTGGGGCTCCGGTGTCGAGCCCGCCCAGCGAATGCGCCCGAGCCACCATCCCGGACTACGCGGACTTGAGGGCCTCGGTGTTGAGCCCGTCCGGCCATCTCCTCCAAAGTTTCCGACTCCGGAATCGAACAGCGCATCAAATGTAGCAGACAGTCCACTCTCGGTGCAAAGTGTCAGGCCGAGGGGGCGTTCGTGTCCCACGTAGGTCCCACGGCTACGCACCACAATCAATGTTCGAGTGGCTGGGATAGGCGAAATGCCTAGTGATCGCGGAATCGCTTGAAGTGGGCCTAACTGGACTTGAACCAGTGACCTCTGCCTTATCAGGGCAGCGCTCTAACCGTCTGAGCTATAGGCCCGCGCGAGGGAACACGCTACCGCAGGCGCTCCTCGCGGCTCAACTCCGACGCCTCACTCGTACAGGTCTGCGCTGTCGGTGGGCGTGACCGCGACATCGGGGGTCTCGTCGGATGGGAGCACATGGTTCGTACGGCGCACTGTCTCGTCGGCCAGGGCAGCCATGAGGCGCCGCTCGACGGCAGCCGGCATGGGGTCGGGGTACGCGAACTGCACGATCTCCACGACCGACTCGAGCTCCGTCACGAGCTCCGCGCAGCCGTCGCACGCCTCCGCGTGGTCCAGGATCTCGGCCGCGCGCTCCTCGTCCGGAAGCCCGAACGTCGCATCGGAGATCTCGTCCAGCGAGGGACAGGGGCCCGGCGCGCTGGGCACCTCGTGCGTACTGGCTGCTGCCGCGGCGGCCGCCCTGGCGGCCAGGTCCTCAGGCGAGTTCGTCATCATCGGTCCTTGTCTCGGTCGAGCTCGGTGCCGTCGCCTCGTCGGGCGGTGACGCTGATGCCGTATCGGACGGCGCCACGTCCGTACCGGTTCCTCCGACGCCCGCACGCCGCAGATCGTCCCCGCCGGTTCCTCCAGGAGCCCCGCCGCGCAACTCGCCCGTACCGGTTCCCACAGCCGCACCACGCAGCTCGTCCGTACCGGCCCCTCCCGGAGCCGCACGACCCGGATACGTCGTACCTCGACCGCTCTCGGCCCCCGGCCCGTCCCACGCCTCGCCGGGTGCGCCCATGAGGCCGCGGTTGACGAGCATGTCGTGCAGGTCGGTCGCCCGCCTGTCGTACTCGGCATCCGGCGCGTACCGGCGCAGCCACTCGAACAGCGTCGAGTGCCCTCGCTCGATCTGGCTCGTGACGACCATCACTCTGCGGCCGTCTCGCAGCACCAGCCGCACGTCCGGGCTGCGTCCCGCGAACACGTACTGCACTCGAGACACGTCCGCACCGTCGAACGACACCGTCCGGAACCGGCCCTGCACCTCGCACCGCGAGCCGTCGACCCGCAGGCCGAGACGTCCCCGCAGCCACACCGGCACGGCGTACAGCACCCACAGCCCGATGACGATGAGGACCGACCCCAGCACACCGACCCGCGAGTTCGCGACAACGAACACGATGACGCCGCCGATGACGAGCCCGGAGACGACGAGGCGGACGCCGGCGTGGTACGAGCTCGGCAGCGGTGTGCTCGGCAGCGGCCCCGGCACGTACGTGTTGAGCGGCCCGTGATCCCGCTCCGCCCAGACCGGAAGTCCCGTGCGCCGCACGTCATGGCGAGGGTCGCCCCCCGGTATCCAGCTCACGGCAGCCTCACGTGCGCGAGAAGCGGCGCCAGGCGGGCACGTCCCCTGGCGCACCGCGACTTGATCGTCCCCGGGGCGCAGCCGAGGATGGCCGCCGCCTCGTCGACCGAGTACCCCTCCATGTCGACGAGCACGAGCGCGGCTCGCTGGTCGGCGTTGAGCTCGCGCAGCGCCACGATCACCTCGCGCCGCATCTCGACGAGCGCCGCCTCCCGCTCTGGGTCGTCGGACGCGACGAACGCGAGGTCGCGCTCCTGGTCTTCCGGAAGCGGCTCCGTCGGACGGAGCATGTTGCGCCTCAGCCGGTCCAGGCAGGCGTTGACGACGATGCGGTGCAGCCACGTGAGCACCGCGGCGTCACCGCGGAACTGCCGCGCCCGCCTCGCCGCCGAGATGAGCGCGTCCTGGAGCGCGTCCGCCGCCTCCTCGGGCGAGCGGGTCGTCCGCAGCGCCACAGCCCAGAGCCGGTCCTTGTGACGCCGTACGAGCTCGGCGAACGCCTCGTCGTCACCGGCGACGTACGTGCGGAGGAGCTCCGCGTCCGTGGTCTCCACACTGCTCATGATGTGACGGCCACCTCCGCGATGCCACCCTTGAAGCCCCCGCTCGCCGCCGGCAGCGACGTGAGGTAGACCATGACGAACCGCGTGGTGACCGGGTCCCGCAGCGCCAGCTCCACGGTGGTCCCGGCTGCGGTGTTGCTCGCGATGACGTTCCACTGCGCCGCGCTGTTCATGGGCGGGCTCGTCACCGTCGCGGTGTTGGCCGCGGGCACGCGCAGCTCCACGCCCGTGGGCTGCCCGACCATGGTCAGCGACACCTTGCCGACGCTCACCGGCTTGCCCAGGTCGAGGATGAGGCCGACGCCGGGCTTGAGGCCGCCGAACTTCGCCTTGCCCCTGTAGACGAGAGTCGTCCAGGCCGTGTCGGTCTTGCCGTCGTACGCGAGGGCGACCTGCCCCGGGTTCTCCTCGCCGTTGCCGCCGTCGGCCGCAGGGTCGAAGTCCTTGGCGCTCGCGATGGCGTACGGGGTCCCGGGGGTCACCGACCGTGACCCGCTCGCCGCGGTCGACGAGGCGGAGGTTCCGGCCGTGTTCTGCTTGCGCGCGAACACAGTGGCAAGGCCGATGATGAGAGCCAGGACGACCACGCCGACGAGGATCCCCGTCACGAGGAGCATCCGCTCCGGGCTCTGGTGAGCCTTGGCGACCGGCGGGACGACCACCCGCGCCGCGGCCGGGGTGCTGGAGAGAGGCACGACCGGTACGACCGCGGTCTCCTGGAGGTCGGCCGTCTGCCCCGGGTCGCGCACCATGGGGAACCGTACGCGGTGGGCGAGGTCCGGGCTCGCGTCCGCGGACCCCAGCACCGTCGTGAGCGCACTCGTCAGCTGGGCCGACGACGTGACCCGGCCGGCGAGCACGTCGGACGTGAGCCGGTCGAGCGTCGGCGACACCCCGGCCCGTACCTTCGAGGGAGAGAGCGTGACGCCCTGCACGTCGGTAGGAGCCGCGAGCATCCCGTAACCCGGGCCCCCCGGCCAGCGGGACGCGAGCGTCGCATACAGCAGCCTGCCCAGCGCCGTGACGTCGTCGGTCTCGGTCCCGGGCGGGTTCGAGCGGGGATGCAGCGCCGCGTCGATGAGGAAGCCGTCGATCTTCACGTTGCCGGCGGTCGAGACGACGACCGTCTTGGGCGTGAGACGCGTGTGGTACATGCCCTGCGCGTGCAGGGCCGACAGCGCGTCCGCCAGCTCCCGCACCAGCCACGCCGACTCGAGCGCCGTGAGGGGGCCCGAGGCGAGGAGCTGCTCGAGCTCCATGCCCTCCGCCCACTCGCACACGATGTACGAGAGCTGCTCGTCCGTCACCGCGTCGAGGACGCGCAGGAACCGCGAGTCCGTGGCACGAGCGGCCTGGCGCGCGGTGTCGATGATCTCGGGTGCGCGCGTGTTGTCGGGTGAGAGCACGTGGACGAGCACGGACCGGGAGAGCACCTGGTCCACCGCGCGCCACGTCACCGTCGCCCCTCGGACCTCGAGCTGCTCCTCCAGCCGGAAGCGGCCGCCGAGCACGTCGCCGATCTCGAGCGCGACGGGCAGGCCCTCCTCCCCGGCGTCCTGGCCGGCATCCGGGTCGCCGGCAGCGGGCTGGCCGGCGGGGACGGCCGGGAGCACCGAGGTCTCGGCGCCGGCCCCGTCCGGGCTCCGCTCCGCCTGCTGGCCCTGGAGCGCGCAGGCTCGTCCAGCGCCCCCCGCGACGGGCGTGCCGAGTGCAGCGCCGACGGCCCCTGCGTCCGGTCCGGCCGTCGCACCAGCCGTCGCCGGCGCGCTGCGGCGGAGACGGCGCAACAGGACGCCGACGACCTCCTCGACCTCCTCGAGGTGCATCCACCGGGCCATCGCCACGTACGCGACGGCCGCGGCGAGGACGCCCACACCGAGGCCGAGGATGTCGACGAGGACCTTGTCGGACAGGTGTGTCTGCAGCGTGACGACGATGAAGGCGATGACCGTACCGGGCAGGGCGGCCAGCGAGACCCGGCCGAGGTAGCGCAGCAGCGGGTGCATGGAGATGCCGGGTACGTGACGTGCGAAGTGGCGCATCGACACGGCCACACCGACGACGTACGCGAGCGTGTAGGCCCCGGCGAGTGCGGGCGCGACCCAGTTCGGTCCCGGTGCGATGAGCAGCACGCCGATGAGGGCGAAGACGGCGTTGAGTCCGGCGATGAGCACCTGGATGGTGAACGTCGACCTCGTGTCCTCGAAGGCGTAGTAGCCGCGCAGGACGAGGTACTGCACGGAGAACGGGACGAGCCCCACCGCGAACATCACGAGGGTCCAGCCGACGAGCGTGCCGCCCTTGCGGAACGTCATCTCGCCGATGGGTACGCCGAGGGTGAGGAAGATGAGGGCGACGGGGACGAGCGCGGCGACCGCGAGCCGGATCGCCTTCGTCAGCTCGGTTCGGAACCCGTCGACGTCCGCCCCGGCCGCCATCCGCGACAGCGACGGCAGCATCGCGGTGGCCAGGCCCACGGTGATGAGCGAGTGCGGGAGGACCCACAGCAGGTTGGCGTTGTTGTACGCGGTCTCCCCGGCGCCTGAGCCGCCCGCGGTCGCGGAGGTCGCGAGCTTCGTCACGACGATGAGGGCGACCTGGTTGACCGCGACGAACCCCAGCGTCCACTTGGCGAGGTGGAACGTGTGGCCGAGCCCGGTGTGGCGCAGGTCGAACCGCGGGCGGTAGCGGAAGCCGACGCGGCGCATGAACGGCACGAGGACGGCGGCCTGTACGGCGATGCCGAACACCGACCCGAGCCCGAGCAGGAGCAGCTGGCCGGTCGTGAACGGCTGGCTCGTGTCGGTGTGGAAGCCCCAGACGAGCGCATAGAAGACGAGCACGACGACCTGGACGATGTTGTTCGCGATGGGCGCCCACATCATCGGCCCGAACGCGTCACGGGCGTTGAGGACCTGGCCGCCGAGGAAGAACGCGCCGTAGAAGAAGACCTGCGGCAGGCACAGCGCGGTGAGGGTGACCATCGACTGGTACTGGGGCGCCACGGCGGGGACGTGCCAGCCTGAGCCGGAGTAGATCCAGGCGATGGCCGGCGCTGCGATCACGAGGAGCACGGTCACCACGCCCACGACGAGGAGGAACGCGGTCATGATCCGGTTGGTGTACGCCTCGCCGCCGTCGCGGTCGTTCTTGACGGCTCGGACGATCTGCGGCACGAGCACGGTGTTGAGCGCGCCGCCGGCGAACAGGATGTAGAGGCTGTTGGGAACTGTCGTCGCCATCGACAGGATGTCCGCCTGCCGGGTCTCGGCGCCGAGGAGGTACGCGGCCAGCACGACCCGGACAAGCCCGAGGACGCGGGACACGATCGTGCCGGCAGCCATCACGGCGGTCGCGGAGAGCAGGCGGCCGGTGCCGCGGTCGGACCTCACAGCTCGGAACGTGGCGGTCGGCGTGCCGTCGTCGTCACCCGGAAGGGCGCCGAACGTCGTGGTGGGGGCCGAGTCGCTTCCGCTGAGCGCGCGTCTCGCCGGGGACCCGTTCCCGTTGCCCTCGACCGCACGGGTGGGCGGCGGGGTCGGCGAGGCCTGGGCGGGCTGCTGACGCGTCTCCGCGACGGGACTCTGCCGCGTCTGGTCCACGGCAGGCTGTTGACGGGTCTGGTCCACGACAGGCTGCTGTCGGGTCCGGTCAACCACGGGCTGCTGACGGGTCTCCTCCACGGGAGGAACGTCCTCGGCAGCCCGTGGGCGCTCCGAGGGCGAGTCGGTGCGGAACGCCGGTACGGACGTGCCGAACCCTGGCGCGGCGGCCGGGTCGGCCACCGGAGGCGTGTCGGGCTGGCGACGGAACCACCCACCGCTGGGCTCCGGCCGCTCGCGCGGCGCGGGACCCTCCTCGGGCCTCCCGAAACGGGTCCAGAAGTCGGGTTCGTCGTCGTCGGCGGGGGACAGGGGTCCAGGACGCCACCCGTCGCCGCTCACACGCCCTCCTTTCGGCGCGGGGCCCGCGCCACCTGCCGGATGCGCAGCACGGTCATGGCCGCCAGCACCACGCCCGAGGCGATCACGACTACCCAGGCCACTCTGCCCGTCTCCGTGGCCTCGATGACGAACGCTTGCGGCGTGCCGACCTCGTGTCCTGACTGCGACGCCAGCCGTACGACCGCGTCGACCGACCCGTTGGCCGTCGCCTTGGGACTCACGTTCACCGTCACGGACTCGCCCGCGCCCACGGTGACGAGATCCGACGCCGGCACGCGGAGCCGGTTCTCGTTGGCGGTGTCGACCATGACCCTCACCTTCACCGGGTAGGCCAGGTTGTTCCTCACGGTCACGGGGAACTGGGTGTTGCGGGACGTCATGACGACGTGCTCCGCGACGCTCACCGTGATGGCGGACGAGTCGATCGCGTAGGGGGCGAGCGCGGCCGTGAGGTACGCCCTCGCCTGGTCGTCGCTCGCCCACGCCGTGGAGAGAGTGGGCGGAAGGTACTGGGCGGCGAGGGCGTCGCCCGCCGCCGGGTCACCGGCGAGGTTCGTGAAGTCCCTGATCCGCCCCGATCCGTAGTTCACGAACTCGTCGAGAGCGGCGCTCCGCACGGCCACCGGGGCGTGGACGGCGACGGTGCCTGTCCACGGTGCCGTGGGGATGGCCAGGTCCGCCAGCCCGACGCGGTTCTCGAAGGGGTTGGGCGCCGAATCCAGCGACGCCGCGAGCTCGGTGGTCACGACCCGTACGTTGCCCTCGGCGGGGTTCATCGCCGCGAGGAAGCTGTCGGCCTGGAGCCGCGCGAGGTACTGGAGCGGGCTGGTCCCGTCGTCGGGTCCGGGGCCCCCGGCGAACGCGCCGGGGTCCACGCTGACGATCGTGCCCGCCACCGAGCTGAGCGCGCGCCCCGCGGCATGGGTCTCGGCGAGCACGACCGAGGGCTTCAGGCGAGCCACGGCCGTGAGGAGCCGCTGGTCCGCTTGGTAGTCGTGCGCGGCGGCGAGCAGGGGCAGCTTCGCCACGTCGGGCACCTGGGCGGCGGCGGCCGTCGTGAGGTCCAGCGTCGCCGTGTCGCCGAGCTCGGCGAGCAGCGCGAGGTCGGGGTTGCCGTACGGGAGGCGGTACCCGCCGGAGAGCGTGCCGAACTCCGCGAGCCAGGCTTCTGCGGCGGCCTGTCCAGTACCGGGCGTGTGGCTCGCGGGCGACCCGACCACGTACCCCGCCGCCATCGTGGTGACCTCCCGGTAGAGGAGCGGGTCGATCGCGTACGTGACGCCTGGCAGCTTCGCATGACGGACGAGCGTCAGCAGCCGGCCGGTGAGCTCGCCCACGAGGTGGTCGTCGGTGAGGATCCCGCTCCCGAGGTACGAGGGCGCCGAGTCGAGCATGACGACCGAGCTCGTCGCGGCCCGGGAGGCGGGGGCGCCGACGGTGATGAACGTACGGGCGCGGCCGACCGTCGTGTACGAGGCGGACTGGTCCACCGCGGCGCGCACGTGCACGCCGACGAGGTAGACGCCGGTCTCCTTGAGGTCCAGGTCACTGAGCTTCGCCGTGACGGAGAACGCGCTCGTGGCTCCCGGCGCCCAGGGCTTCGGGGAGCCGGTGATGACCTGGAACGCGCCCGGCGTGATCAGCCGCGCACCGGTGACGGCGGTCGGCGGGGCGCTGAGGGCGGTGGCCAGCTGGGCCCGGGTCGTGATCGGCACCATGTCCCGCCACATGAGCACCTGGACGGTGTAGAGCGTTGTCGTCCCGGTGTTGCTGACCGTCCCCGCGAGGTGGAGCACGGCATCGGCCCCGGACCCCGTGACCTCCGAGGTCGTGAGCGTGACGTCCACGTTCGTCGTCTCGGCCGCGTGCGCGCTCGGGTGGATCGCGAGCACGGAGGTGAGGACCAGCAGCGCGGCGATGACCCGGAGCAGAGAGCCCACCAGGCCCGGTCGCCGACGCGGCGCGGCCTGTACCGGGTCGGGGGGCATCACCCGCCCATCCTACGGGTGGAGGCTTTGACGCTCGGGCGCCCATGGCGGAACGGTCCGGAGGGCTCCGCCAGACCCAGGGACCACGCGTGTCCGTAGACTGCGCAGTCGTGTCGGACCTCTCCGTGACCCAGCAGCGCGCGCTCGTCGCGCTCACGAGGCTGCCCGTCGTAGCCCGGCTCGGGGACGCATTCGCCGCGGAGGGCTTCAGCCTGTACGTGGTGGGCGGCCCGGTCCGCGACGCGCTGCTCGGGACCCCGTCGGAGGACCTCGACTTCACGACCAACGCCCGTCCCGACGACATCGAACGGCTCCTGAGGACGTTCAACCGCGCCACGTGGGACATGGGCCGCGAGTTCGGGACGATCGGCACGATGCTGCGCGACGGCGACCGGACATGGCAGGTGGAGGTGACCACGTACCGGGCCGACGCGTACGAGCCGGGGACCCGCAAGCCGGTGGTCGCCTTCGGCGACACGATCACGGACGACCTCGTCCGCCGCGACTTCACGGTGAACGCCATGGCCGTCTCCGTCGTCGACGGGCGGTTCGTCGACCCGTACCACGGCCTCGACGACCTCGCGGACCACGTCCTGCGCACCCCGACCTCGCCGGAGGTGTCGTTCAGCGACGACCCGCTGCGGATGCTGCGGGCCGCGCGGTTCGCGGCGCGGCTGCAGCTGATGCCCGAGCCCGACCTGGTCCGCGTGATGTCCGAGCTCGCGCCGCGGCTCGAGATCGTGTCCGCCGAGCGGATCCGGGACGAGCTCACGAAGCTGCTGCTGCTCGACGCGCCCCGCGTGGGGCTCGACCTGCTCGTCGGGACGGGCCTCGCCGATCAGTTCCTGCCCGAGCTGCCGGCGCTGCAGCTCGAGAGCGATGAGCACCATCGCCACAAGGACGTGTACGAGCACTCGCTCACCGTGCTCGACCAGGCCATCGCCCTCGAGCGCGAACGCAACCACGCGCCGGACATCGTGAACCGGCTCGCGGCGCTGCTCCACGACATCGGCAAGCCTCGTACGAGGCGGTTCGAGGCGGGCGGCAAGGTCTCGTTCCACCACCACGACGTCGTCGGCGCCAAGCTGGTGCGGCGGCGGCTGACCGAGCTGCGCTACTCCAAGGACGTCGTCGAGTCCGTCGCGCTGCTCGTCGAGCTCCACCTGCGGTTCCACGGCTACGGAGACGGTACGTGGACCGACTCCGCTGTGAGGAGGTACGTACGCGACGCCGGCCCCGAGCTCGAGCGACTGCACATCCTCACCCGCTCGGACTGCACGACGAGGAACCAGGCCAAGGCCGACCGGCTGCGACGCGCGTACGAGGAGCTCGAGTGGCGCATCGACGAGCTCGCCGCCGCGGAGGAGCTCGACTCGATGAGGCCGGACCTCGACGGCAACGAGATCATGCGGGTCCTCGGGATCGGCCCGAGCCCGATGATCGGCAAGGCGTACAAGTTCCTGCTCGAGCGGCGCCTCGACAGGGGGCCTGTGTCCCCCGAGGTCGCCGAGGCCGAGCTCCGCGAGTGGTGGGCCACGCAGGAGCACTGAGCTGGGCACAGGTTCTCTCCCGGAGCGCACAGGTTCTCTCCCGGAGCGGTTCCCGGGGAGAGGACCTATGTGCTCGGGGAGAGGAGTTGTGCGCTCCAGGAGAGGAGTTGTGCGCTCCAGGAGAGGAGTTGTGCGCTCCGGGAGAGGAGCTGTCCCGCTAGGTCCTCGCTGAGCGCGTGATGCCCACCGAGGCGATGACGACGCAGCCCATCGCGACGAGGTCGACGAGGCTGAGCCGCTCCCCGAGGATGAGGAACGCCGCGAGCGCGGCGAACGCCGGCTCCAGCGACATGAGGACCGAGAAGACCCGCGTCGGGAGCGTACGCAGCGCCTGCAGCTCGAGACTGTACGGAATGACCGAGCTCAGCAGCCCGACGAGCAGGCCGAGCCCGATCACCGTGGGGTTGGCCAGCGCCGCGCCGTTGAGCACGATCGCCGGGGCGGCCAGGGCCAGGGCTCCGAAGCCGTGGGCCACGGCGAGGCCGCCGATGCCGTCCCAGCGACGGCCGAGGTGGGGCGAGATGACGATGTACGCGGCCCAGCCGGTCCCGGCGAGCAGCGCGAACCCGACCCCCGCCCAGCTCAGAGAGCTCGGGCTGAACCCCAGCAGCACGACGCCGACGCCGCCGAGCAGCGCCCAGACCACCTCGCGGAGTCCCCGGCTCGTGACGAGCGCCACGGCGAGCGGGCCCAGGAACTCGAGCGTGACCGCCAGGCCGACCGGGATGCGGCTGAACGCCTGGTAGATGCACCAGTTCATGCCGACGAGGGAGACGGCGTACCCCGTCACGAGCAGCCAGTCCCGGCGGCTGCGCCCGGAGAGCCTCGGCCGCGACCAGAGCAGGAGCACGACGGCGGCGGAGACGAGCCTGAGCCAGACGATGCCCGTGGGGCTGGCGAGCCCGAACAGGTGCTTCGCGATGGCGGCGCCCACCTGGACTGTCGCGATGCTGCCGAGCACGAGCCAGATCGCGCTCGGCCGCGCGCGGCGAGGCGACAGGCGCGTAGTCACGCGGTTCACCCTAGGGGTCGCGTTGCCTCCGACGCCGTCGGCCCGCGTCCCGGGCGCTGCACGGCGAGCCCGGATCCCGTGCCCCATGTGGGCGAGCCTGGTCTCCCGTGCTCAGGCGGTGGGTGACGGAGGCGGCAGGGGCGCGCTCTTGACACCCGCGCTTGTCAGCGCGACGAGCGCACGCTCGCGGAACGCGCGCAGCACTCCGTAATGCTGGTTCGGCTGGGCCTTGACGAACACCTGGAACGTCATGGTGGCGCCCGCGAGGGCGCTGATGCCGAGCACGGACGGAGGCT
>JAJZQV010000096.1 GCA_021803025.1 Actinomycetes bacterium | reverse complement strand
AGCCCTACACGGGCATTGCGGTCGGGGCGTGGCGCAGCTTGGTAGCGCGCATCGTTCGGGACGATGAGGTCGGAGGTTCAAATCCTCTCGCCCCGACCATTTCGACCTCATCAGGTCCGAACGCCTCGGCCAGGCAGTGGACTCGGGCCTCTTGCGTCGGCTCCACCCAGACGCGGTCGACACCCAGCACCCGGATCCGCTCGAACAGCGTGACCGCGAGCGCGCGCCTGTCGTCCGGCTCCGCGTCGCGCCACCAGTCGGGCAGGCGCTCGAGGTACCCGCGCACGTCGTCCGGCGACAGCGCGGGGCCGTTTCGGTCGTTCCGGGCTTCCTGCTCGGCGGCGTCGAGCTCGCGCATCGTTCGCTCGAGCGCGTCCGGGTCGCGGTCCCGCCGGTACACGGCGAGCGCCCGCTCCCGCCCCTCCTCGATCCGCGCCAGGCGCAGGCGGTCGGGCTCGGCGCCGGCGCCGCGGGCGTACGCGGCCGACGCCGCGGCGACGTCCTCGGCGCCCAGGCGCACGCGCTCGAGGATGAACGGCACGACCGCCTCGTACTCGTCGCGCCCGTAGCTCTGGCCCGGGATCCGGGCGTGGCGGCCGCGGGCGCCGCCGCCTGCCGGCCGGGCGGCGGTGAAGGCCTCGCAGGCGTCGAGGTGGCGGTAGCGGTCCTTGTCGCCGACCAGGCGCCGGCCGCAGGCGGCGCAGGCGAGCATCGGCAGGGCGTAGGCGCGGCGGGTCTCGGGCCGGCCCGGAGAGCGCCGGCTCCGCGCCGCGCGCAGGTCGGCCACGCGGTGCCAGAGCGCCTCATCGACCTGCGGCGGCCAGTTGGCGGCCGCGCCGTCGCGCAGCCGGCCGCGGTAGAGGGGCGAGGTGAGGACGCCGCGCACGGTGTGGAGGCCGAGCCCCAGGCGCCCCGCGACCTCGCGGTCGGTGAGGCCGGCGGCGGCGAGCTCGTACGCTCGGACCGCCGTGCCGATGCGCCCGGGGTCGACCTCGACGAGGCGCGCCTCGCCCGAGCGCCGGAAGCCGAAGGGCGGGCGGCCGCCCGGGTCGCCCCGGGTCTCCCGCTTGGCGGCGTACCCGGCGCGGACGTTGCGGCTCTGCTCGCGGGAGTTGATCTCGGCCGCCTTGGCCTTGTCGACCAGGCGCTCCCAGTCGGCGGCGTTGGAGGACAGGATCCGGTCGTCGCAGATGTACACGACGACGCCCTGACGGTGGAACCAGCGCCGGTACGAGAGGGCGAGCGCGAGGTCGCGCATGTAGCGCGCCGTGTAGCCGACGAGGAGCACGTCGAAGGCGCCCGCCCCGGCCGCCGCGAGCATCGCTCGGAACTCCGGCGTCCGCGTGGCCGGCGGCTCGTCCATCGAGTCGGGTCCCGACCAGCCCGACCGGCCGACCGTCCATTCGAGCCCCGTGTCAGCGAGCCCGAGGGCGGCGATCGCGGCGTCCTGCATCCGGCGCTGCGAGGGCGGCCCGAACCGGTCGAGCTGGCCCGGCGTGCTCTCGCGGACCCACCGCGCCGCGCGCAAGCCGCGCAGCTCGGCCGCCTCGCGCGGGAGGCGCGGGTCCGGGGCGCGGAGCGCGCTCACCGGGCGGGGGCCACGCCGCTGCGGCGGGCTCGTCGGGCGCTCGGGCGGGTGCGTGCGGTCGGTGGTGGGTCTTGCATCGTTCTGGAGGTCCTGCCGGCGGGGCGCCGAGGGCGCATCGTACCGCGTCGGGCGGCGGGCATCGAGCGTCGCTCGGCGATGTGGCGCAGGCCCTCGGCGAGGACGAACGCCAGCCCGCAGCTGGCGGCGTGGCCGCACGGCGCCACCTCACGCCGCTTCACGTAACGCCTCGGCCATGCTGCCTGGGATAGGGGCGGCCGGTCGATGGGACCCGGCGGGCGCACGCGTGGTCGAGTTAACCCCGTAGGGGTGCCGCACTTCGGCCGCCGCGCTCCCGCGCGATCGGGCGGGGTGTCGCGCCCCCCGTCGCGACCCGGTCGCGGTCCGGTCGCGGCTGGTCCTGCGCGACATGCCGGGGACGCGGCGAGGGGCGGGCGCGCCGCCCTGGCCGCTCACATCGACCCCGCCAGCATCGGGACCGCCCGGAGCACCCGGTCGTCGAGCGCCTCGAGCGCGTCGGGGTCGGCGAGGTCGCCGGGCCGGAGGTACGGCCACGGGTCGCCCGCCCAGTGGGGGGCGAAGCCGACCACCGCGGACCGGGCGCCGTCGGGGGCCTCCCACAGTGCGCCGTACGGGTCGGCGGCCAGCGCGGGCTCGTCCACGACCCAGGCGCTGACGACGGGGCCGACGGCCCCGGCCCCGCGCAGGCCCGCCCGCACCGACGCCGCCCTGCGCCGGGAGTCGACCACGAACCCGACGTGGAGCGGCGCGGGATGGGGCGCGCGGTCGTAGAAGGCGCGGTAGCGCGCGAGCTTCTCGGCGAGCACCGGCCCCCGCTCGGTGCCGAGGTCCCGCTCGAGCGCGAGCAGGACCGTGGCCTCGCCCACCCGGACCAGCGCCAGGGCGTCCGGGCGGAGGCTCGCCTGCCATGTCAGCCGGATCAGCGGGCGCTCGGGCACCCACGCGGCGAGGCCGAACCCGCGCCCCGGGTCGCCCGCGCGGAGGAACGCCGCGAAGACGTCGTGGGTGGCGAGGCCGTGGATCACCGGCGACACGACCTCGGGGGCGCCGTCGTACAGCGGGGCCCGGCCGCCCGGCCAGACCGAGCGCTCGAGGGCGAGCCGCGCCGGCTTGGTGAGCGCGTAGGCGTACCGCCCGCGGGGCCGCTGGCGGTTGGCCGCCCAGGAGCCGGAGAGCAGCCCGTACTCGACCAGGCGCGCCAGCCGCCGCTGGGCGATGCGCCGGTGTCCGTACGCGAGGAGGCCCGCGAGCTCGGCCGTCACGACGTCGCCGTGGACGAGCCAGAGCAGCAGGCCCCGGTCGCGCTCGGGCAGCGCCGCCCAGGCTGCGATCCCGGGGCCCGCCCTGGCGCCCAGGCGCCGGGCCGCTGTCACCGCGCGCCGCCATCCGGCGGGGCCGGTTCAGCAGAGGTCCACGTGGACGGGTCGGGACGCATGGGTCTTGTCGTCCATGTGGGTGTCGGTCATGACAGCGGTCTCCTCCGGTGGCGCAGGCTCTTTCGGCGCTGAGATTGGCAGCCCGATTCGAGCGATCAAGGGCTACTCCGGGCGACCGGCTCCATTCGGCCTCAGCCCGCGCAGCTGGCGCCGGGCCTCGCACACGACGAGCCGATCTATCCCAACCCAACGGTACGAACCGCCTGCCTCCTGGTCAATGCCAGATGTGTACGCATTCGTGTACGGAATCAGCCTTCGCGGGGGGAGAGCTAGCCTCAGGAAGTGTGGAAACGGCTGAGGCCGCCTCGGTCGACGTCGACCGGCCCGTCGAGCTCGCTGACGAGGTCGGGGGCACAAAGAGGCGGCGTACCCTTCCGGTGACATCCCGGCCGGCGTCGCGCGTCCCGACCCGCGGTAGGAGGCGTCAGCGGCCTGATCCCCGTCAGTCCGGAAGGGTCGCTTCCACTCAACTTGACGGGGGCTCGTCGACGGGGAGTGGGGAGCATCCCGCAGCGTGCCATCTTGCGTAGAGCGAAGCGTCTCGGCTTTCGCTTCACCGACAACAAGCGTGGAGGCGGCGGTGGCGGTCGCCCCCCGGCATCCTCACCTACCGCCTACTGCACCTCGACGGGCACGACCAGCGTGTCGGTCGGGAAGTCGCCCATGCTGCCCTGGGCAGCGACCGAGAGCACGAGCAGCCACCGCCCGGCCGTCGGCGGCAGCGTGAGCCCGAGCACGACCTGGGCCGAGCCGCCTACCGCAGCGACCGCGGGGGGCAGGGGCGCGGATTCGCCAAGAGACGACGCGCCGGTGTCCCCGTTGACCCACGAGGCCCGGAGCGAGAGCTCCGATCCAAGCAGGGTGGCAAGCCACGGCTGGGGTGAGGGGTCGGACCACAGGTCCGCGTACAGCGGCGAGCCCCATGCCTGGGTGCCGGTGTTCGCCACGCTGACTGCGACCGTGAGGGGCTGGCCCGCGTTGGCCGCCAGTGTCGCTGGCGCGGTGATCGTCGCCTCCACGGGCTGCCGAGGATGTGACCAGCCTCGCGGCCGCCGTTGAAGCCGCCGGTCGTGGTGAGGTCGTCATGCTCCTTGCCAACCCAATCAGCAGTCGCGAACGCGAGCTTCGAGATCGTCCGCGCCGCTGCGGCCCCAGGGTCCGCAAGAACCGATTGGCCGCGGTCATGGATTTCGCCCGCGAACGAGGCCGCGGAGAACGCGATGCCCGAGACGGTCTGGCTGCGGCAGGTGTCGTCGAGGCCACAGCGGCCAATGTCCGCGATGTGGCCAGGTGCCGACCATGCTGTGCTGACTAGGGACCCGCCGAACCCGACGGCCTGGTCGCCGACGCCGACAACGAAGCCTGCGCCGGCGGCCAAGCAGTTGCCGATGGAGCCGAAGAGGTCGAACCCGCCGCTTGAGTTGGTCGTCGTGCAGTGTCCGGTCGGGTCCACGAGGGTGGCCGGGTTGGCCTGCGCGTACAGGAAGCGGTTCATCGACAGCGGGTCCTGTGCCTTGCCAGCGATGGAGTCGAGGCTAGTGAAGGCGCCGATCCCCGGGTCGTACAGCCGCGCGCCCATGGTGTAGAGCGGGGTGCTCAGGCCGGCTGGCGAGATGTCCAGTTGCCCCTGGTACTTCCAGGTCGAGGCGGCCACGGCGGTGCCACCGGCCGAGCCCGTCGCCATTGTGTCGCCCCACGGGTCGTACCGGATGGCGTTGGTGACGGTCGTCTCGTCGGCGCTCAGCGACCCAGCGATGTCGCCGTGGAGGTCGGGCAGGAACCAGTTGACGGTCGCGCCGGACTTGGCCGCGAGGCGCTCGCCCGAGGGCGAGACGATCGAGTCGAGGTTCACGCCGCCGGTGGCGATCCTGACCACGGTCGAGCCGGTGCCGGCATAGCTGTAGCTGTCCGTCACGCCGTTCACGGCGCGGGTGCGGATGCGCCCGAAGGCGTCGTAGGTGAGGGCCGTGTCGTTTGCGGTGCCGGCGGCGTCAATCGCCGTCAGTTTGTTGCCGAGATCGTAGGCGTAGCTGGTCACCGCGAGGCCGGTCTCGGCGTCGCCGGTCAGGTTGCCCCGCGCATCGTACGTGAAGCTCTGGGTGGTCTGGCCGGCTTTGAGGACCGAGACGAGTTCGTCGGACCGGTCGTACGCGTACGTGAAGGTGACGCCGCCGTCGACTCGAGTGACTCGGTTGCCGTCGCGGTCGTACGTGTACGAGTAGGTGTGCGCGGTGGCGAGGCCCGTCGATCCCGTGACCCGGTTGACCCCGTCATAGGTGAAGCTCTGGGTGCCTGAGCCGGCGTCGGTCGCGGTGACATTCGGGAACGAGCGAGCCTCGCTCGTGACGTTGCCGTCGCGGTCGTAAGTCTGGGTCTCGGAGATGGTGCCTTTGGTCAGGCTTGTCGCTCGCTTCGCCTGGTCGTACCCGAAGGCGGCGTTCGTCCCGGACCAGGTCCGGCTTGCGACGAGGCCGTCGGCACGCCAGGCGAACGTGGCGGTTGCGGCGGCGAACCCGCTGGGCAGGGCAACCGTCGTCAGCCGCTTGGCCCAGTCGTAGCCATACGACGAGGTGCCGACCTGCGTGCCGCCGGTCTGGTCGCCATCGGTCCTGCTGGCAAGGGTGCCGTCCGCGTTCCACGTCTGGGCCGAGATGACGGTGCCCGAGCGGGCGGTCGTCAGGAGGCGCCCGTCGTTGTCGTAGCTGTAGTCGATCGCGTCAATGAGCGTCGGCGCGGAGCCCTCGAAGTACTGGACCCGAGCTGGCGTGCCGTCGCCGTTGAAGGTCGTGAGCGTGCGGAGCGCCAGGCTCACCTTCGCTCCCGCATAGGTGTCGGTCTGGATGGTCCGGCCGGCGCCGTCGTAGGTCGGCGCGATCGTCCGCACAACGGACGCGCCGCCCCCGACGCAGGTTGATGCGGGTGCCGACGTGTCGCACGTCAGTGCCAGGCGGCCGCCGGCGTCGTATTCCCAGCGCGTCGCGGCGAGGGCCTGTGCCGTCGTGTTGACGGGCGGCGTTTGGGCGGAGAGATGGCCGGCGTCATCGAAGACGTAGTGCCAGGCCTGCGCGCTGCCTGCCGATGTCGGGTCGCAGCCGCCTGCCCACACCTGCGCCGCCGGGCAGTACCCGGTCAGCTCGCCAACCGCGTCATAGGCGAAGGTCGAGGTGACGTCGTCGTCGGTGTACTGGCCCGAGGCCACACCGTCCTGGTAGTTCTGGACCGTGGTCGTGACGTTGCCGAGGCGGTCGTAGGCGTACGCGGTGAGGACCGAGCGGGGATCCGTCGAGCTCGTGGTCCGGCCCAGCGCGTCATAGACCGTTACGGTGGCGAGGTTGCTGACGCTGTCTGCCGTTCCCGCGCCCGCGATGGCATCGACGGTGACGGTCTTCGGCCGACCGAGGACGTCACGCGCCGTCGTGGTGACCATTGGCTCGTCGGTGCCAGGAACGCCGGGCGGCACGACGGAGGCCACGATCTGACCGGTCGCGTCGTACGCGGTCTCGGAGCTCGTCACGTTGAGGTCGGGTGCCGCGCTGTCCCAGACGACCGCATCATCGAGGCTGAAGGCCCCCGTGCCGGTCACGTCGTATGCGGCGAGGACGGCGCCGGAGCGATCCGCCGTTGGGGTCCAGGAAATCGGCGCGGAGAGGCGTTGCCAGCCGCCATTGCCCGCGACATCACTCGTCGCAGCCGTGGACGGGTCGGACGCCGTGCCTAGCCGGACGCGGACGGTGGTCCCGGCGGGCGCGTTGACCCAGATGCTCGCGTCATAGGCGCGGCCCGAGCGGAAGGTGCCGTCGAGCTTCCACTCGACGCCCTGCCCTGTCGCGGTCGGCGCCACGTCAAGCCTGGAGGTGCCGCGGACGGCAGTCGCAGCCCCATGGTTCTCGGTGGCGGCCGCTCCGCCAGAGATGAACACGCCCGTGGCCGTCGACCACAACTCGCTCGAGCCGTCACCGGCGATGCTCGGGTCGCTCAGGGAGGGGCCCTCGAAGCTGTCCGACGCGAGGCCGGCGCTGCCGGTGACGTCGTAGTGGTCCATCGTCTTGATGGCGCGCCCCGCGCGGTCGTAGACCGTCTTCTTCCACGTTCTCGCGGTGTCGGCGGCCGTGCTGGAATCGGGCAGCGACGTGCGGTCGATCCGGCCGCCGCCCGTGAAGACGGTCTTCGCGACGCTGACCGTCGACCCGGTCGAGTCGAGGTTGGCAACGACCGTGGGCTGCTCGAGTGCATCGCGTGTGGTGTTCGTTGCGCGTCCGAGCGGATCCACAGTGCTGATCGCCTTGCCCGCGAGGTCGTAGATGGTCGCCGTGACGAGGTCCGTATCCGGCGCCGCGGGGTCATAGACGCCGTCGGCGTAGTTCACGACCGAGAAGACCGCGTTCCCGCCCACGTCGCGCAACGTCCGCGCGACCTTGCCGTAGGTGTCGGTGACCCCAACGATGTTCCCGTCGAGGTCGACGCCGGAGACGGTCGTCCCGGCTGCGCCGGGCATGACGGCCGCGCTGGTGCACAGCGTCGCGGCCAGGGTGGTGTCGGGGCAACTCGGGGGCGCCATCGGAGCCGTGGCGGAGGGCGCGATCGGCCCGCGCGTTGCCGAGGCCTTCGGCCGCGTGACCATCGTCGAGCTCGGGCCGGGCGTCGTCTCGAAGTACGAGGTCGTGGTCCGGGCCACGCCCGCCCCGCCCGAGAGCGGATAGACGGTGCTGGCCACCACATTGCCGAGCAGGTCGTACGCGGTCTTCGTCCGCGCGTCGATGAAGCCGGTCCCGGCGCAAGCGCCGCCTGGTGTGCCGCTGGCGCAGTCCCGGTCCACCTGGATCTGGTTGCCGTTCGCGTCGTAGAGGTACTGCGTGACGACATCGTCCGAGCCACCCGCGCTCGGCGTGCCGTCGACCCAGTTGGCGATGTCTTCCACCTTGAAGCCGAACGCGTCGTAGACGGACTTGGAGGTCACGCTGTCGGGAGCCGGTGTGAGGGTGGTCAGGAGGTGGTCGGCGAGGTCGTACGTCCTCGTGGTCACCAGCTGGAGTGGGTCCCTGACCGTGAGCGGATTGCCCACCAGGTCGTAGGTGGTGCTCGTGACGTCTCCGAGGCTGTCGGTGACCGAGGCGATGTCGGTGAGGTAGCCGTTCGCCGCCGCGGTCGAGGCGTACGCCGTGGTCTTCGCGACGCCGTCCGGATCTGTGGCCACCAGCGTCCGACCCCAGGAGTCGTACGTCGACGTCGAGGAGACGTCCTCATCGGGCCGCGTCGGGTCAAAGACCCCGTCCACGTAGTTCGTCGTCGTCGTCGTCGGCCAGATCGCCGGGTGCGGGGTGAACCCGCTGGTCCCGGTATCGGCTGCATAGGCATGCGCAACGTCGATCGTCGGGACGACCCCGCCAGGCTGGCCCCCGGCCTGACCGGGCGTGAGCACCTGGTTGCGGTCGACCGTGCCGTTGGCGTTGAAGGTGGCATTGGCCCAGGACGTGAAGACCGCCGCGTCGTCGAAGTAGACCGTGTCCGAGCCGCTGCCGCCCGACGTCCAGAGCGCCACGCGGACGCGGCCGTCCGTGTCGAGCGGCAGGGTCACGTCCCACGCGTAGGACGCCCACGATCCGGGCGTGCTATTGGCGTACGCCGAGACGAGCCCACCCCAAGACCTGGTCGAGCGCTTCCAGTAGTAGACCGAGATGATGCCGTTGGTCGTCCCGGACGAGCGCTGGGCGTATGCCTGCACGCGGAACGTCTGGCCCGGCACGAGCGCCACATCCTGCTGCGCGTTGCCACTCACGCCCGTGGAGAACGCCGCGGAACCGCTGTGGACAGCGCACGTCCCGCCCTGCGTCGTGCACACGGAGCCGCCACTGCCCTGGCCGAAGTCCCAGTCGGTAAAGCCGGACTCGAAGCCGCCCGAGGCTAGGTACTGGTCGTCGACCTGGGTCGGGTGCCAGGCATGGTCGTAGTTCGTCTCGAGAGCTGTCTGGGCGATCGACCGACCAGCCAGCCACTGGTTCTGGAGCTGGCTCGGCGTGAGCGCCTGCGCCCACGCCGCAACCTCGCCAACTGCGCCCGAGAAGTACTCCCCGCCGAGGCCATTCTGGCCGATCCGGAGCGGATTGGCGGTGCTGGCGAGAACAGCGCTGCCGGACAGGGACCCCTGCCCGACCAACGCACCGTCGACATAGATGCTGTAGCTCGCCGGCGTGACCACATAGGCGATGTAGTACCAGCGTCCGGCTGTGTAGTTGAATGTTGCGTCGGCAGTGGTCGTGAGCCACGCAGTCCCCGTGCCGAGATCGCCGTGGATCTTGTTGCCGCCGATGAGCTTCACGTCGAAGGTCGTGCCCGTCGAGGTCCGGCTGCCGAGGAAGGTGTACGCCGTCGTGCCGCTGGCCGTGGTCGGCTGGACCCACGCCGCGATCGTGAAGGTTCCGGAGACGGTCGCCGCGGTCGGGATCGCCACGTAGTCGTTGGTCCCGTCGAAAGTCGGGGCCTTCGTGAGCGCGTCGTTGACCAGGGGACCCGCGCCACCGATGCCGGTGGTGAAGTTCGTGTACGTCCCGTTGTGCGGGGCCGGCGCGGCGTCCACTGCCACCGTCGCACCGGACGCCTCGTTGAGCCGCCAGTAGCCCACGAGGTTGCCCGAGAACTGGCTGGTGCTCTCGACGGTTGACGAATAGTCGGAGCGGGCGTTGTAGGCGTCCGAGGAGCTCGTCGTGACGCGGCCGAACTCGTCGTAGGCCACCGTGGTTCGGTAGAGGTCGGGGTTGCTGTTCGCCGAGTCGCGTAGGGACGACGCGTACTCGTCGGGCGTCTGCCGCCACGCGACCTCGGCTCCCACGAGCGGGTCGCTGAAGTTGTCGACGCCCGCCGCCCGGCGCGTCGCCTGTCGAGTGACCACCCGCTCGGCGGTACTGCCGCTGCACCCAGGGACGACCGTCGGGTCGGCCGGACAGCGATAGGCGACCTCGGTGTTGACCTGGGCGCCGCCGTCGAGCTCATGGGCCACGGCGATCTGGTTCGCGAGGTTCGCCGTGGACGGCGCGCTCGTGGAGCAGGCGGTGCCCGAGCATGGCAGGGGCACGTACTCGTCGAGCGCGATGCCGTCAGCGGTGAGATCGGTGTAGATGCCGTCGCTGGCGCGGGCAGCGGCGGCATCCTGCCAGAGCACGCGGGTGCTCGCGGGCGAGACGGCGCCGGTCACCGCGTAGTTGACGACCTGGAGAAGCGCCGTGTCCCCGTTCGAGGAGTCCCTGATCGCCATCGGGACAATCGGCGTCCCGCCGTAGGTGACGTGATAGCGGTAGTCTGCGGCGGCGCCGACCGTGCCATCCCAGCGCGGGTCGCTCACGTAGGTGAGCTGATGGGTGTTCGTGGGGTCGTACTGGAGGAAGACGCAGCCGGAACCGGCCGCGGCGGCCACCGGGCAGTCGACCGGCTGACGGTCGGGCTTGATCGAGGTGACGTTGCCGCCGGACACCGTGAATTTGGTGCTGCGCCCCGTCGCTGGGCTGGCGCTCGAGCCGAGAACCTCCGTGAAGCTCACCACGCCCCCGGTGTGACCCACATCGATCCGGCGTGCATAGCCGTTTCCGTCACTGGGTGCGTGGATCGAGGCCAGGATGAAGGCCGCCTGGCCCGCCACGTTGGGAGTCACCGACCAGGCGATGTCGGTCTTGTTCTGCGCCTGGCCGGCAATGAGGCCGTTGCGGTCCCCGACCCGGACGAGGAGCCCGGCATCGTTGAAGTAGTGGATGGAGCCGTCGACGTAGCTCGCGGCAAAGTCGTAGGTGAATGTCGGGTCGCCTTGTGCGGACGGGTGCGTTGCCTCGTCCGAGCCCAGATCGGGCAGGCTCGTCATGCTCAGCGCGTCGATGAGCAGGAAGGAGCGCGAACGTCCGTGTGTGTTCGGTTCGCTGGCTCACCAACTCGGTCTTGGTGGTCGGCGGGGCGGGTGCGCGGTCGACGGAGCGAACTGGGACGTCGTTGCGACCGGGGGCCGATTGCACGGCGGATGCCGAGCCGCCGGCTGTGCGGAGGACGATCGGGGCGGCACCGGCCGGAACCACGGTGGGGCCTCCGGGGGCGGTCACGGCCGGGGGCTGCGCGATGGGCGGTGGCACCGAGGGAGCTGGCGAGGCCGCATGGACGGCGGGTGGGACCACCGACCCGGAGGTAGCGACGAGTGCGGCGAACAGTGCGGCAAGACGCGCGTGGGCGCGATGGCGGCGCGGACCTGATCCCCCCATGGGAACCTCCCTCTGGCCTCGTCCGCCGACGGCGGGGTCGATGGCCCGGAGCATACGAGACGCCCGCCGCCCCCCGCTGGCCGATTCAGCAGTCGGCCCTGGACGTCTAGGGGAGGCCCGAGACCAACGGGATGCGCGGTGTCGCGATCGCGCCGGCGCTGGGTACACCACCCCCTTCGGGCGACGCCGCCTCTACGGTGATCCCGGGCAGCGGCTCCGGGTCGCTGACGACCCCCGCCGCCCGAATGCGCCCCGCGAGCCAGGCATCGAAGCCGCGGACCGCCAGCCTCGTGAGCGCGCCGGCCGGGATGGGGCCAGTGGATCGTTCGAGTGGCTGGGCCACCACGATCTCGCCCGCGAGTGTGAATGGGTCCGATCGTGCCCCGAGCATGGTGCTCCCGAAGGCAGCGGCGGCGCCGGCATCGCCGTCTCCCTCGTCCTGCGCTCGCCACAGCGTCCCGTCAGCGCGCGGCCACTCGCCTGTTGGCGCCACGCGCCTCGCCATGGCCAGGAGGTCGTCTGTCGACCGGGCCTCGACCGCTGCCGCGTTCGACCGGTCATCGAGCGTGCCAACGAACCGAGCGCGCAGGAGGAAGAGCTCCGTCCCCGCCGAGGTCGCAATCGGCCCCAGCACATCCCCCGGCACCGCATACGGCGCGAACGCGAAATCACCCAAGGCTGATACGAGCTGCTCGCGGGTCAAGAACGGGGTTTCCCCCGAGATGCGGAGGGCGTCCGCCGGGTGGGATGCGTCCGCAGCGGCCATCAGAGCCTCGAAGCGGCGCGTACGAGCGTCTGTGTCTAGGGCGCGCAGTTCGCTCGCGAGACGACTTGCCGCCTCGGCGTCCGACCCCGCGCCGTGATCGGCGCTCGGCAGCTGACCGATGACCAGGTGGGCGAACGAGCGGTAGTCGCCGGCCACGCCCGGGTTGGCGGGGCCGATCACGACCTCGGCCACTCGCACGACCGGGTGCACCTGCGTCCGCCATCCGTCGAGGAGCGACGCCCGGAGCACTCGCTCGTCAGCGCGAGACGTCGCCCACGCGGCGAGCGCCGCAGTGTCGATGCCCGATACGCGGACGCCTGCGGCGGACGTCGCCTGCGCATCGACAACCCGGCCAGCTCCGGCTGCGGCATCCGTGTCGGCTGACCCGTCGTCGGCGACGACGGCCGTCCCCGGCGTCTCGCGCAGCGCCGCGACAACTAGCCCGTCGGGGATCCCCTCCACGGCACCGGTCGGCCCGATCCACTGATCGACGACGCTTGCCCGCCAGCCGGCGGCGGTCAGAGCTGCTGCC
>JAJZQV010000095.1 GCA_021803025.1 Actinomycetes bacterium | reverse complement strand
ACCGATGAGAAGGCCGAGGTGCTCCTCGACGAGGTGCTCGCCTCGTAGTGACACAGAACACGTCCCCAGAGCCGGTCGTCGCCATCGTGGTGGCGGCCGGCTCAGGCGTTCGCCTGGGGGGTGAGGTGCCCAAGGCGTTGCGCGTCCTGGCGGGCCGCCCCCTCGTACGCTGGTCGGTCGACGCGCTCGCGGCGGGCGGCGTGACGCAGGTCGTGGTCGTCGTGGCGGACGGCCTCCAGGACACGTTCGCCGACGCGTTGGTAGGGGCGTCGGTACCGTTCGCCGTCGTGGTCGGGGGTGCCACCCGCCAGGAGTCCGTCGCTCGTGGCATTGCGGCTCTTCCGCCGGGAGAGGTGGTCCTTGTGCACGACGCAGCACGTCCGCTCGTACCTGCCGATGTCGTACGGGACGTCGTGGCCGCTGTTCGGGCCGGGGCGCCGGCGGCGATCCCCGTCGTGCCGGTGAGCGACACCGTGCGTCAGGTCGCGGGCGCCGGGAGCATCGTCGTCGACCGGAGCGGGCTCCGGGCCGTGCAGACGCCTCAAGGCTTCGCCCGCGAAGCGCTGCTGAGCGCGCATGCGGCGGCCGCCGGCCGCGACTACACCGACGACGCAGCGGTGTGCGAGTCGGTCGGGTACGAGGTCGTCCTCGTCCCCGGATCGCGCGAGGCGCTCAAGATCACCGAGCCGTACGACCTCGCCGTCGCCGAGGCGATCGTGAGGGCTCGCGGATGATCCCCCGCACGGGCATCGGCATGGATGCGCACCGCCTCGAGAACGGGCGGGCGATGTGGTGTGCCGGCCTGCACTTCCCGGACGAGCCGGCGGGGCTCGAGGGGCACTCCGACGGAGACGTCGCGGCGCACGCGGCGTGCGACGCGCTCCTGAGCGCGGCCGGGCTCGGCGACCTGGGATCCAACTTCGGCACTGCCGACCCTGAGTGGGCGGGCGCGTCAGGAGTGACGTTCCTCGCCGAGGTCGCGCGCCGGGTCCGCGCCGCGGGGTACGAGATCGGCAGCGTCTCGGTGCAGGTGGTCGGCAACAGGCCTCGGCTGGGCGCCCGGCGTCAGGAGGCCGAGCAGGTGCTCTCCGCAGCGCTCGGAGCGCCCGTGTCGGTCGCGGCCACGACGACCGACGGCATGGGCTTCACCGGTCGCGGCGAGGGTGTAGCGGCCATCGCGACCGCGCTCGTCGTGCGCTCCTCCGAGTAGCGAAGCCCGGCGAGACGCTCGCGGCCGGCACGGCGCGCTGCATCTCCGACCCGAGTACGCCGGTCGAACTGGTGCCCTCTACCGTACGGACGAGGCCGGCGCCACGAACGTGTTGCACACGCTGACCTTCGTCGACGACATCCCCAGCTGCACCCAGTGCTCGCGGTTGGCCGCGAGGCCGTGGTTGCCGTCGACGTTCCGTGTCCCCTTGATCGTGTCGTCACCGACCGCCCTGGCCGTCGCCTCGATGTTCGCGAAGTCCTGCTGGGTGAGGCCGGCCGACTTCGACACGGAGTTGATGAAGAGGCCCGACAGGCAGTCCGCCTGCATCTCCCCGCGCCGCGACCAGTCGTTCTTCTCGGACTTCGTCGAGGCGACGCTCTCCAGGCCGTTGAACGAGATGAGGATGCCGGTACGAGCCTGGACCGCGTGCCCGAACTCGTGCGCGATGATCATCTCCACCACGAACCGCGCGTTCTGCAGGTTGGGCGGCAGGATCTGGGGCAGGTCGGTCGTGTAGTAGACCTTCTGGTCGGCGCCGGAGTACACGGCGTTCTCGGTGGGGAGCTTGCCGCACCCGGTGGTGACCGGCGAGGTGAACACGATGACCGGCGGTCGCGGCAGCTCGTACCCGGCCCGTGCCACCGGCTGGTTCCACACCGCCATGAGGCAGCCCACAAGGTTCGTCATGTACGTCTGAAGCTGCGCGCTGCTCGCGCTCGTGAGGTCGATGTGCGACACCTGGCAGAGCGTCGGTCCTGGCACCGTCTGCGCATAGATCGGGTCCTTGGTGACCGTGTCCTGGGCCTGGGCGACCGTGCTCACGCTGGGCAGGGGCGGCGGGTTGAGGTCGGGCGGAGGTGGCGTGTAGCTCTCGTTGACGTAGCCGCCGCCCGTGCTCGTGGCGCCCGAGAGCCAGTGGGTCACCGCCAGAGCCACCCCGACAAGGAGGACCAGGCCGAACATCGCCCTGATGAGCCTCCTGAGGCCGCCGCCGCGTCGCCGCCGTCGCCCGGTCGGGTATCCGAACCTGTTCGCCATGGGGTAGGCCGCCCGGGCCTGAGGACCCGGCCAGCTGCCGAACGGTGGCTGCGTCACGCTCGTCAGGTTAACGGGCGACGACAACGAGGGCAGCGGTCTGGACGGTCATCGGACCTCGTCGGAGGCGACGGTGAACGTGTCGCAGACGCTCGTCGACGTCGACGCGAGGCCGAGCTGCATCCAGTACTTGCGCGTCGTCCCCAGCCCGTGACCTCCGTCGACACCGTTGGTCTTGCTCAGGGAGTCGTCCCCGAACGCGATCATGAGCGAGGCGATGTTGTCGAGGTCCTGCTGCGTGATGCCAGTCGACTTCGAGACGGACCGGATGAACAGGCCGGCGAAGCAGTCGGCCTGAAGCTCCGTACGCCGCGACCACTCGTGGGACTCGGCCTGGCTGGATGCCGAGTCGGCGAGGCCGTGCGCCGCGGTGAGGATGCCGGTACGCGCTTGGACAGCATGTCCGAACTCGTGCGCGACGATCACCTCGACGATGAAGCGCGAGGAGCGCAGCTGGCTCGGGATGGTCTGCGGGAGGTCGGTCGCGTAGTAGATCTTCTGGTCCGACCCGCAGTACGCCGCGTTGAGCGTCGCCAGCTTGCCGCAGGCGGTGGCCATCGCGGCGGAGTACACCACGACCGGGGGGCGGGGCATCGTGTAGCCGGACTTGGTGACGGTGACGTCCCACACGCGCATGAGGCAGGCCACCACGTCGCTCATGTGCGACTGGAGCTCCGACTCGCTCGCCGCGGCAAGGTCGATGGTCGTCACCGTGCACTTCGTGGGGTTGGGCACGGTCTGCCCGTACAGCGCGCTGGATGTCACTGTGTCGTGCGCGCTCGTACCGTTCGCGATCCTGGGAAGTGCGGGCGGGTTCGGGTCGGGCTGAGGGGGCACGTACGCGGAGTTCGCGTAGCCGGACGACGCGATCGTGCTGATCATGGGAAGGGCGGCTCCCACGAGGATGGCGATGGAGAGCAGGACGAGCAGCGTCCTGCCGCGTTGTCCCTTCCGGCGCCGTGGGCCCTGCGGATAGGGGGTCTCCGGCCCGTACGGACCGTACGGTTGGCCCGGGGTGACGCCGCCCTGGTAGAAGGGCGGGTACCCGGACGGGGGCGCCCACTGCTGCGTCGAGGCCCAGGGCGTGGCTCCGGGCGCGTACCCCTGCGGCGCGTACCACTGGGGGGCGTACCCCCCCGGAGGACCGTACGGGGGCGGGGCAGGGGGTGGCTGGCCATGGGGTCCGGCCAGGAAGCTGCCCTGCTGCGGGTAGCCGTAGGGAGCCTGGGGGCTGCCGTAGGCGGGGTTCTGCGGCGACCGGTACGAGGGCGTCGGCTGCGACCCGTACTGAGGCGCCTGCGGGGAGCCGTACTGCGGCGCCTGCGCCGGCCCGTACGACGGGAAGGCCTGGCTCGGGGGCTGCCAGTCGTACGGCCCGGCGGCTCGATTGGGCGGCTGCGCGGGAGAGGAAGGGCGCTGCGGGGGCCAGCCTGCCGGGGACGCGGACGACGACGTCGGCCAGTCTCCGTACGCGCGGCGGGGGCCGGACGCAGGTGCGTGGGACTCAGGCACCGGCTCGTACCCGGGTCCCGGGGATGGGGACTGCGGCTGTGGGGTGCTGCCCGGAGGCTCAGTCTCCGATGCCGGCCTGCCGGGCCACGACGGCGTCGCAGAAGGCGGAGCCCCCCACGAGGGCGGCGGACTCGCCGCAGGCGATGTGGCCTGCCATGGCTGGGTTCCCTGTGGCGGGTCGGTCACGCGTCCACCCTACTGACCGGTCGAAGCCCCGAGGGCTGTCCGGGGAACAGCCGCAGAACGCCAAGGGGGAAGGAAGCTCACGAGATAGGATCGCGGGGTCTGGGCGGTGAAGAGAGGCAGGACGCGCATGGGGCGCTGGCGCAGGCGCATTCTCGCGGCAGTGGTCCTCGGCGGTGCGCTCGCCGTGGTCGCCCTCCCGGCCCATGCGGATGGCGAGAAGGCCGCCTCGTACGTCGTCGACGGCACGCTTCGCTCCGACGGGACGTTGTCCGTATCCGAGACGGTCACGTTCGACGGGCCGGCGCCCGCAACGCTCACCCAGCGGCTCGCGACATTCCGAGACGAGGCGGACGGCGTGCGCTACACGTACACGATCCGCGACATCCGGGTCGTCTCCGGGGGCAAGGACCTCCAGCCGAAGGTGACGACGGGCACCGGGTACACGATCGTGTCCGTACCCACCGCCTCTGTGTCACAGCTGACGATCTCCTACTCGGTCCTGGGTGCCACCACCCGAGCGGACGACGGGATGGTCGACTTCTCGTGGCGCGTGCTGCAGGGCCTGTCCGTACCGGTCGTCGCGGTGTCGGGATCGGTCGCGTCCGAGGCGATCGCGCGGGACTACACCTGCGTCTCGGGTCCCCCGACCTCGACCCGTACCTGCGGCACGTTCTCCGGCGGAACCCACGACTCCCGGGGGCTCCAGTTCACCGACGGGCCCCGCGGGCAGGGCGAGGTCGTCACCGTGGGCATGCGGTTCGACGGGGGCGTCGTCGCTGTCACGCAGAACCGGTCGCTGCGCTGGTCCCTCGACCGAGCCTTCACCCCCGGTCCGTCGCAGCTGCTCGCCGCCGCTGCCGCCCTGGTTCTCGGCGGTGGGCTGGTGTGGCTCCTGTACCGGCGTACCGGACGGGACGCCGCCTCGGCGCGGCCGCGGACCGTGGCCCACTTCGTACCGGTCGGCGCGGGTGAGGCCGACTTCCACGTCGTCGACGACGTCCGGCCCGGGCACGTAGGCACGATCGTCGACGAGCACGTGGACCCTCTCGACGTGATCGGCACGATCCTCGACCTCGCCGTGCGCGGTCATCTCCTCATCACCCAGCTGCCGGCGGTCAAGGACCTCACCGACTGGACGCTCACGCGCCGTACGGGCTCCGACGAGCTCCTGCCGTTCGAGACCCGCCTGCTCGACGTCATCGCGCCGGAGGGCGGACAGACGCGAGTGTCCGAGCTCGCCGCCGGTGTCATCCCCGCCATCGCCGCCGTGCAGTCCGATCTGTACGACGAGGTCGTCTCCCGGGGCTGGTTCTCGCGCAGGCCCGACCACGTCCGGGCGTTCTGGTCTCGTCTCGCCTGGGTGGTCCTCGCCGTTGCCATCGTGGTCCTGCTGCTCCTCGCGGCGTTCACCACGTACGGTCTCCTCGGCCTGGCCGTCGTCGCCCCTGCGGTCGGCCTGCTCGTCGTCGCGGACGAGATGCCGTCGCGCACCGCCGCCGGCACCGAGCTTCTGGCCGGACTGCGCGTGCTCGCCATGGACCTCGACACGGCACCGACCGACCAGCTCCCGAAGGGGAAGGAGTACGCGACCGTCTCGCGGATCCTTCCCTACGCGGTCGTCCTCGGGGGATGGGAGCGCTGGGTACGGGTGCTCGCCACCAGCGACGACGACGAGGGAGTTCCCGACCCCACGGACCTCTCCTGGTACCACGCGCCGGCGGACTGGCAGCTCCAGCAGCTGCCGGCATCGCTCGACGCCTTCGTCAACGCTGCCCGGGGACGCCTCTTCGCGCGCTGATCGTTGCAGACCCTGCTCCTGACCGGCTCGTACTCGCTAGGGTCGAGCCGAGACGTGAGGAGGAGCGATGAGCCGCAGGATTGTCGTGACCGGAGGCGGTACGGGACTCGGGTACGCGTGTGCCGAACGGCTGTGCGCCGAGTCGCCGCGGCTCCACCTCGTGGCGCGCCGGGAGAACGTGCTGGCCGACGCCGCCGCGCGGCTCCGGGCCGCAGGGGCCGCCGAGGTCACCACCCACCCGTGCGACCTCACGGACGCCGACGAGGTGACCGACCTCGCGCGCGACCTCGCCGGGGACCCCATCGAGGGACTGGTCCTCGCCGCGGGAGGCAACGGCTCGGGGGCGGGGGAGGGCCTCCACAAGGTCGCCTCCGAGTGGCGGACGAACCTCGAGGGAAACCTCATGACGACCATCCTCACGGCGGAGGGGCTGCTCTCTCTCATGGCGCGCCCGGAAGGGCGGATCGTCGCGATCTCCTCGATCGCCGGGATCCGCGGGTCCGGGTCCTACGGGGGGGCGAAGGCCGCCGTGCACGGCTGGATGTGGTGGATGGCCGGGCGGCTGGCCAAGGACGGGATCACCGTGAACTGTGTCGCGCCCGGCTTCGTCCCGGAGACCGACTTCTGGCAGCCTCGCATCGCCAAGGACCCCGCGATCTTCGACGACCGGGTCTCGCAGATCCCCATGGGACGCCCCGGCCGTGCCGCGGAGGTCGCCGAGGCCGTGGCCTACCTGCTCGGCCCCAACGCCGGCTGGACGACAGGCCAGATCCTCGGCGTGAACGGCGGCACAGTCCTCGGACGGTGAGGCCTCGCGGCGACCTTCGGACGGTCGCCTCCCGGGCTACAGCTCCAGGCCGGGGTACAGCGGGAAGCCCGACAGCAGCTCGTCGGCACGACCCTGGACACTCTTCGCCACCGCGTCGTCCAGCACGTACTTGGCCTTGCCAGGGGCCCCCGACTTGGTCGGTGCGGGCGAGGTGGCCTCGAGCACGTCGGCGATGAGGTTGGCGACCGCGGTGAACTCGTCCGCGCCGAAACCGCGGCTCGTCAGCGCGGGCGTGCCGATGCGGACGCCGCTCGTGTACCAGGCGCCGTTCGGGTCCTGCGGCACCGAGTTGCGGTTCGTCACCACGCCGGAGTCGAGCAGCGCCGACTCGGCCTGGCGGCCGGTGAGCCCGTACGCGCTCACGTCGATGAGGACGATGTGGTTGTCCGTGCCGCCCGTGACGAGCTTCACCCCGCGCCTCAGCAGCCCCTCGGCGAGCGTCTTCGCGTTGTCGGCGACCGCCTGGGCGTAGCGCTGGAACGACTCCGTACGTGCCTCCGCGAACGCGACGGCCTTGGCGGCCATGACGTGGCTCAGCGGGCCGCCGAGGACCATCGGGCAGCCCTTGTCGACCGCATCCGCGTACTCGGCCGTCGCGAGCACGAAGCCACCTCGCGGGCCGCGGAGCGACTTGTGCGTGGTCGAGCCGATGACGTGGCCGTACGGGATCGGGTTCTCCTCGCCCGTGAAGACCTTTCCGGCGACGAGTCCCGCGAAGTGGGCCATGTCGATGAACAGCGTCGCGCCCACCTCGTCGGCGATCTCGCGCATCTTCGCGAAGTTCACGCGGCGGGGGTAGGCGGAGTAGCCGGCCGCGATGATGAGGGGCTTGAACTCCTTGGCGTCCGCCCGCAGCGTGTCGTAGTCGATGAGCTGGGAGGTCGGGTCCGTGCCGTACGAGTGCTGCTGGAACATCTTGCCCGAGATGTTGTGGCGGAAGCCGTGGGTGAGGTGGCCGCCGGCGTCGAGGGCCATGCCCATCACCCGCTGCGTGTTGAACTCGCGCCGCAGGGCCTCCCAGTCCTCCTCGCCGAGGTCGTTGACGGTCTTCGCGCCGAGCCGCTCGAGGGTCGGCGACTCGATGCGGTGGGACAGGATCGCCCAGTACGCCACGAGGTTGGCGTCGATGCCGGAGTGGGGCTGCACGTAGGCGTACTCGGCGCCGAACAGCTCCCGCGCGTGCTCGGCGGCGACGCTCTCGACGGTGTCGACGTTCTGGCAGCCGGCGTAGAAGCGGTGTCCGACCGTGCCCTCGGCGTACTTGTCGCTCAGCCAGGTGCCCATTGTCAGCAGTACCGGCAGGGAGGCGTAGTTCTCGCTCGCGATGAGCTTGAGGGAGCCCCTCTGGTCGGCCAGCTCCTGCTTCGTCGCGGCGGCGATCCGGGGCTCGACGGACCCGATCACCTCGAGGATCTGGCGGTAGGCGTTGCTGGCGGTGGCGGTGACGTCGCTCACGGGACTCTCCCTCGTTGGCTGGCGGGCTCAGCCTATCGGTGGTCGGCGACACCCCTCGGTCACCGTCCGCGCCCGCCAGGACGAGGGTCTCCATCGCCGGCAGCAGCACCCGGCGGGGGCCCGAGTGCACTACTCGCGGGCCGAAATCGGCCGTCTCGATGGGACCCAGCCCTCCGTACAGGCGGCTCAGGTCGATCGAGACGGCCGAAATCGGCTGCGGGCCTCCATCAGCCGCGGTCCAGCCGGTCGAGCTCCAGCTCCACGAGGCGCCGGGAGTCCGCGCCGGTGAGGATCCGTACAGCCGTCCGACCGGCCCACGCCGCGTTGTCGTTGCCCACGGCCTCGTCCGCGATGGTCTTCGCCCGGCCGAAGCTCTGGCCGCAGTCGACGCGGACCGGGTGCTCGGACCACGTGAACGCCTCGGGCGCGAGGAGGTAGCTGATCGCGGTGGAGTCGTGGACGAAGATGCCGTCGAGCCCGTCGTACCGGCTGTGGAACTCGACGTAGCACGGCAGGATCCGGGCGAGGTGCGCCGCCCGCGGGTTGCCCATGGCCGCGATGCGCGCCAGGTCCGACGTCGTCATCTGGACCTTCTGGGTCACGTCGAGGCCCGCCATCGTGATGGGGCATGCCGCGCCGAAGACGATGTCGGCCGCCTCCGGGTCGTTGTGGATGTTCGCCTCCGCGGACGGGTTGACGTTGCCCGGGCAGAACGCGTTGCCGCCCATGAGCACGATCTCGCGCAGGTTCTCGCCCAGCCTCGGCTCGAGCCGCATGGCGAGGGCGATGTTCGTGAGCGGGCCGACCGGTACGAGGGTGATCTCACCCGGAGCGGCCATGACCGTGCGGACGATGAGCTCGGCGGCGCTCTCGGCCACCGCCGGGGTCGGCGAGGCGGGGATGCCCGCGTTGCCCTGGCCGTCGGCCCCGTGGACGAACGCGACAGGGCCTTTGTACGTCGCGACGAGCGGCACGTCCGCCCCGCGCGCCACCGGGATGTCGCTGCGGCCGGCGAGCGCCAGGAGCGCGAGGGCGTTGTGCGTGCTGGTCTCAGTCGTCGCGTTGCCGAAGATCGTCGTGAGCGCCACCACCTCGAGCTCCGGCGACGACAGGGCGTAGAAGATCGCCATGGCGTCGTCGACGCCAGGGTCGGTGTCGATGATGATCTTGCGAGGGCTCGTCACGGGCGTGAGCGTAGAGCCCTCAGCGGTTGCGCGCGATCTCGTACAGTGCGATGCCGGCGGCGACGCCCGCGTTGAGGCTCTCCACGGAGCTGGCGATGGGGATGCGGGCCAGGACGGTGCAGTTCTGGCGCACGAGCCGCGACAGGCCCTCGCCCTCGCTGCCCACCACGAGCAGGACGGGTCCGTCGAACGTGAGCTCGCTCACCTCGACGTCGCCCTCACCGGCCAGGCCCACGATGGTGAAGCCCATGTCGGCCGCCTGGGTCAGGACCCGGTTGAGGTTCGTCGCCTTCGCGACCGGGATGCGCGCCGCCGCCCCTGCGGACGTCTTCCAGGCAGCCGCCGTCATCTGGGCCGAACGGCGCTCCGGGATGACGACACCCTGGGCCCCGAACGCGGCGGCTGAGCGGATGACCGCGCCGAGGTTGCGCGGGTCCGTCACCTGGTCGAGCGCGACCACGAGCCCGGCGTCGGCGTCGAGCGCGTCGCCGAGGACGTCGTCAGGGTGCGCATACTCGTACGACGGGAGCTGGAGCGCCACGCCCTGGTGGACGGCGCCGCCGGTCAGCCTGTCCAGCTCGCCCCGTGTCACCTGGAGCATCGGCAGCGCGTTGGTCGCCGTGAACTGCAGGATCTCGCGGAGGCGGTCGTCCCGTTCGGCGCCCTCCGCGACGTAGGCCGTACGGACGGGCAGGCCCGCCTGCAGCGCCTCCAGCACGGGGTTGCGGCCGACGACCCACTCCGGGCCGGCGCCGGGCTTGCCGGTGCGGCCGGCGCTGCTCGCACGGCGCGAGGTCTGGGGGGTCCGCGTGGCGGCCTCCTTGGCCTTGTACGCCTTGTGGTACGGGCGGTCCTCCGCCTTCGGCGTCGGGCCCTTGCCTTCGAGGCCGCGGCGGACGCGTCCGCCCGACCCGGCTGTACGGCCCTTGGCGCCGATGCCCTTGCCGGTCTTGCGTACCGCGCCCTGGCGCGACGAGTTCCCTGCCATCACACGCTCCATCGAGGTCCGTTGGGGGTGTCCTCGACGACCACTCCGAGGCCCGTGAGGCGGTTGCGGATCGAGTCCGCTGCGGCGAAGTCCTTGCGGGCCCGGGCCGCCTGTCGCTGCTCGAGGAGCTCGGCGATCACGCCGTCGAGGATCGGTCGCAGCCGGGCGTCGTCGCCCCCCTGCCAAACCGGGTCGTCGGCACGCAGACCGAAGACGTCGAGCATGCTCTGCACCGACACGAGCGCTGACCGGACTGCGTCGGCGTCGTCGGCCGTCAGGGCCTGGTTGCCGACGCGTACGAGCTCGTACACCTCGGCCATGGCCGTGGACGTGCCGAGGTCGTCGTCGAGCGCCGCGACGAAACCGGCCGGCAGCGTCTCGTACGAGGTCTCCACGCGTCCCACGAGCTCGACGGCACGGTCGACGAAGCCGTCGATGCGTGCGAGCGAGGCCGTCGCCTCCTTGAGCGACTCGGAGCTGTACTCGATCGAGCTGCGGTAGTGGGGGACCGCGAGGTAGAAGCGGACGGCGCGTGCCGGGTACTGAGCCGTGACCTCGCTGACCAGGGCGCCGTTGAGCAGGGACTTCGACATCTTCTCGCCCGCGGCCGTGACCCACGCGTTGTGCATCCAGTACCGGGCGAACGCGTGGCCGGAGGCGCGGGCCTGGGCGAGCTCGTTCTCGTGGTGCGGGAAGCGGAGGTCGATGCCGCCGCCGTGGATGTCGAACTCGTCGCCGAGGTACTTGATGGCCATCGCCGAGCACTCCAGGTGCCATCCCGGACGGCCCCGCCCCCACGGAGCGGGCCATGAGGCCGTGACCGGCTCGGTCGGCTTGTAGCCCTTCCAGAGCGCGAAGTCGCGGGGGTCGCGCTTGCCGCGCGGGTCCGAGTCCTCCGCGGGCACCATGTCGTCGACGCGCTGGTGCGACAGCTCGCCGTACGAGGGCCAGCTCAACACGTCGAAGTAGACGTCGCCGGAGCCGTCCGTCGCCACGTACGCGTGCCCGCGCTCGATGAGCTCTGAGACCATCGTCAGCATCTCGGGGATGTGGCCGGTGGCGCGCGGCTCGTACGTGGGCTGCTCGCAGCCGAGGGCGCGGTAGGCCCTGTGCAGCTCCCGCTCGAACGTGTATGCGTGGGCGAACCACGGCACGCCCGCCTCGGCCGACTTGGCGAGGATCTTGTCGTCGATGTCGGTGACGTTGGCGACGACGGTGACGTGGAGGCCGCTGGTCGTGAGCCAGCGCCGCAGGACGTCGAAGACGACCTCCTTGCGGATGTGACCCAGGTGCGGCGAGGACTGGACGGTGAGCCCGCAGTGGTAGATCGACACCCGACCGGGGACCACGGTCTCGAGGTCCCTCACCTCACGGGTCGCGGAGTCGTACAGCCGGAACGTCACGGGGGGAGTCTATGGGACGCACGGCGCCCCAAGCCTCGGCCGAGGGGCCAGCCGGCGCCCGGGACCCGCGGTTCACCATGTTATGTGGGTGAGCTGTACGTTCTCATGGCAGATCCGCCATGAGAACCTCAGGCTTTCCGGGTTAACGTGGTAAACCGACACGGGCCGGGCGGGCCAGCACGCGCCCTCAGTCGACGGCATCGACCTCAGCCGGGATCTTGGCGGCCACCGAGCCCCTGACCGCGCCGTCCTTCCTGGACGCCTCCTTGGCCGCAGCCTTCGCACGCATCGCCGCGACGTCGAAGTAGGCGCCTCCCGCATCCGGCTCGTCGGCCTCGGCGGCCGCCTCCCACGGGTCGTACGGGGGCGCCTCGTCGCTCGCCTCGACGAAACCCTTCGACGGGTCGTACGGGTCCGCGAGCTGTCGGCCCTCGAGGGGCGCCAGGGCATCGGCGGACATGGCCTCGTCGGGCAGCTTGCGCAGCACGTCCCGTACGTAGCCGTGCGTCGCCTCCGTCAGCGGGACGTCGCGGTTCTCGCGCTGCGACTGGTACCAGCGGTAGTCGAGCACCTCGTGGAACAGCTGGGCCGGCTCGCGCTTCGCCGTGAGGTCCGTCGGGACGATCTGGGTGACGGGCTCGAACACGTCCGTGAGCCACTCGTGGGCGACGATCGCCTCGTCAAGGTGCTGCTGGCCGGTGCGGACGCGGTACGTGTCGAGGTCGTTGAGGAGTCGCCGCGCCTGGTTCTCCTCCGTGTCGAGGCCCGTCAGGCGCAGGAGCCGACGGGAGTGGTGGCCGGCGTCGACGACCTTGGGCTGGATCCGGATGTACGAGGCGTCGTCCGAGGTCTGGATGTCGAGCTCGGCCACGTCGAAGCCGAGCGCGTTGAGCCGGCGGACCCGGCTCTCGATGCGGCCGAGCTCCGAGCCTGAGAACTCCTCGACGCCGGTCAGCTCCGACCACAGCTCCCGGTACCGGGTCTCCACCATGTCGACGAGATGGAGGGGGTCGAGGCTCTCCTCGAGCATCCCCCCCGCCTGCAGGTCGCAGAAGTCGC